>SLIG01000097.1 GCA_007135755.1 Cyanobium sp.
ACGAGCTGCACGCCCCCGCCCAGGGGGCCGCTGAACGCCTGGACGCGGTGCTGCGCCAGCTCCAGCCACGGCGGCGGCCCATGCCCACCCCCCTGATCCGCCGCTGACCTCCCCGCCCCAGCCCCGCTCAGCCCTGGCTCTCGATGTGGGCCGGCGGCGCATCGGCCTGGCGGGCTGCGATCCGCTGGGGATCACCGTCACCCCCCTGCCGGCCCTGGCGCGCGGCCGCTTCCCCGCCGACCTGGAGCACCTGCAGGCCCTGATCCGCCAGCGCCGCGTGCAGGCCCTGGTGGTGGGCCTGCCCCTCGACAGCGCCGGCCAGCCCGGCGAGCAGAGCCGCCACTGCCGCCGCTATGGCGAGCGCCTGGCCCGGGCCACCGGCCTGGCCCTGGCCTGGGTGAACGAGCACGCCAGCAGCTGGGCCGCCGCCCACCAGCACGGGCTGCACGGCGATCGCAGCGGCCGGCTGGACAGCGCCGCAGCCGCCCTGCTACTGGAGCAATGGCTGCGCGAAGGCCCGGAACCCCAGCCGCTCCTGCAGCCCCCTGAGCAGGCGCCGAGCGCCCATGCCGGCAAGCTGGACGGCGTTGTTCCATCCTGAGGGGACAGCTCCACCACCGGCGAGCACCGCGGATTCCTTCATGACTGGCTCGGGCGACCTCCCCACCGATCGGCCCACCGACCTGCCCAGCGATGTGCCCACCCTGCTGGTGAGCGACCAGCGGGGGCGCCAGCTGCTCTGCTTTCTCGAGCAGCTCATCCCCCTCGACGGCCGCGACTACGTGCTGCTCACCCCGGTGGACACCCCGGTGTGCCTCTTCCGCCTCAACGCTGGCGATGAACCGGAGCTGATCGACACCGTCGAGGCCAGTGAGCCGATCCTCTCGGTGGCGGATGTGGTGCTCCAGGAGCACGACCTCACCCTGGTGCGCTCGGCGGTGACCCTGACTGTGAACGGGGAGCTGGACGAGCCCGAACCCGACGACCTCGATGACGAGGAGGACGGCGATGCCGACAGCGAAACCTACGAGCTGCTGGTGAGCTTCCTGGTGGAGGATCGGGAATACGGCCTCTACATTCCCCTCGATCCCTACTTCGTGGTGGCCCGCATGGACGGCACCGAGGCCGTGCTGGTGGAAGGGGAGGAATTCGACCGGGTGCAGCCCCGCATCGAGGCTGAACTGGAGGAGCGGGAGGGGCTGCAGTGAGCCTGCGCCAGCTGCTGCATCCCGACTGGCTGCTCGATTGCACCCTGGCCGAGCTGCCGCTGCAGCAGCTGCTCGAACGTCAGATCGCCGCCCTGGTGGTGGATGTGGACCTCACCCTGCTGCCCTGGCGCCAGAGCACCGTGCCCCGCAGCTGCCAGCGCTGGCTGGAGGAGGCCCACCGACAGCTGCCGATCCACCTGCTCAGCAACAACCCCTCCCGCGAGCGCATCGGTGCGGTGGCGGCCGATCTGGGGCTGCCCTTCACCACCTCCGCCGGCAAGCCCCGCCGCGCCGCCCTGCGCCGGGTGCTGGAGCAGCTGCAGCTGCCCCATCGCCAGGTGGCCCTGATCGGCGACCGGCTGTTCACCGACGTGATCGCCGGCAACCGCCTGGGCCTGTACACCGTGCTGGTGAAGCCCACCGATCCCCTCGGCCAGCCCTGCCGCCACGACCGGCTGCAGCGCCTGGAGCTGCGCCTGGCCCACTGGCTCGGCTCCAGCGTGGGATGACCATGCCAGCGCCGATCGACGGGCGCCTGCAGCGGCCCCGGCGCCGGGTGGTGAAGGTGGGCACCAGCCTGCTGCGGGGCACTCCCGAGCGGCCCACCAGCGCCGTGATCGCCGATCTGGCCGCCAGCCTCAACCGCGCCAGCCGCCGCGGCGACGCCGTGGCCCTGGTCACCAGTGGCGCCGTGGGGCTGGGCTGCGCCGTGCTCGCGATGGCCGCGCGCCCGGGCGAAGTGGCGGCCCTGCAGGCCGCCGCCGCCGTGGGCCAGGGCCAGCTGATGGCCCTCTACCAGGACGCCTTCGCCGTGCGTGGTCTGACGGCGGCCCAGGTGCTGCTCACCCGCGGCGACCTGGCCTCGCGGCGCCGCTACCAGAACGCCTGCCGCACCCTCGAGCAGCTGCTGGCCTGGGGCGTGGTGCCAGTGGTGAACGAGAACGACACCCTGGCCACCGATGAGCTGCGCTTCGGGGACAACGACACCCTCTCGGCCCTGGTGGCGGTGGCGGTGGGCGCCGACGAACTGATCCTGCTCACCGATGTCGACCGCCTCTACTCCGGCGATCCCCGCAACGACAGCAGCGCCGAGCCGATCGAGGAGGTGCGCGACCTGGCCGAACTCGACCGCCTCAGCCATGTGGCCGGTGGCGGCGGCCGCTGGGGCACCGGCGGCATGACCACCAAGCTGGCGGCGGCCCGCATCGCCACCTCCAGCGGCATCCGTGTGCACCTGGCCGACGGCCGCGATCCAACGGCACTCGACGCCCTGCTGGCGGGCCAGCGGGTGGGCACCGTGTTCCAGCCCTCCGCCGAGCCCCTCTCCACGCGCAAGCGCTGGCTGGCCCACGCCCTGGTGCCCAAGGGCAGCCTGCGTCTCGATGCCGGTGCCGAGCGGGCCCTGCGGCGCCAGGGCGCCTCCCTGCTGGCCGTGGGGGTCACGGCGGTGGAGGGCGAGTTCAGCGCCCGTGAGGCGGTGCGGCTGCTGGCCGCCGATGGCCGCGAACTCGGCCGGGGCCTGGCCAGCCTGGCCAGCGGCGAGCTGCGCCAGCTGATGGGCCGGGTGGGGGTGGAAGCGGTGCACCGCGACCGCCTGGCCCTGCTCTGAGGGCCCTGCTTACGATCCGCTCAGCCGGACGCCGCCAGAGCATGCGCTTCAGCCAACTGCTCGGCCAGCTCAATGAGGTCCGCTCCCAGCCTGGCGGCGGCGTGGCGCGGGATCTCGCCGACGACCCGGAGCTGCACGGCGGCGGCGCCATCGCCGACGCCATCGCCGGCCAGCTCAGCTTCCTGGAGGCCGGCAGTGGCCTGGCCGCCGCCCTGGCCGGCACCGGCGCCAGTGCCGTGCTGCTGCCGGCGAAGGCCGACGATGCCGAAGGGCTGCGCCGTCAGCTGAGCGAGCGCGGCATCGCCTGGGTGGCCCTGGCCGATCCGCGCCTGGGCTTCGCCGAGGCCCTCGAGGCCCTGCACCCAGCCCCCGTGCCACCCCCCGGCATCCACCCCAGCGCCGTGGTCGATCCCTCAGCCGTGGTGGCCATGGGCAGCCACGTGGGCGCCCTGGTGTGCATCGGCGAGCGGGTGCGCATCGGCGCCGGCTGCACCCTCCACCCCCACGTGGTGCTCTACGCCGACGTGGAGCTGGGCGAGGGGTGCGAACTGCACGCCGGCGCCGTGGTGCACCCCGGCAGCCGCCTGGGGCGCGGCTGTGTGCTGCAGGCCAACGCCGTGATCGGCGGGGAGGGCTTCGGCTTCGTGCCCACCGCCGGCGGCTGGCGCAAGATGCCCCAGACCGGCCGGGTGGTGCTCGAAGACGGGGTGGAGGTGGGCTCCGGCAGCACCATCGACCGCCCGGCCGTGGGTGAGACGCGCATCGGCGCCGGCACCAAGATCGACAACCTCGTGCACATCGGCCATGGGGTGCACACCGGCCAGGGCTGCGCCCTGGCGGCCCAGGTGGGCATCGCCGGCGGCGCCCGGCTTGGCAACGGCGTGATCCTGGCCGGGCAGGTGGGGCTGGCCAACAAGGCAGTGATGGGCGATGGGGCCATTGCCAGTTCCAAATCGGGGGTGCATGGGGAGGTGGCCGCCGGCGAGGTGGTGAGCGGCTACCCGGCCATCCCCAACCGGCTCTGGCTGCGCTGCTCGGCCGCCTTCAACAAGCTCCCCGAGCTGGCCCGGACCCTGCGCCAGCTCGAGAGACGCGGCCAGGGCAACCAGGGGAGCGAGCCCGGCAGGGAGTCGGCCGGGCCCTAGCCTCCCCGGCTGCTCCCGCCACCACGGCAACGCCGCCATGACCAGCCGCCACCGGATCACCCTGCTCCCCGGCGACGGCATCGGGCCGGAGATCATGGCCGTGGCCCGCCAGCTGCTCGATGCCGTCAGCCGCCGGCACCAGCTGGAGCTGCACTACGACGAACAGCCGATCGGCGGGGCCGCCATCGACGTCAGTGGCGAACCCCTGCCCGCCAGCACCCTGGAGGCCTGTCGCGCCAGCGACGCGGTGCTGCTGGCCGCCATCGGCTCGCCCCAGTACGACAGCCTGCCCCGGGCGCAGCGGCCGGAGAGCGGCCTGCTGGGCCTGCGCGGCGGGCTGGGCCTGTTCGCCAACCTGCGCCCGGTGAAGACGGTGCCCGCCCTGATCGGCGCCTCCACCCTGCGGCCGGAGGTGATCGAGGGGGTGGATCTGCTGGTGGTGCGGGAACTCACCGGCGGCATTTACTTCGGCACCCCCAAGGGGCGGGTGCAGGCCGGCGGTGAGGAGCGGGCCTTCAACACCATGGCCTACAGCAGCTCCGAGGTCGACCGCATCGCCCGCGTGGGCTTCGATCTGGCCCGCCAGCGCCGCGGCCGCCTCTGCAGCGTCGACAAGGCCAACGTGCTGGACGTGAGCCAGCTGTGGCGCGAGCGGGTTGAGGCTCTGCACGCCGCCCACTACGGCGATGTGCAGCTCAGCCATCTCTACGTGGACAACGCCGCCATGCAGCTGGTGCGGGCGCCACGCCAGTTCGATGTGCTGCTCACCGGCAACCTGTTCGGCGACATCCTCAGCGACGAGGCCGCCATGCTCACCGGCTCGATCGGCATGCTCCCGTCGGCCTCCCTGGGCGAGGGCGGTCCGGGCCTGTTCGAGCCGATTCACGGCTCGGCCCCCGACATCGCCGGCCAGGACAGGGCCAACCCGCTGGCGATGGTGCTCAGCACCGCCATGCTGCTGCGGGTGGGCCTGAAGCAGGAGGCCGCCGCCGCCGATCTGGAGAGCGCCGTGGACCGGGTGCTGGAGGCCGGCTACCGCACCGCCGATCTGATGGCCGAGGGCTGCACCCTGGTGGGCTGCCAGGCGATGGCTGAGCAGCTGCTGCGGGCCCTCGAGGGCTGACGCCACCCGCCCGGCGGGTCGGACCTCAGCCGGCCGGGGGGTCCCGGCGACCTGCCAAACTCGGCCTCAGTCTTCCCTCCCCCGCGCCATGTCGAAGCGTCACCCGGTTGTGGCTGTCACCGGTTCCTCAGGCGCGGGAACCACCACCGTGAAGCGGGCCTTCGAGTACATCTTCACGCGGGAGGGCATCACCCCGGCGGTGGTGGAGGGCGACAGCTACCACCGCTATGAGCGTGGGCCGATGAAGGAGGCCATGGCGGCGGCGATCGCCCGCGGTGAAACCTTCTCCCACTTCGGCCCCGAGGCCAACATCTTCACCAAGCTCGAAGAGCTGTTCCGCAGCTACGGCGAGAACGGCAGCGGCGAGAAGCGCTACTACCTCCACTCCCCCGAGGAGGCGGCCGAGCACAACGAGCGGCTGGGCACCAACCTCGAGCCCGGTCAGTTCACCCCCTGGGAGCCGATTCCCACTGGCACCGATGTGCTCTTCTACGAGGGCCTGCACGGCGGCGTGGTGGGCGAGGGCTACGACGTGGCCTCACTGGTGGATCTGCTGGTGGGGGTGGTGCCGATCACCAACCTGGAGTGGATCCAGAAGATCGCCCGCGACAACGCCGAGCGCGGCTACTCGGCCGAGGCCACCGTGGACACGATCCTGCGCCGCATGCCGGACTACATCAACCACATCTGCCCGCAGTTCAGCCGCACCGACATCAACTTCCAACGGGTGCCCACGGTGGACACCTCCAACCCCTTCCAGATCCGCAGCATCCCCACGGCGGATGAGTCGTTCGTGATCATCCACTTCCGCAAGGGGGCCCGTGAGAAGTGGGGGATCGACTTCCCCTACCTGCTCGACATGATCCACGACTCCTTCATGTCCAGCCCCACCTCGATCGTGGTCAATGGCGGCAAGATGAGCTTTGCCATGGAGCTGATCCTCACTCCGATCATTCACCGCATGATCGAGGAGAAAAAGAAGCTGCACTGATTTGCTCAGCGTATCGGCCATCCGTGCGCGTCAGCCCTACTCTGGGGCGCGAACCGGAGTCGGTGAGGCCATCACCAACACCCCTCCCCAGCCCGCGCCAGAGCTGCCCTCGCCAGAGCCGCCCTCGCCAGACCTGCCTTCATTCCCGATCGCGGGAGCGGCATCGGCGTCAGCTCCCGTCCTGCGCCTCGACCGCATCAACAGCCAGCAGCTGTTCCAGCAGGCCCGCCGCGTGATCTACCGCTATCAGGAGGGCTGTCCATCCGGAGCCGAACCCTGCGGCGTGGTGCTGCAGGGCGCCCGCGGCCGGGTGGTGTTCGAGCCGCCGGTGCTGCTGCCCGACGAGCAGTTCGTGCCTGTGGAGCTGTTGCACGGCCGGCCGGCGGCCCGGAGCGGTTCACGCCTGCGCATGCCGCGCAGCCGCTGACGCCGCCGTGCTGGCCTCCCCCGCCGCCATTCCCGCCCTGCCCTGGCTGGCGGCCCTGCTGGGGGCCTGCGTGGGCAGCTTTCTGAACGTGGTGGCCTGGCGGCTGCCGCGCCAGGAGTCGCTGCTGCACCCCGGCAGCCACTGCCCCCGCTGCGGCACTCCCCTGGCCTGGTTCGAAAACCTGCCGGTGCTGGGCTGGCTGTGGTTGCGCGGCCGCTGCCGCCACTGCGGCGCCGCCATCGCCCCGCGCTACCCCTTGGTGGAACTGCTGACGGCGGGGCTATGGGTGGCGGCCCTGGCGGCCCGGCCCGGAACCATGGGAGCGGAGCCCCAGCCGTTGCTGCTGGTGCTGGCCGGCTGGCTGCTGCTGAGCTGGCTGATCCCCCTCACCCTGATCGACCTCGACCGCCTCTGGCTGCCGGAATCGCTCTGCCGCGGCGGCCTGCTGCTGGGCCTGGCCTGCACGGCCGTACTGGGCTGGGGCCAGGGGGCGGCCGTGGGCCGGGAGCTGCTGTTCCACCATCTGCTGGCCGCGGGCGTGGGCCTGGTGGGATTCGAGGCGGTGAGCGCCCTGGGGGAGCGGCTGCTGGGCACACCCGCCCTCGGCCTCGGAGACGCCAAGCTGGCTGCCCTGCTCGGGGCCTGGCTGGGGCTCACGGGCCTGGGGCTCACGGTGGTGCTGGCGGTGTTCAGCGGTGCCCTGGTGGGCAGCCTCGGCCGCCTCAGCGGCCGCCTGGGCAAGCAGCAGCCCTTCCCCTTCGGCCCCTTCCTGGCCGCCGGCGCCGCCGCCGTGTGGCTGCTGGGGCGGGATCGCTGGCTCAGCTGGCTGGGGGGGCTCCTGCTGCTGCCGGTCTGAGGCCGGCGGACCACACGCCAGCGGTCCCCACACCATCCAGCTGGGGGCCGCACTCCCCCCGGCTCTTTAATGGAGCCATCCCGTGCCCGGCGCCCCGGCGGCGCCCTGCCCATGTCGCTGTTCGACTGGTTTGCCGACCGCCGCAAGAACGCACCCGCCGTGCGCAACCCCCAGGAACCGGAGGAGGGGGGCGGCCTGTGGAGCAAGTGCCCCGACTGCGGCCTGGTGGTGTACCGCAAGGATCTGGTGGCCAACGCCAGCGTCTGCAAGGGCTGCGGCTACCACCACCGCATCCACAGCGACGAGCGCATCCGCCTGATCGCCGACCCCGGCAGCTTCGAACCCCTGGATGCCGAGCTGGCCCCCACCGACCCGCTCGCCTTCAAGGACCGCCGCAGCTACGCCGACCGCATCCGCGACAGCCAGCACAGCACCGGCCTGCGGGACGCGGTGGTGACCGGCCTCTGCCGCACCAGCGGCCTGCCCCTGGCCCTGGGGGTGATGGACTTCCGCTTCATGGGCGGCTCGATGGGCTCGGTGGTGGGCGAGAAGCTCACCCGGCTGATCGAGGAGGCCACCAGCCGGCGCATGCCCGTGCTGATCGTGTGCGCCTCCGGCGGCGCCCGCATGCAGGAGGGGATGCTGAGCCTGATGCAGATGGCCAAGATCTCCGGGGCCCTGCAGCGCCACCGCCAGGCCGAGCTGCTCTACATCCCCCTGCTCACCCACCCCACCACCGGCGGGGTGACGGCCAGCTTCGCCATGCTCGGCGATCTGATCCTGGCCGAACCCAAGGCCCTGATCGGCTTCGCCGGCCGCCGCGTGATCGAGCAGACCCTGCGCGAGAAGCTGCCCGAGGGCTTCCAGACCGCCGAATACCTGCGCGACCACGGCTTTGTGGACGCGATCGTGGACCGCACCACCCTGCGCGCCACCCTCGCCAGCCTGCTGCGCGTCCACGGCTGCCGCGAGCTGGTGCCGGCCTGAGTGCGTCGCCAGCCGGTCTGCCACCGCCCCCACCTCCGCCAGCCGTGACCCGACAAACCCTGAGCCGCCCCGAGGCGATCAACCCCAGCGCGATGTCCCCTCTGCGCTGGCTGGCGGGCCTGGCCCTGGCCGCGGCGGTGCTGCTCAGCCCCATCGCCTGGTGCGGCGGCAGCCTGGCACCGGCGGCCGTGCTCGCCGCCCCGGTGGACTGGCACGAGGTGCCCGCCAGCGCTGAAGGCCGCCAGTGGTGGGATGCCGGCAGCCTGCGCCTCAGCCGCAGCGGCAACCTCAGCGTGCTCAGCCGCTTCCAGAGCGCCAGCGGCGAGGAGGATGAGCGCCCCCGGCTGGGCGACCTCTACGTGATGGAGATCGACTGCGGCCAGAACCTCTACCGCGACACCTCGGTGAACGGGGTGCCCCGCTTCCGCTCCGAGTGGCAGCCCGCCGAGGGTGACGCCCTGCTGATGGCCGTGATCGAGGAGAGCTGTGAGGCGGCGGCGCCGCTGTTGCAGGCTGGCTGAAGCGTCCCCAGCCGTCCATGTCCAGCAGCAGTGCTCCCGGCGCCAGGCCCCTGCAGGTGGCGATCGCCGGCCTGGGCTTCGGCGAAAAAGTGCATCTGCCGGCGCTGCGGGCCTGCGCCGGCACCGAACCGGTGGCCCTCTGGCATCCGCGGACCGAGCGCCTGGAAGCGGCCTGCCATCAGGCGGGCCTGTCCGGCCACAGCGATTTCGATGCCCTGCTGGCTGATCCGGCGGTGGAGGCGGTGGTGATCGCCACCCCCCCCGAACCCCGCTTCGCGCTGGCTCTGCGGGCCCTGGAGGCGGGCAAGCATCTGCTGCTGGAGAAGCCCGTGGCCCTCCACGCCGAGCAGGCCGAGGAGCTGCAGCGGCTGGCCCTGGCCCGCGGCCTCAGCGTGGCCGTGGACTTCGAATACCGGGCGGTGCCCCTGTTCCAGCAGCTGCAGGCCCTGCTGGCCGGCGGGGAGCTGGGGGAGCTGGTGCTGGTGAAGCTGGACTGGCTGATGGGCAGCCGCGCCGACGCCTCCCGGCCCTGGAGCTGGTATTCCCAGGCCGCCGCCGGCGGTGGCGTGCTCGGCGCCCTCGGCACCCACGCCTTCGACCTGCTGCACTGGCTGGTGGGCCCCACCCTGGAGCTGCGGGCCCAGCTCAGCACCGCCATCGGCGAGCGGCCCCTGCCCGATGGCAGCGGCATGGGCGAGGTGGACGCCGAGGACATCGCCCTGGTGCAGCTGACCCTCGAGGGCACCTCAGGCCGGCCGCTGCCGGCCCAGGTGAACCTGGCCTCGGTGACCCGGCGGGGACGGGGCTGCTGGCTGGAGATCTACGGGCGGGAGGGCACGGCTGTGCTCGGCTCCGACAACCAGGCCGACTATGTGCACGGCTTCAACCTCTGGCTGGCCCGGGGCAACGAGCCCCTGCGGCGGGTGGAACCCGATCCCCGCTGGGCCTTTGCGCGCACCTGGGAGGACGGCCGCATCGCCCCGGTGGAGCGCCTGCACGGCTGGTGGAGCGAGGCGGTGCGCCAGGGCCGGCCGATGGTGCCGGGACTCAGTGAAGGGGTGGCCAGCCAGCGCTGCTGCGACCGGGCCCGGGGCTGAGGGCCACCAGGCTCAGGGTGACCGGAATGTTGCGTTAGGCATCACCTAGACTCCGTCCCAGTTCAACCCCATATCTGAGAGGTTTTCCATGGCGCTCGTTCCGCTTCGGCTGCTGCTGGACCATGCCGCTGAAAACGGCTATGGGATTCCTGCCTTCAACGTCAACAACCTGGAGCAGGTGCAGTCGATCATGGAGGCGGCCAACGAAACCGACTCTCCGGTGATCCTGCAGGCCTCCCGCGGTGCCCGCAGCTACGCCGGTGAGATCTTTCTGCGCCACCTGATCATCGCCGCCACCGAAACCTATCCCCATATCCCGGTGGTGATGCACCAGGACCATGGCAACAGCCCCGCCACCTGCTACTCGGCGATCACCAACGGCTTCACCTCGGTGATGATGGACGGCTCCCTGGAGGCCGACGCCAAGACCCCCGCCAGCTACGACTACAACGTGGCCGTCACCAAGGAAGTGGTGGATGTGGCCCACAGCGTGGGCGTGAGCGTGGAGGGCGAGCTGGGCTGCCTGGGTTCGCTGGAAACGGGCAAGGGTGACGCCGAGGACGGCCACGGCTTCGAGGGTGAGCTCTCCCGCGACATGCTGCTCACCGACCCCGCCGAAGCCGCCGACTTCGTGGCCAAGACCAAGGTGGACGCCCTGGCGATCGCCATCGGCACCAGCCACGGCGCCTACAAGTTCACCCGCAAGCCCACCGGCGAGGTGCTGGCCATCAGCCGCATCGCCGAGATCCACAAGGCCCTGCCCAACACCCACCTGGTGATGCACGGCTCCTCCTCGGTGCCCCAGGAGTGGCTGGACATGATCAACCAGCACGGCGGTGCCATCCCCGAGACCTACGGCGTGCCCGTGGAGGAGATCCAGGAAGGCATCCGCAACGGCGTGCGCAAGGTGAACATCGACACCGACAACCGCCTGGCCTTCACCGCCGCGGTGCGCGAGGCGGCCGCCAAGGATCCCGCCAACTTCGACCCCCGCCACTTCAACAAGCCCGCCCGGGCCTACATGAAGAAGGTGTGCCTCGACCGCTACCAGCAGTTCTGGTGCGCCGGCAACGCCAGCAAGATCAAGCAGCAGACGATCAACTACTACGCCGGTCTCTACGCCAAGGGTCAGCTCGATCCCAAGACCGCCGTGGCGGCCTGATCCTCACCGGGCCCTGCACGGGCCTGGTTCGGCAACACGCTCAGCATCCAGGGGGGCTTAGGCCCCTCTTTTCATTGCCTTGTTGTCGCCCTCTTGAGGCTGGACTTCAGGGTGCCTCCACCGGCGCCACCAGGGCCTCGGTGGCTTCGATCGAGCGCTGCGGGTCGAGCAGGGCGTCGATCGCCTGGGTCAGGGTGGCCTCCATGGCGATGCGGGTGCCGTCGCTCACCACCACCCGCGTGAGCGTGGGCAGGCCGCCCTGGCGGGCCTTGAGGTACACAGGCTCCACGTAGAGCAGCGCCTCGCCCACCGGCATCACCAGCAGGTTGCCCTGCACCACCTCGGCGCCGGAGCGGCTCCAGAGCCCGAACTGCTGGCTGATCATCGGGTTCTGGTTGATCAGGGCGGTAATCTGCTCGGGGCCCAGGATCGGTGTCTGGCTGGGGAAGCGCAGCACCTCGAGCTTGCCGTAATTGGCGCCGTCGCTGCGGGCCGCCAGCCAGGCCACCAGGTTGGGCCGGGCCAGGGGGGTGAGCGGCTGCAGCAGCAGAAACTCCGGCGGCAGCTCCGGCGCCAGCTGGCCGCTGATGTGATACGGATCCATCGGGATCAGCTCGGCCCCGTAGATCTCCTTGGGGATCTGCCACACGTCGTCGCCGCTGTAGAACACCGCCGGATCGGTGACGTGGTAGCGGAGCAGCTGGGCGGTCTGCAGCTCGAACTGGGGAATCGGATAGCGGATGTGGGCCAGCAGCGCCGGCGGCATCGTCTCCAGGGGCTGGAACAGCTCCGGAAACAGGCGCTGCCAGCCGGTGATCAGGGGATCCTCCGGCTCAGCCACGTACAGCGCCACCCGGCCGTCGTAGGCATCCACCACCGCCTTCACGGAATTGCGCAGATAGCGCACGTCCGGCCGGCCCGGCACCGGGGCGCTGTAGGGATAGGTGCGGCTGATCGTGAACCCGTCCACGATCCAGAACTGGTGCTGCCCGGCCTGGAACGGGCCGGTATCGGCTCCGAGACGCACCGAGGCCAGGTAGGGCTCGGCCTCGAAGGCCACGAAGGGCACCAGCCGCCGCACCCGCTCGCGCACCTCCCGGCGCAGCAGCAGGCGGGTGTCGGGGGTGAGGGCCCCGTTCACCAGCAGCCGCGGCTCCTGGAGGTAGAGCGCCGCCGCCAGCCGGGCGGCGCGGCTGCGCAGGGGCACCCCGGCCCGGCCGCTGTAGTGGGTGTAGAAGTTCTCGTCGCCTTCGGGGAAGTTGAATTCCCGCACCTGGGTGGGAGCCAGGCCATAGGGAATCGGCAGGGTGCCGAAGTAGAGGCTGGGTTCGCCCACCGGAATCGCCGCCTTCACCTGCTCCCGGCTGATGTTGAGGTCGGGGCTGCCGCTGATGCGGCTGTTGGCCCCTAGGTCGCTGATGAAGAACTCCGGCAGGCCATCGGGGGTGCTGGTGTTCACCGGGGTGACGGTGAAGCCCTGGCCGTGGGTGAACACCAGGTGGCGGTTCAGCCAGGTGCGGGCGGCCTGCTGCAGCCCGGAGA
The DNA here is from genome assembly GCA_007135755.1 of Cyanobium sp. Lineage (GTDB taxonomy): Bacteria > Cyanobacteriota > Cyanobacteriia > PCC-6307 > Cyanobiaceae > NIES-981. The sequence continues at coordinate 12,669 of SLIG01000097.1, forward strand.
TGTCCACCTCCCGGGCGGTGATGATCACCTGCTGCTGCTGGGGTGGGCCGTCGCCTGAGGCGATCGCATAGCGGTCCACCGTGGGCTCGGAGAAGCGGTAGAACACGCGCAGCTGCTGCAGCTGCCGGTTGGTGGCCAGCAGCGGCTGGCTGTCCCAGAGGCGGATGTTGCGGATCGTCGCCTCGCTTCGCTCCAGGTCGGCGCGGGTGATGCGGTCGTTGGGGTTGACGTTGCGGGTGCTGATGCGATCGAGCTGGAAGGCCGCCCGGGTGGCCTCGATGGAGCGGGCCAGGTAGGGGGTTTCGCGCTCCAGCTCGCGGGGGTTCACCACCAGCAGCTGCAGGGTGGGCAGCAGCACGGCCTCCAGGGCCAGCACCAGCACCAGCAGCACGCCGCTGGCCGCAAAGGTGCGGCCGCGCCAGCCCCGCCGGGGCAGGGGCAGCAGCAGCAGCAGGGCCGTGACCAGCGCCAGCAGCCCGGCGGCCGTGCGCAGCGGCAGCGACACATGCACGTCCACCCAGCCGGCCCCGGGCACGCTGCCCACGGTGCTGAGCAGCAGCTGGTGGCGACCCAGCCAGAAGCCACCGGCCAGGGCAAGGGCGAACAGTCCCCAGGGCTGGCGCAGGGCACGCAGCTGGGCGGCGCTGAAGCCGGCGAAACGGCCGTCGCTCAGCTGGGGAGCACGCGCCATCAGCCCCCAGAGGCCAGCGGCGCTGTGGGCCGTGCCCAGGGCCAGGGCCAGGGTGAGACCGAAGGCCAGGGCGGGGAAACGCGCCAGGGCGAAGCTCACATCGGCTCCGAGGATGGGTTCGCGCAGGCCACTGTCAGGAGCCAGCAGGGCCAGACTCCACAGGCCCCAGCCCCGGGCCAGGGCCACGGCGGCGGCGGCGGCGGCCAGGGCCGCCAGCAGCCGCGGCACCGCCAGCGGCCAGCGCAGCAGGGCCAGCAGCAGCGGCACCGCCAGCAGCAGCAACGGCGGCCAGGACAGATCCGCCAACGCCACCAGCCCATGCAGCCGGCGCGGATCAAAGGGATTGAGCAGCAGCCGCTGTGCCAGCCGCAGCAACAGCAGCACCGGCAGCAGCTGGGCCAGACCCAGCACCGCCAGCACCAGAAGGTAGGGCCCCGGCGCCAGGGCAAAGCGGGTGCGCTCGCCAGCCGCGGCAGCCGGGAGGTCCCACAGCCAGCACAGCCAGCGCTGCAGCGCCAGGGTCAGGGCCAGACCCAGCACCAGGCCCAGACCCTGCAGCAGCCAGCGGCGCAGCTGCACCGCACCCCAGTCGAACTGGGCAAACCACTGCCACTCCAGCCAGCCCCGGGCCGCAACCACCAGGGCGGCCGCCAGCACCAGCAGCAGCACCAGGCCCAAGGCGGCCGCGAGCAACGGCTTGGGAAGGCGCCGCAGTTGCCTCCGCATCGGAGCAGACCTCACAGTCCGACCTTACGCAGGGCCAGCCCATGGGGCGACTCCGAACCAATCCCGATCTCCAGACTCGGCTTTTACTGGGCCGCCGGTTCAGCGCTGTTAGCCTGCGGCATCTCGCCTGGGTTCTCCGTGACGGCCACCCTGTCCCGCTCCGCCCTCTCCGGCCCCACCTTCACCGGCCTGCGCTGCAAGGAGTGCGGGGAGCCCTACGCCCCCGGTGCCCGCCACGTCTGTGAAGACGTCTGCTTCGGCCCGCTGGAGGTGGTCTACGACTACGAGGCGATCAGGAGCCGGGTGAGCCGCGCCACGATCGAGGCCGGGCCCGCCTCGATCTGGCGCTACCGCGAGTTCCTGCCCATCGAGGGCGACCCGATCGATGTGGGCACCGGTTTCACACCGCTGCTCAAGGCCAACAACCTGGCCCGGCGCCTGGGGCTCAAGAGCCTCTACATCAAGAACGACGGCGTCAACATGCCGACGCTCTCCTTTAAAGACCGGGTGGTGAGTGTGGCCCTCACCCGCGCCCGAGAGCTGGGCTTCACCACGGTGAGCTGCGCCTCCACCGGCAACCTGGCCAACTCCACCGCCGCCATCGCCGCCCACGCCGGCCTCGACTGCTGCGTGTTCATCCCCAGCGACCTGGAGCTGGGCAAGGTGCTGGGCACCCTGATCTACAACCCCACCCTGATGGCGGTGAAGGGCAACTACGACCAGGTGAACCGCCTCTGCTCGGAGGTGGCCAACACCTACGGCTGGGGCTTCGTGAACATCAACCTGCGCCCCTACTACTCCGAGGGTTCCAAGACCCTGGGCTACGAGGTGATCGAGCAGCTGGGCTGGCAACTGCCCGACCACATCGTGGCGCCCCTGGCCTCCGGATCCCTGTTCACCAAGATCCGCAAGGGCTTCGACGAGTTCATCAAGTGCGGCCTGGTGGAGGAGAAGGCGGTGCGCTTCAGCGGCGCCCAGGCCGAGGGCTGCAGCCCGATCGCCCAGGCCTTCGCCGAGGGCCGCGACTTCATCACCCCGGTGAAGCCCAACACGATCGCCAAGTCGATCGCCATCGGCAACCCGGCCGACGGCCCCTATGCCATCGACATCGCCAACGCCACCAAGGGCAGCATCGCTGCGGTGAGCGACGCCGAGATCATCGACGGCATCAAGCTGCTGGCTGAAACCGAGGGCGTGTTCACCGAAACCGCCGGCGGCACCACGATCGCGGTGCTCAAGAAGCTGGTGGAGCAGGGCAAGATCAACCCCGAGGAGCGCACGGTGGCCTACATCACCGGCAACGGCCTCAAGACCACCGAGGCCGTGGCCGATGCCATCGGAGCGCCTTACACCATCGAGGCCCAGCTCGACAGCTTCAAGGCCGCCTGGCAACAGGCCCAGGCCAAGCACGCCGCCGCTGCAGCCAGCGCCGCCGCCAACGCCTGATCCCCCAGCCCATCCCTCCCAAGCCCTTCCACCTGCCCCCATGGCCGTTCAGGTTCTGATCCCCACCCCCCTGCAGAAGTTCACCAACAACGAAGCCAGCGTGGAGCTGGAGGCCGCCAGCGTGGCCGCCCTGGTGGAGGCCCTGGAGGGAAAGTTCCCCGGCATCCGCGCCCGCCTCTGCGACGACAGCGGCAAGCTGCGCCGCTTCCTGAACATCTACGTGAACAGCGAGGACATCCGCTTCCTCGACAACGAGAGCACCAACCTCAGCGATGGCGATGAGGTGTCGATCGTGCCCGCCGTGGCCGGCGGCTGAACGGCCATCGGTAGCAAGGGCAGCAACGCCCCAGCCCCACCTGGCGCTCAATAGCCTGCAGTCCCGTTCCGCCAGTCCCGATCCCGCGCCGGGCGCGCCGGCCCCTCCGCCATGACCCAGGCCCCGATCTCCCCAAGCACCAGCCCCTGGCAAGCCAAGGCCCGCCTGTTCGACTACCGCCAGGCGGCCAACCCGGTGCGCTCCGGTCTCACCGAGCCGATCGGCTACCGGCACTGGCAGCCCCAGCTGCACGCCAGCGGTCCCAGCGCCGTGATCCCCCTCGACCTCAGCGCCGAGCTGGGCTGCCCGGGACCCGCCACCAGCCCGGCCCTGGCCGCCCATTTCCTGCGCATCCTGGCCGGTGAGGGGCTCAAGGCCGCCTGCCAGGCCACCAGCTCGTTGTTCTATGTGCTCGAGGGGTCCGGCAGCCTGCGCTGGAGCGGTCGCGAGCTGGGCTGGAGCCAGGGCGACCTGATCGCTCTGCCCTGCGGCGATGCGCCCCTGCTGGAGGCCCTCAGCACCAGCGTTCTCTACTGGGTGCACGACGGCCCCCTGCTGCAGCACCTGGGGGTGGAGGCCACCGCGGCGCGGTTCGAGGCCACCCACTACCCGGCCGCCCTGCTGGAGACGGAACTGCAACAGCTGCTGGCCGACCCCAGCGCCGCCCACAGCAACCGTCTCTCCCTGCTGCTGGCCAACGCCGACCTGCCCGCCAGCCGCACCGTGACCCACACCCTCTGGGCCATGCTCGGCGTGGTGCCGGCCGGGGCCGTGCAGCCCCCCCACCGGCACCAGTCGGTGGCCCTCGACCTGATCATCGACTGCGATCCCGGCTGCTACACCCTGGTGGGCACGGAGCTCGACGCTCAGGGCCGGATCCGCAACCCCGAGCGCATCGACTGGCAGAGCGGCGGTGCCTTCATCACCCCGCCGGGGCACTGGCATGCCCACGTCAACGAGAGCGGGCGGATGGCCCGGCTGCTACCGATTCAGGACGCCGGCCTGCACACCTACCTGCGCAGCCTCGACATCCGTTTCAGCGGCGCTCCCCGCGGCTGAGCGGCGCTGCTCATCGGCCTCCACGATCGAGCGAAAGCGGTCGCCATCGATCGTCTCCTCGGTGATCAGGCACTCCACCAGCACATCCATCAGATCGCGGCGGGGCTCCAGCAGGGCGGTGGCCCGCTCCAGAGCGTGGCGGGCCAGGTCACGCACCTGGCGGTCGATGCGGCTGCCGGTGTCCTCGGAGTAGTGGGGCTGGGAGCGCAGCCAGTCGCGGCCCAGGAACACCTCCGGACCGTCGCCTTCGAGAGCCACCGGCCCCAGGGGTGAGAAGCCGTAGCGGGTGACCATCTCGCGGCCGATGCGGCCCACCAGCTCCAGGTCGCTGGAGGCGCCCTGGGTCACCTCGTCCGGTCCGAACACCACCAGTTCGGCGGCCCTGCCGCCCATGGCCACCACCATCCGCGCCAGCAGGTAGGCCTTGCTGATCAGGCCGGAGTCGAGCACGTCCTCATCCGGCATGGTGCGGGCGAAGCCGCCGATGCCGCCGGAGCGGGGCAGCAGCGTGACCTTGTCGAGCCGGTCGGCGTGGGGCACCAGGGTGGTGAGCAGGGCATGGCCCACCTCGTGGTAGGCGATCAGGCGCTTCTTGGCCGAATCCTGCAGCGGAGCGGCCGTCAGGCCCATGGTGATGCGCTCGAGGGCATCGCCCAGGGCGGTGTCATCGATGGTGCTCTGGCGCCGGCGGGCGGTGAGGATCGCCGCCTCGTTGAGGAGGTTGGAGAGATCGGCCCCGGAGAAACCGGGCGTGCGGCTGGCCCAGGCCGCCAGCGACACCCCCTCGGCCAGCGGGCGGCTGCGGGCATGCACCGCCAGGATCTCCTCGCGGCCACGGCGGTCCGGCAGATCCACGGTGATGCGGCGGTCGAAGCGGCCAGGGCGGGTGAGGGCCGCATCGAGCACGTCGGGGCGGTTGGTGGCCGCCAGCAGGATCACGCCGGAGTTGTCGGCGAAGCCGTCCATCTCGGTGAGCAGCTGGTTGAGGGTCTGCTCGCGCTCGTCGTTGCCGCCGCCGATGCCGGCACCGCGCTGGCGGCCCACCGCATCCACCTCGTCGATGAAGATGATGCAGGGCGCCTTCTCCTTGGCCTTGCGGAACAGGTCGCGCACCCGGCTGGCTCCCACGCCCACGAACATCTCCACGAATTCGGAGGCCGCCATGGAGAAGAAGGGCACGCCGGCCTCGCCGGCGATGGCCCTGGCCAGCAGGGTCTTGCCGGTGCCCGGGGGGCCGATCAGCAGCACCCCTTTGGGAATCCGGGCGCCGATGGCGGTGTAGCGCTCGGGTGCCTTCAGAAAGGTGACCACCTCCTGCAGCTCCTCCTTGGCCTCGGCGATGCCGGCCACATCCTCGAAGCGCACGCTCACGCCGCCCTCCGGCTGCAGGCGTGGCTTGCTGGCCCCGAATCCCAGGGCCTTGTTGGCCACCTTGGCCGAGCGCTTGAGCAGCAGGGCGAGGCCGCCCAGCAGCAGCAGCACCAGCAGGCCGTTGGACACCAGGGCCGCGGAGGCCGCATCGGCGCGGTCGTCGCGGACCGACAGGGGCACCCCGGCCTGCTCAGCGGTGCGCAGCAGCTGCTGGTCGTTGGCGAACACCGGCACGCGCAACTCACGGCCGTCGTCGAACTCCACGCGCACCTCCTGCTGGCGCGGCGAGAGCTCCAGATCCTTCACCCGTCCCTCACGGATGTCGGTGAGCAGCTGGCTGTAGGAGGGCGGATCACCGCCGCGCCCCGTCAGGCTGCCGCGCCCCCTGGGCGAGGGCTGCTCCTGGGGGTCAGCCTGGGAGGCTGCCGGCAGGGCAGCAGCGGCGGTGGTGGGGCTGGCGCTCACGGCGATCCGTCGCTGCCGGGGAGCCTAGCGATTTGACGCAGGGCCAGTTCGCAGAGGAAGATCGTTGTTTGGCCGAACGCGAGCACGGGGATGGCTGTACCCAAGAAGAAAACGTCCAAGGGCAAGCGCAACCAGCGCCACGCCACCTGGAAGGGCAAGGCTGCGGTGGCGGCCCAGCGGGCCATGTCCCTCGGCAAGGCGGTTCTCAGCGGCCGCGCCCAGGGCTTCGTCTATCCGATCGACAGCGACGAGGACGCCGAGGAGTGATCCCCGGCGCTGCTCTTCAGCCCCCGCAGCCGGCGGCGGCCGTCGAGCACGCCAATGGCAGCCACGGGCACACCTGAGCAGCGGTCCTGCCCTGGTGCATCTGCTTCTGGTGCGCGCAATCCGTGGCCATCCAGCTCGGGGGCATAGAGCTCCGGCGGCAGGCTGCACAGGCTGGCCCGCACCAGCCGGTCCAGAGCCTCAGCTGACAGGGCCGCCCCGCCGGAGCGGCGCTGCCGGGCCTCCGCCTGAAACCGCCAGCGCCACGGCAGGGTCCAGCGCAGCGGCCGCAGCACCCACAGCGCGTCCAGGTGCGCCCAGGCAGGCCCGTAGGCCTGCAGTTCCCGGTCCCAGCGCGGCAGCCAGGCCCGCTCCTCAGGGGTGAGGGTACGGGGTCCGGCGCCGGCCATCAGGGCGTCGAGATCCAGGCCATCCAGGGCCGGCCCCAGGGCCCGGCAACCCACCAGCCAGCCCTCCAGCAGCAGGGCGTCGGCCTGCAGCAGCTGCTCCCCGCAGCGGTCCCCCTCGCCGTTGCGCAGGGTCTTGTCGAAGCGAGGCAGACGCAGCTCCCCGCCGCCGCGCCAGTGGGCCAGGCAGCGGCGCAGCAGGTCCGGGTCGTGGCTGCCCGGCGGCACCCGCGTGACCCCGAAGGGATTGCCCGCCAGGGCCCGCAGGCGCTCCGGCCAGGGCAGGTAGAAGTCGTCGATCGAGGCCACCGCCAGGCGCAGCCCCCGCTCCGGGGCCAGCCCGGCGAGCAGGCGGCAGAGGCTGCTCTTGCCCGCGCCCACCGGCGCGTTCAGGCCGATGGCGGGCCGCCGCCCCTGCTCCGCCAGCTTCTGCAGGCGCGCCAGCAGGGGCAGGCCGAACTCCTGCAGCAGTGCCGGATCCCCAGCCATCAGGTGCCGAGCTTGTAGGCCTCGAGCACCACCGCGTACACCAGGCCGATGCGCAGGTTGTCAACCACCCGCCAGCCCAGGCCGGGCTGCTCCTCCACCAGCCGACCCCGCAGGCGCACCACCAGCTCCAGCAGCAGCACCAGGGCCAGCACCATCAGCGGCCGGCCACCGGGAAACAGGGGCAGCACGTAGGCCGTGAGGTTGCCGCCCAGGTAGAAGCCCACCAGCAGGGCCAGCAGCACGGCACTGCGGTGGCGCCAGCTGCCGCGCAGCTGACCGGCGAGCAGATCGGCCAGGGCGGAGCTCAGGCGCTGGAAACGGGTGCGCTGCAGGGTCGTGGGTCTCAGAGCAGGGCCTGCAGATAGGAGAGCGTGATTCGGCCCTGGGGGCAAGCCGGACCGCGGAGCACGCGGTCGGCCGGCCCCAGGCCCGTGAGCAGCGCCCGCGCCGCCGCGAAGCGCTCCAGCGGCTCGGCGCGGCCGTAGTGGCTGAGGGTGACCACACAGGGCACCCCCGCCGCCAGCGCCGCCGCCAGCCCGGCGGGGGAGTCCTCGATCGCCAGGGCCTCGCCGCAGCCCAGTCCCAGACGCTGCAGGGCGAGGGTGTAGGCCTCGGGATCGGGCTTCTTGCGGCGCACGTCGTCGCCGCACACCCAGAGCTCGATGGCCTCCGCCAGCTCCCCCAGCAGCCGCTGGGCCAGGGCCCGCACCGCCGTGCGGCCGCTGGTGGTGACGATCGCCTGGCGCACCCCGGCGGCCGCCGCCTCCTGGATCAGCGCCGCCACACCCGGCCGCAGCTCCAGGGCACCGGCCGCCATCAGGGCCGCGTACTGGCGCTGCTTGCAGGCCTGCAGTGCCTCCAGCCGCTCCGGCTGCGGCTCACGGCCCTCCAGCTGGCGCAGGGCGGCGGCGATGCGCTCGCGGCCACCGGCGATCGCCAGCCAGGCCCCGTAGGCCTGCCCGTCCCAGTGCAGTGGCACGCCCTGATCGGCGAAGGCGCGGTTGAAGGCGCGGCGGTGGCCGTCGCGCTCGGTCTCCGCCAGGGTGCCGTCCACGTCCCAGAGCAGGGCCCGCAGGACCATCGGCAGCAGCGCAGGCGGCAGCGTCTCACCCTAGGCAGGGCTCCGGCGGGTTCCCGCCAGGCTCAGCCCGCGAGACTCCCCCTGCCACTCCGGCCCCGCCCCCTGCCGGCCCGGCCCTGCCGCCGCACAATGGCCTGCGAACCGCTGCGCCGCCGTTGCTCCCCGCCCTCCACGAGCAGCGCTGGCAGCTGCCCGCCGCCCTGGGGGCGCTGGCCGAGCCGGAGGCCCTGCGGCAGCTCAATCCAGCCGGCAGCGAGCCGCTGCCCGACGCCCTGCTGGCCCTGCTGGTGCGCCGGGGCCATGCCAGCGCCGAGGCGGTGGCGGCCCTGCTGCAGCCCCCCCAGGCCCCCGATCCCTTGCTGCACTTCGCCGATCTGGCGGCGGCGGCGGCACGCCTGGAGCAGGCCTGCCAACAGGGCGAAGCCGTGGCCATCTGCGGCGACTACGACGCCGACGGGATGACCAGCACCGCCCTGCTGGTGGGCGTGCTGGAGCGCCTGGGGGCGGCTCCGCTGGCCGCCATTCCCAGCCGCATGGAGGACGGCTACGGCCTCAACGCGGCCATGGTGGAGGACCTCGCCGGCCAGGGGGTGGGGCTGCTGGTGACGGTGGACAACGGCGTGTCGGCCCACGCGGCCCTGGAGCGCGCCCGCGCGCTGGGGCTGGAGGTGATCCTCACCGACCACCACACCATTCCCGATCCCCTCCCCCCCCATCTGGCCCTACTCCACCCCCAGCGCACGCCGGAGGGATCGCCGTTCCGCGGCCTGGCCGGCGTGGGGCTGGCCTACGTGCTTGCAGCGGCCCTGTGCCGGCGCCAGGGCCGAGCCGATGGCCTGCGCATGGCCCTCGACCTGTTCTGCATCGGCACCATCGCCGACATGGCCCCTCTGGCGGGGGTGAACCGGCGCTGGCTGATCGACGGCCTGCCGCGGCTGGGCCAGAGCGGCCTGGCCGGGCTGCAGGCCCTGCAGCGCCTGGCGGGCGTGGAGGGCCAACCCCTCGACGCCGAGGCGGTGAGCTTCCGCATCGCGCCCCGGATCAATGCCGTGGGGCGCCTGGGGGATCCCCAGCTGGTGGTGGAGCTGCTGACCACCGAGGATGCGGGGCGTGCCCTGGAGCTGGCCCGCGACTGCGAGGGCCTCAACCGCCAGCGGCGCGAGCTCTGCGAGGCCATCGAGGCCGAGGCCCTGGCCCTGCTGGAGGCCGATGCCAGTGCCCGGCCCGACTTCGTGCTGCTGGCCCAGAACCACTGGCACCACGGCGTGATCGGCATCGTCGCCGCCCGGCTGGTGGAGCGGCTGCACCGGCCCTGCGCCCTGCTGGCGGGGGAGGGCAACGGGCGGCTGCGGGCCTCGGTGCGGGCGCCGCGGGGATTTGCCGTGGATCGGGCCCTGGCGGCCTGCGCCGACCTGCTGGAGCGCTTCGGCGGTCACCCCGCCGCCGGCGGCTTCACGGTGCGGGCCGAGCGGCTGGAGGAGCTGCAGCAGCGGCTGCAGCACCAGGCCCAGCGGTGGGTGCAGGAGCAGGGCGGCAGCCATCCGGTGGAGCCGGAGGCCCTGCTGTCGCTGGCGGCGATCGACCGGGAGTTTCTGCGCCAGCAGCAACGGCTGGAACCGTTCGGCATCGGCCACCCCCAGCCGGTGTACTGGAGCAGCGGCTGCACACTGCACAGCCAGAAGCTGCTGCGGGGCGGCCACCTGCAGCTGGAGCTGGACCAGGACGGGGCCCGGCTGCGGGCGATCGGCTGGCGCTGGCGGGGCGAGGCCCAGCTGCCGCGGCGGCTGGATGTGGCCTACCGGCTGCGGCTGGACCGCTGGCAGGAGCGCGAACGCCTCCAGCTGGAGCTGGTGGGTGCGCGGCCCAGCGCCCTCGGGGAGAGCGGTGAGGCCGAGGTGACGCTGCAGCGCGGCCAGCGGCTGTACTGGTGCCGCCGCCAGGGCAGCGGTGTGGTGGTCCGCAACGCCGCCGGTGAGGAACTGCACAGCGGCAGCACCCCGGAGCACCCTTACCTGCGCGCCCTGCTGCAGGACGCCGCCACCGCCCTCGGGCTGGCCGCGTGATGGCCGTGGGCCGCGATCTGGCCCACCTGGCCCGGCTGCTGCTGCTGGGGCTGCTGGTAGGCCTGGCCTGCTGGCCCCTCAACCTGATCGACGGCATCCAGGACCAGCTGCTGGGGTTGCTCCCTGGAACCTCCCACGGCAGCTGGAGCCTCACCGGCCTGCTGCTGGCCCTGGCTCCTGTGGCCGTGCTGCCGGGGCTGCTGTGGCTGCAGCGGGGGCCATGGGCCGCCGGGGCCGGCTCCGGCATTCCCCAGACCATGGACAGCCTGGCCAGCCCTGAGGCCGCCGAGGCCCTCCTGGCGGCCCGCCCCACCGGAGCGCGGCTGGGACTGTGGACTCTGGGCAGCCTGGCCTTGCTGCCCATGGGCCGGGAAGGGCCGGTGGTGCAGCTGGGGGCGGCCGTGGCGGCGGCCCTGCGGCGCTGGCTGCCGCCACTGGCACCCCGCCTGGAGCCCGAGCTGGTGCTGGCACTGGGGGCCGGAGCCGGCCTGGCGGGGGGCTTCAACAGCCCTCTGATGGGGGCCCTGTTCGTGATGGAGGAGCTCACCCGCCGCTTTCACCCGCGGCTGCTGTGGCCCTCCCTGCTGGTGTGCGCCGCAGCCGCCCTGGTGAGCAACCTGGGCGGCATCCCCCTCTTCCCCCTGGGCATGGTGAGCACCCAGGTGCCGGAGTGGCAGCAGCTGGCCTGGGCCCTGCTGGTGGGCTCGCTCACCGGGCTGCTGGGGGGCCTGTTCGCCTGCACCCTGCTGGGCCTGCGGCGCTGGCTGCGCCCGCGGCTGGCAGGCCAGCCGCTGCTCTGGGGGCTGGCCCTGGGCACGGCGCTGACGCTGATGGCTCTGCTCAGCGGCGGCTGGAGCGGCGGCGATGGGGAGGTGCTGCTGAAGCAGTTGCTCGAGCAACGCGGCCCCCTGCCGGAGGCGGGAGCGGCGGGCGCGATCGGCGCCTGGCTGGCGGTGCTGCTGAGCCGTCTGCTGGCCCCGGCCCTGGTGCTGGCGGCTGGCATTCCCGGGGGGCTGATCGATCCTTCCCTGGCCATGGGCGGGCTGGCCGGCGGCGGCCTGCTACGGCTGCTTGGGGCCGAGGCACCGCTCGGCGTGGCCCTGGGGATGGCCGGGGCCCTGGCGGGTGCCACCCAGCTGCCCCTGATCACGGCCGTGTTCACCGTCAAGCTGGCCGGCGATCAGCAGTGGCTGCTGGGGATCGTGCTCAGTTCAGCCCTGGGCGCCCATGCCGGCCGGCGCCTGCAGGCCGAGCCGATCTACCACGCGCTCAGAGAGCCCCGCGCCGGTAGAACAGGATGAAGATCACCGCAGGACCAGCAAGGGTGATCAGGGCCAGGGCGGCGAAGTTGGCGATCAGGTTGAAATCGATGCCCATGGGTGCCGTCGCGGGGAAGCGAAATGCTCCGGCCACCCTAGGGCTCAACCGCCGCTCAGCCGCCGCCGCCGAACCACTCTGTGATCCCTCGTCACGCCTGAACGCCAGCCCGTGAAACCCACCCCCACCTGGACCTGCATCGCCGGCTGCGGAGCCTGCTGCAGGCTCGATCCAGAGCTGCGCCAGGACGCCCTGGCCGCCCTCAGCCCCCAGCAGCGCCAGCAGTACCTGGCGATGGTGGGCCCGGACGGCTGGTGCCGCCACTACGACACGGGCGGGAGGCGCTGCCGCCTGTACGACGGGCGCCCCGATTTCTGTCGGGTGAGCAACCTGATGGACCTGTTCGGCGCTGCGGGCCAGGACGCCGATGACCTGGCGATCGCCTGCTGCCGCCAGCAGATCCGCAGTGAGTATGGAGGCCGTGGCAAGGTGATGCGCCGTTTCCTGCGGGCGGTTCGTCGACCATGAACAGCGAAAAATCGCCGGAACCGCCGACGGAGGGCGGCCCGCAGGCCGAGGCCCCCGCAGCACCGGCCACCGGCGCCTTCCTCGGGGCCCTGCTCACCACCTTCACCACGGTGTTCCTGGCCGAACTGGGGGACAAGACCCAGCTGGCGGCCCTGCTGCTCTCGGCCCAGTCGGGGCAACCACTGGTGGTGTTCATCGGGGCCTCCCTGGCCCTGATCAGCTCCAGCCTGGTGGGGGTGCTGCTGGGGCGCTGGCTGGCCCGGCTGCTGCCGGCCCACGAGCTCGAACGGCTGGCGGGCCTGCTGATGGTGGGCCTGAGCCTCTGGCTGGGCCGCCAGGCCGTGGTGCAGCTGAACACTCCTCCCCCGGGCCTGCCGCTGGGCTGAGCGACACCCACCCGGCACCGCCACCCCCTCAGTGCCCCTGAGTGCCCCCTTAGCGATTCATGGACTTCAGCCTGCTCGCCTCCACCTTCATCACCGTGTTCCTGGCAGAGCTCGGCGACAAGACCCAGCTGGCGATCGTCAGCATCAGCGGCACCTCCAGCCGGCCCCTGGCCGTGTTCGCCGGCAGCTCCCTGGCCCTGGTGCTCGCCAGCCTGCTGGGGGCCGCGGCCGGAGGCTCCCTGTCAGCGGTGATCCCCACCAACGCCCTGCAGCTGGCGGCCTCGGTTGGCTTTCTGGTGCTGGGGGTGCGCCTGATCCGCAAGGCCGCCAGCGCCAACGCAGCCGAGAACGCCGGCAAGGCCGACTCCGGACAGGCCTGAGCGGCGCCTGCATACAATCCCCCCAGCAGGATCTGCAGGTCGTGGGCATCGCTCCGAGCCCGGACCGAGCGTTCCCGCCCGCCATCCCCGCGTGCCCCCAGGGCGGTTGGCGATGGCCACCGCCACCCCATTCGAACCCCCATGAAGTTCACGGTCGCCGACCTGCTCGACCAGCTTCCCGCCGATGAAGCTTTGCCCCTCGCCAAGCTCGAGAAAACCCTGGGGCTGAGCAGCAAAACCGCCAAGCAGCAGCTGCGCATCGCCCTCGACGCCCTGCTCAAGCTGGCGGTGGTTCAGGAGAGCGAGGCCGGTCTGCAGCGCGCCGACAACCCCGAACTGATCCCCGCCCGGTTGCGCTGCTCCAGCAAGGGCTTCTGTTTCGCCCTGCGCGAAGACGGCGGCGAGGACATCTACATCCGGGAGCACCAGCTCAACCACGCCTGGAACGGCGACCGCGTGCTGGTGAAGGTGACCCGCGAGGGGGGTCGCCGCCGTTCCCCGGAAGGCGGTGTGCAGTGCATCCTCGAACGCCAGACCCCCTCCCTGCTGGCCCAGATCGAACAGCAGCCAGACCGGTTGCTGGCCACCCCGCTTGATGACCGCCTGCTCACCAGCGTCGAGCTGCCCGCCGCCGACGCCGCCCACCTCGACCCCGAGCACCAGTCGGTGGTGGAGGTGGTGATCGACCGCTACCCGGTGGGTCAGTTCTCCCCCCAGGGCCATGTGGCCCGCAGCCTGCCGGTGAACGGAGGCGAGGCGGCCGATCTGGAGCTGCTGCTCACCAAACACCGCCTCAACGCTCCCGCCGCCGCCCCCCGGGCCAGCCTCAAGGCCCTCAGCGCCGACGGCCGTGAGGACCTCACGGCCCAGCCCGCCCTGCTGCCCCAGCTCTGGGCCGGCGAGGCGGCGCCGGGGTTGCCGGCGCTGGCCCTGGAAAGCCGCGATCCTGTACTGTATTTCATCCAAAGATTGCGCGACGAGGCGCATCGCTTTGCCGTGTCGACGCATCGGGCCAAGCGCGGCCGGGCGATGCAGGCTTCGCCGCTCGATTCGGTGCCGGGGATCGGTGCGAAGCGGAAAAAGGCCCTGCTGTTGCACTTCGGCTCGGCGCGCGGGGTGCAGGAAGCGGGATTGAAGGACCTGGAACAGGTGCCGGGGATCAATGCCAAGGTGGCCCGCCACCTCTACGACCATTTTCACGAGCAGGGCTGAACCATGCAGCTGACCCTCGCCAACCGGCTGACCTTGCTGCGGGTGGCCATCGTGCCGCCGCTGGCGCTGCTGGTCATGATCGAAGCGCCGGCGGCCCGGATCGTGGCGCTGCTGCTGTTCGCGCTC
>SLIG01000138.1 GCA_007135755.1 Cyanobium sp.
CTCGCTCATCCAGATCGGTGAGCGATGGATAGCTACCGAGGAATGGGTGAGGCACTCCATCACCGAGCAACACTGCCACCGAGGCGCTGCCATGGTCTGTGCCCCCGGATGCATTCTGCTGCAGTCTGCGTCCAAACTCGCTCACCGCCAGCAGGCTGACCTGGGGCCGGTTGGTCATCATCCGCAGGCCCTGATCAAAGGCGGCAAGCGCCTCCCCGAGCTGGGCCAGGCTGCGGCCATGGCGCACCAACTGCTGGGCGTGGGTGTCAAAGCCCGCGAAGCCGCCCGGTTCGATCTGGATCACCGCCGGTGGATCGGGGCTGCCGATCAACCGCAAGGCCAGGCCCATCTGCTCGCCCAGACTGCCGCGGGGCAGCGTGAGCCCGTTTGGCAAGGCAGCGAGCGACTGCAACAGGCGCTGCACCTCCTGGTTTCCCGCCGCTTCCAGCTCCAGCATCCGCCGCAGGATCAGGTTGCTTCCCGCCCTGGAGGGCTCGAGCGGATCGTTGCGCCGCCCCCGCCCTGCTTCCTGCTGCGCTTGCGGATGCATCTGCACGCTCAGCGCCCCAGCCCCCTCCAGTGCCGCTGAGCCCGAGGGGCCGAGGGCCACCAGGCTCCGCTGCTCCTGCCCGCGGGCCACGGCTGCAGCAAACCAGCCGTCACCCTCGCCCGCTGGTGTGCCCGTGGCCCACTGGTCCTGGGCCCTGAAGTGGCTGCGGCTGGGCTTGTCCCAGCCCACCCCCAGGGCGAAGGCCAGCCGCTTCGCCCCCCACACCCCCATCAACGGTGAGAGGGCCGGATGCAGCATCAGGTCGTCCCCCAGCAGCGGGCCATCGTTGATCGCCAAGGTGGGCCGGGCGCTTCGGTAGGCGGGATCGCGGTACGGAATCACCGTGTTCAGCCCGTCGTTTCCTCCCTTGAGCTCCAGCAGCACCAACACCGGCTGGCCCTTCGCGGAGCCCCTGGCGGGCCTGCGCGCGAGCAGGGGCAGCAGGGGGCTGGCGGCAGCCGACACGCCAGCGGCGGCCAGGCCGGCACTGAGCAGAAACAGGCGACGTTTCATCGGCATGGGCTCAGCGCAGCTGCCACACCGGATCGCTCCACAGCCGGGCCAGATTCTCCCGGCTGGCCTCAGCCGGCAACCGCAGCGTGAGCGGCGCAATCGCCGTGAGATCCGGATCCAGCCGATCCGGCAGCTGGTTCGAGGCCCACACCTCCGAATCGGAGAGCAGAGCCTGCAGGCCCCGGCGGCGCGCCTGCAGCCAGCGCAGGTTGAGCCAGCCCTCGTTCACCGGCCAGCCCTTCACCGAGGGCGGCTCGAACGGGGCCTGGCCCATGCGCGGCAGATGTTGCAGCGCAATGTGCAGGCTGTCGGGATGGCGGCTGCCGAGCAGGGCCAGGCTGCGGCTCATCACCGCGATCGGCGATGCCAGGCGCGTGGCGCTGCGCGACGCCGCCACCGCCTCGGGAGAGGTTTCCAGCGTGGTGATCAGCCACGGCAACGCCAGCTTCCTGCCCCGCCAGGCGCTGGCGATCCCCTCCAGCCGCGCGCTGGAGGGCAGCGGCCCCACGATCTCCAGCCAGAGCCGCCGGGTGATGTTCAGGGCTGTGGCCGGCTGCTGGCAGAGCCACGCCACCAGTTGGGGGCCATCGAAAGCAGCCGTGCGCCCCAGGATGGTCTTCGGCCCGGGGTCGTGGCGGCGTGGATCCAGCACCAGCGTGCGGAATTCATCCAGCCGGTAGCCGGTGAGGGCCCGGGCCGCCTCGATCACGTCCTGCTCGCTGAAGTGGCCTTCTCCCAGGCTGAACAGCTCCAGCAGTTCCCGGGCCAGGTTTTCGTTGGGCTTGCCGCGGTGGTTGATCGGCCCGTTGAGGGAGATCTGCAGCGCCGGATCCGCCACCATCGCGGCCAGCAGATCCTGGTAGCTGCCGTTGAGGTTGGCGCGGATCGCCTCCACCTGGCCCTGCAGCAGCACGCCCCGTTCGGGGCCGAGTTGCCGCAGGCTCACCGGAAAGATGCCCAGCCACATCTGGATCTGGGCATCCTCGCGGCGGCTGGGCCCGAAGGCGAGGCGGTCGAGCCAGTCCAGCCGCAGATCCCTCACCTGGCCGCCGATGCAGCGGCGCCGCTCGATCGGCTCGGGGATGGCCCGGCAGTCGGCAGCAGGTGGCATCGGCGCCTTCATGGCAGCAGCGTAGGTCGCCCGAGCGGGGTCATGCCCCCCGCCGCTCCAGCAGCAACTACGGGGGGGCGTTCAGGGCGTCTGCTCAGCCAGCCAGGCCGCGAGGTCGGCGGGGCCGCTGAAATCGAGCAGGGCCTCGGCCAGCGCTTCCAGCTGCTCCAGCGCCAGCGCCCGGATCTGAATGCTGGTGGCCTCGTTCAACGGGCCGCAGCGGCGGTTGAGCTGGCGCAGGGTTACCGTGGCGGCCTCCTGGGCCCTGCCGCGGGCTTCACCTTCCTGGCGGCCTTCCTCAATCCACTGCTGCGCTGCACGGGTGTGGCGCAGCTCCTTGGAGGGAATGCCGGCAATCACCATGATCTCCTCGCGCGTCAGTTGGGGGAACCGCTCAACCAGCATAGGCAGTACCGCCGAAAGCAGATCCGGGCGGCGTTCCAGAATCTGTTGCGTGCTCGTTCCCAGTTCGGCCTCCGGCCGCACCGGCAGCGTGAGCAGGTTCAGCAGCGGATCGAGGTCGGGCTATCGCCAGGGGCGTCTGGACCGAGGCTGGGCACTGACACCTCAGCCTGGCTGGGCGCGCCTGCCGCCGGCAGCAGCAGCGTGATCAGGTCCGGCGCGCTCTGGAACAGGCTGTAGAACCAGTGATCCGTTTTCAAGGCGCTGCTGGGTTCTGGCGGCAGGGTAAGGGCTGCAGCTCAGCCGGGAGGGCACTGCAGCGGCGGTTGCTCCGGGGTGGCGGCAGTGCCTCTCCACTCCAGCACCACCCTCCTTCACAGAGGGGCGACCATGGCGCAGATCTCCCGTAGGGGTGTGTGGTTGATCCTCGATATCGAGATAGCAGGGATCAGTGGCAGCAGATTGGCCTCGGGTTGCAGCAGCAGGCTGAGGGCCCGCGTCAGCGAGCGGTTCGCTGGGTGCCGTGCAGCGCGCTGTGGCGGCGGTGAAAAGCCATCGAGGAGGCACACCTGACTCACCGTAGGGCGGCTGCCTGGCGGAAATCGGCCCCACCGACAACCTGCTATCCCCCACGCCGCTCCAGCAGCGTGAACGGCTCGAAGCTCACGCTGATGCCGAACTCCTCGGCAAACTCCAGCACCCGGCACCAGGCCCGGTTCTCGCGCAGGATGCCGCGCAGGATCACTGGCGCATTGCCGTTCTGCAGCGTCATCTCGAACAGGGGCCAGCCCACGCTGGGCTGCACCTGGTCGTCGCGGAAGGTGGGCACCACATCCAGGCTGCCCACCAGGATGCGGCGGCGGTTGGCGTCCCACTCGTAGGGGATCTCGTAGAGGGCAAGCAGATCGGCGGCCAGGGCCCAGGAGCTGCCGTTGGCATCCAGCTCCACCGCCAGCTGCTGGCCGCGGGCGGACATGGTGCTGGCGCGGCGGAAGGTCAGGGGGGCTGGGCTTGCGACGGGTTTGTCTGCGGCCCCGCTCGCCGCAGAAGCCTCCGCTGAAGCTGATGGCGCAGCCATGAACCGCCGGATGCGCGAGCGCAGCTCATCGCCGCCGGTGGGCGGGCCGCCCTTGCTGAGCTGCAGGAAATCCCAGCGCTCACCGGTGCCGCCCCAGATCACCGGGCCGTAGTTGTCGTGCATGCGGCGGCCGTCGCGGTTCGAGGCCGCTTCGGCGTGGGTCATCACCCGCTCGATGCTGATGTCGGCCTCGCGCCAGCCCCAGCTGCGGGCCACCTGGGCCGCCTCGCGGCATAGGGCGTCGAGCTGCACCTCCGTGGGCGGGATCGTCCAGGGGTCGGGGCGGCCGCCCATGCAGGCGCAGGACAGGGCCACGGCGTTGCTGTTGCGCCGCCAGGTGTGGGCCGGCAGGTCGATGCTGTAGGCGTGCAGGCGGTGCAGCGTGCCGTCGCCACCGATGATCGTGTGATACAGCCCCGAGCGCACCCAGCTGTAGGGGGTGGCGGCCCAGTGCAGGTAGATCGTGGCGGGCATCGGTGAGGGGGCAGGCGGCCGCTGGCGAATTACTGCTTAAGCTGAATAGTAATTCAAGGCGATGGCGATGAGAAGCACGATCACCTCCCGCGGTCAGACCGTGATCCCGGCAGCCATCCGCGAGCGCTTCGCGCTCGGCCCCTCCCAGCGGCTGGAGTGGGTCGTGGAGACCGACGGCTCGATTCGGGTCATTCCTGTTGCCGCCTCTCCCGTGAAGGCCTTTCGGGGCCAGGGGAAGCTCGGGGGCTCCACCCAGCGCCAGCTGGCCGATCGGCTGGCTGATGCTGCGCTGGACGCGTGATGACCCGGTTCTGCCTCGACACCTCGGCCTTGCTCACCCTGCGCGATGACGAGCCCGGTGCCGATCGGGTGGAGCAGGCCCTGGAGGGCCCTGTGCGCTGCACGGCCTGTTTCATCACCCGGATGGAGGTGCTCACCCGCGTGTGGAAGGATGAAGGTGAACGGGCCGGCCGACTGGCCTACGAGCAGCTGCAGGCGCTGCCGATCGACTGGCTGGAAGCCAGCGAGCCCCTGCTGATCAGCGCAGCCCAGATCAAGGCCAGCCATGCCCTGTCCCTGGCGGACGCCTGGATCGCCGCGGCTGCTCTCCACTGCGGCGCCACCCTGCTGCACAACAACCCGGAGTTTCAGGCCATCGACGGCCTCACCCAGGAGTGGTTGGGGTGAGGGATCAGGTCTCGGTGGGCAGCAGATGGCCCAGCTGGGCCGACACGCCGGCACGATCGGCGGCGGCCAGAGCGCCCAGCCCTCCCAACACCACTCGCTCATCAAGGGTGAACAACTTGAAGCGCACCAGGCAGGGTTGGGGCAGGCCTGCGGCCTGGAGATCTTCAAGGGGCCAATCGAGGGGCCACGAGGACTGCCGCGCCGATGTGATCATCGCCAGCAGCAGATGGCCACAGCCTCGCTGAAAGCTGGGCCGTGAGAGCACCACCGCTGGCCGCTGCTTCTGGGCCTGCCGCTCCGTGAATGGGAACGGCACCCGGACCACCGTGTAGGTCTTGAAGGCGCTCACAGATCGCGGAACGCTTCCTCGTCCGCCGGGCTGCTCCACTCGCTCAGGCCCCTCTCCAGCCCATGGAGATAGGCCAGATCCAATGGCGTCACCGCCCGCACCCGCACCGAGCCATCCTCCAGCTCCCAACTGAGCTGGTCGCCCTGCCGCAATCCCAGGGCCTCACGCACGGCCTTCGGCACCGTGACCTGCCCCTTGGCAGTGAGTGTGGCGACGTCCATCGACAGCAAACCTGTCCCTCCTCTCACCTTAGGCCTGATGCCTCCTTGTCGTAAGGAGTCCTTACGGATTGACGCGAAGACGCCTCGAAGCTCTCGCTGATCCCGAACTCCTCTCGAACAACGGCCAGCCCACACCCGGCTCCACCTCATCCTCGCGGAAGGTGAGCACCACATCCAGGCTGCCGTGAGCAGGAGCAAGTACCATCTAGTCAGATGACTGGTTATCCAGGGAGAAGCAGGGATGGCGATCTGGCCGGTGCAGCACGCCAAGGCACGGTTCAGTGAGCTCCTCGATGCCTGCGTGCGGGAGGGGCCCCAGGTGGTGTCTCGCCGTGGGGCGGAAACCGCCGTGCTCGTGCCGATTGAGGAGTGGCGCCGCCTTGAGGCAGCGGCCCGCCCTTCCCTCAAAGAGCTCTTGCTGGCCCCCTCGGCACGCAGCGAAGCCCTGGTGCCGCCCCGGGGGAAGGCCCGGCGGCGTGCGCTGATCAGCCTGTAGGTGCGGCGGTGTATCTCCTCGACACCAACGTGGTTTCAGAGTTGCGCAAACCACGCCCCCATGGCGCAGTATTGGCCTGGCTCGATGGCGTCGACGACGCCAACCTGCATCTGGCCACGGTGACCCTGGGCGAAATCCAGGCAGGTATTGAGCTCACCCGTGAGCAAGACCCAGGCAAAGCCAGCGAGCTGGAATCCTGGCTGGATCTGGTGAGCCTCAGCTACAACGTTTTGCCGATGGATGGATCAGCCTTTCGCTGCTGGGCCCGGCTGATGCATCGCCAATCCAACACCCTCTATGAAGACGCGATGATCGCCGCCATCGCCAAGGTGAACCACCTCACCGTGGTGACCCGTAATGGGGCAGATTTCAAAATGTTTGATGTGCCACTGCTCAATCCCTTCGAAACAGGTCGCTGAAGCGACCGAGCGGACTCTGTCACCCACCCGGCTGCACCTGGTCTTCGCGGAAGGTGGGCACCACATCTGGTGTCTCGTGCAGTCCGGTTCTGGAGGCACCAGCAGAGTTGTGAGCGCTCCACCGTTGAGGTGTCGAAGGCGTTCACAGATCGCGGAACGCTTCCTCGTCCGCCGGGCTGCTCCACTCGCTCAGGCCCCGCTCCAGCCCATGGAGGTAGGCAAAACTGCCCCTCCTCTCGCCTTAGGCCTGATGCCTGCCCTCAGTCGCGGCTTCCCAATGGCGGCAGGGGTTGGGGCCGTAGGCCTCGCTGAGCTGGCCGCCCATCTGGCGGGGTAGGGCTCAGCTGCGTCAAGGGTTCAGCCGGGACTCCAGGCCTTGGGTGAGTCCTTCCAGGGCGGCGAGAATCTGCTGCCGATCCCCAGGCTGCAGGCCAAGCAGCAGTGGCGTGAGCGAAACCCCCGCCAGATCAGCCAGGGTGCTGAGTTCATGGGTGAGCGGAGGCTCCTCGTCCGCCAGCACGATGCTGGCCTTCAGCACCTTCTCCAGCGCCTGCAGCACTCGGCGACATACAGCACCCTCCCGCCGCGAGCCGCATGACCAAGTACATGCCATCGCGATCCTCCCAGCTTGACGGCCTCCCTCTGGCCGTACACCAACAGATCCACCGGCACTCCCACATCCCCGAGGGCTGTGCGCAGCTCCTGCCAGAGCGGCAGCTGCCGTTCTGGCGGGATTGACGGCTCCCGGGCGATCACCAGCAGATCGAGGTGCAGCCCCGGGAACAGGGGATTGCCACTTGCCCCGCCGGCCGCGGTCCACACCTCCACCGCCTGCTGCTCGGGGATCAGCAGCCAGCCCAGCTGGGCCCCATTGGCCTGGTAGGTGGCCAGTTCCACCACCAGATCGGGGCAGAGGGGCGGAAAGCCGCGGCGCTGCTCAGGAGTGAGGGCATCCCAGCGCTGCAGCCGCAGCAGCAGCGTGATCAGGTCTGGCGCGCTCTGGAACAGGCTGTAGAACCAGTGATCCGTTTTCAATGCGCAGCTGGGTTCTGGCGGCAGGGTAAGAGCTGCAGCTCAGGCGGGCGGGCACTGCAGCGGCGGTTGCTTCGGGGTGGCGGGGGCCCAGGGGGAAGGCCCTCTCGGAAGCTGGGCAGCCACCTCAGAGGGGCGTTCAGGGCGTCTGCTCAGCCAGCCACGCCGCGAGGTCGGCGGGGCCGCTGAAATCGAGCAGGGCCTCGGCCAGCGCCTCCAGCTGCTCCAGCGGCAGGGCTCGGATCTGAGTGCTGGTGGCCTCGTTCAACGGGCCACAGCGGCGGTTGAGCAGGCGCAGGGTCACCGTGGCGGCCTCCTGGGCCCTGCCACGAGCTTCTCCGCGTGCTTCTCCACGGGCTTCGCCGCGGGCTTCACCTTCCTGGCGGCCTTCCTCAATCCACTGCTGCGCTGCACGGGTGTGGCGCAGCTCCTTGGAGGGAATGCCGGCAATCACCATGATCTCCTCGCGCGTGAGTTCGGGGAACCGCTCCACCAGCATAGGAAGTACAGCCGAAAGCAGATCCGGCCGGCGCTCGAGAATCTGTTGCGTGCTCGTTCCCAGTTCGGCCTCCGGCCGCACCGGCAGCGTGAGCAGGTTCAGCAGCGGATCGAGGTCGGGCTGCTGGCCGAGCTCTTCCAGGCTGAGGGTGTGCAACTGCTGCAGAAACAGCGCCAGTGGCTGGGGAGGCCGCGCTGGGCCCAGCCGCAGGCGGCTGTGGGGCGTGAGCACCACCATCGCCACATGCTCCACCTGCGGGTGCTGTTGCAGAAAGCGAAAGGCCTGTGCAGCCAGGCGGTGCTGAAAGCCCTGATCGCTCTGCATCTGCACCTCCAGCAACACCACCGGCCGCTCAGCCGTGCCCGCCTGCCCTTGCCGGGGCCAGAGCACCCCATCGAGGCGGTGGTTCACCGCTTTCACCTCCGGTGCCTCAAAGCGGTAGAGCAGATCGCCAGGGGCGTCTGGACCGAGGCTGGGCACAGACACCTCAGCCTGGTGTTGGGCGCCTGCCGCCGGCAGCAGCAGCGTGATCAGGTCTGGGGCGCTCTGGAACAGGCTGTAGAACCAGTGATCCGTTTTCAAGGCGCTGCTGGGTTCTGGCGGCAGGGTACGGGCTGCAGCTCGGGCGGCCGGGCGGGCACTGCAGCGGCGGTTGCTTCGGGGTGGCGGCAGCGGCTCTCCACTCCAGCTCCACCCTCCTCCACAGAGGAGCGCCCATGGCGCAGATCTCCCTTAGGGGGCTGTGGTTGAACCTTGATATCGTGATAGCCGGGATGAGCAGCAGCACATTGGCCCCGGGTTGCAGCAGCCGGCTGAGGGCCGGCGCCGAAAAGCTGCAGAATCAGATCCGGCGCGGCTC
>SLIG01000029.1 GCA_007135755.1 Cyanobium sp.
CCAGGCGGGCGAGGGGCAGGGCAGCGGCGCACTCCGTCGCGTCCAGCCCCAGCCTGGCAGGGGCGCCGGCATCCAGCGCAGCCAGCTGCGGTGCGGCGCCGGTATCCACGGCCCAGGGGGTGAGCAGCCCCAGCGTCAGGGCCTGCGCCATCCCCTGCTCGCCATCGGCGGCCTCCGCCAGTTGCTGCAGTTCGCCCAGCACCCGCTCCCCCGCCACCTCCCCCAGCCGCCGGGCATGGGCGCCGATCCAGCCGGTGGTGGTGGGCTCGAGCTGCAGGTGCAGCTGCCGGCTCAGCCGGATGCCGCGCAGCAGGCGCAGGGGGTCGTCGAGCAGGTTGGCTTCCGCCACCGCCACCAGCTGGCCGCGGCGCAGGTCCGCCAGCCCGCCGGTGGGATCCAGCACCCGGGCCCCCGGCGCCAGGGGCAGGGCAATGGCGTTGGCCGTGAAGTCGCGCCGGCCCAGATCGGCGCTGAGCGTCGTGCCCTCCTGGCGGGCCAGGTCGATCGTCCAGCCCGCCAGCACCAGCCGGGCGATATCGCGCCCGCTGTCGAGCACCACACAGCTGCCGCCCCAACGCCGGGCCAGGCGCTGGCCAACGGCGATGGCCCCCGAGGGCACCACCAGATCCAGATCGGGGCGTTCCCGCAGCCGGCCCAGCAGGGCATCACGCACGGCCCCTCCCACCACAGCCGTGCCAGCGGGCAGCGCGCGCGGATCAATCGGCCAGTGCTCCGGCGCCAGGCGTTGCCAGAGCCGGCGCTCCAGTTCGCCGCCGGTTGCCTCCAGCGTCACAATGGGCTCCAGGCGTCGGCCGGCCGGGATGTGCATCTGCGTGGATTGCCACTGGGTCGACCGCTGTCAGGCCTATCACGCGGTGGAACGCCAGCACGGCGTTGCCCACCTCTGCGGCGACCCCGATTTCCAGCCCAGCCAGCCCAGCATCCATGTGCAGGTGCTTGACCTGCCCGGCGGGGGCGTGGGGGTGGAGTGGGATGTGCGGGCTTGCGGCAGCTTCCAGGCCGAACCGGGGCGCTGGCAGCGGCTGCGCCCGGGTGCCGCTCTGCCCACATGACGCCGCCGCCGCGCTGGCTGCTGGCCCTGCACAGCTCCAGCGCCGAGCTGGGGGTGGGTGTGCGCCGGCTCGATGGCGGCGGCTCCGATCGCATCGCCAGCTTTCCCCTGGGCCGCGACCTCTCCAATCAGCTGCTCAGCTGCGTGGAACAGGTGCTGCCCCCCGCCCACTGGCCCGAGCTGGGCCGGCTGGCGGTGGCCACCGGCCCGGGCGGCTTCACCGGCACCCGCCTCACGGTGGTGATGGCCCGCACCCTGGCCCAGCAGCTGCAGCTGCCCCTCGATGGGGTGGGCAGTTTCCTGCTGGTGGCCCGCCGCCTGGGTCTCAACGAGCCCACCTGGCTGGTGCAGGAGCTGCCCCGCCGCGGGCTGGTGGCGGGGCTCTACGGCCCGGAGCCTCCCCTTGGCGGCGGCGCTGGTGGCGGGGAGATCTCTGGCGCGGTGGAGTTGCTGACCCCGCGGCTGCACGCCGATGCCTCCAGCCTGGCGGCCATCCACCCGGCCCCCCGGCGTTCGGCGGAGGTGGAGGTGGCCGCCGATGTGGCCGAGCTGCTGGCCATCGCCCAGCTGGCCCATCAGGGCGGCCAGCCCGCCCCCTGGCAACCGGTGCTGCCCCTCTACCCCACCTCACCTGTGGAGGCGAGCTGATGCAGTCCCGCCGATCCGGACCGCCCGATCCCCGCCGCCGCCGGCCGCCGCCCAGCAGCCGGCGGGTCGCCCCCATCCCATCGGCAGGACCGCTGCCGCGGCGGCCATCTTCCAGCCCACGCCGCCGCCGCTCCCTGCCCTGGAGGCTGGGGCTGCTGCTGGCGCTGGGCGGCTCCTGGGTGTGGCTGTCCCGTGGGTTGTGGTGGCCCACGCCACCACCGGCCCAGGTGATCCTCGTGCTGGGGGGGGATGTGGAGCGGGAGCGCCACGCGGCTGAGCTCGCCCGCGAGCGGGGCCTGCCGGTGGTGGTGAGCGGCGGCAGCAATCCCGAATACGCCCAGTGGCTGTTTGAGCAGGACCAGGGGCTGCCCTCCCAGCAGGTGCGGCTCGACTACCGCGCCACGGACACGCTCTCGAACTTCACCTCCCTGGTGGACGACCTGCACCAGGCCCGGGTGCGCCATGCCCTGCTGGTGACCAGCAGCGACCACATGGACCGGGCCCTGCTGGTGGGTCGCATCGTGGCCGGCAGCCGCGGCATCCAGCTCACGCCCGAGCCGGTGGACTGCGCCGAGTTCTGCCAGCCGGAGGGGCGCCGCAAGGTCTGGGGTGATGGCCTGCGGGCGGCCCTGTGGGTGGTCAGTGGCCGGGATCTGCGCCACTGGGCGGCAGAGCACCTGGCACCGGAGCGCTGGACAGAGCGGGTGCGCCGATCAATCCCTGGTCGAGCAGGGCGTTGATCTGCTCCTGGCAGGCCGCGGTGCTGGCATCGAGATCAGCCCGCCGCCGGGACGCCGGCGGCGGGATCGGGGTGCCGATGCGGATGTGCACCGGCACCGCCCGGGGCAGCCGCTGGCCCCGGCCCAGGGCCCGGTGGCTGTTGAGGATCGCCACCGGCAGCAGGGGCACGCCGGCCCGGGCGGCCAGCAGGGCGGCGCCGGGCTGGGGACGGTTGACGCGCCCGTCCTGCTGGCGGCTGCCGTCGATGAACACCCCCACCGCCCAGCCCTCCTCGAGCCGGTCACCGGCGGTGCGGATCGCCTCACGGTCGCTGGCGCCCCGGCTCACGGGGTAGGCCCCGCAGGCGCGGATGATCGGGCCAAGCAGGGGCACCCGGAACAGTTCCGCCTTGGCCATGAAGGCCACCGGCCGCCCGAGGGCATGGCCCAGCAGGGGCGGGTCGAGATGGGAGCCGTGGTTGGCCACCACCACCAGGGCTCCCTCCTGCGGTACCGGCGCGCCGGCGCGGGTGCGGCCGCGCAGCAGCAGACGGAACACCGGGAACACCAGCAGGTAGCTGATCAGCCGGTAGGTGAGGCTGGGCCTGGGGGTGCGGATCAGGGCCGGCGGCTCGCTGCGCCGCCGCCACCGCCAGGCCCGCTTCACCGCGGCCACGGGCCGGTTCATGTGCCCAGGTCGGCGGCGCCGGCGATCTGGGCGGTGCCGATCGCCGTGCCAGCGCGCTTGAACAGGCCGCTGAGCACGCTGCCCGGGCCGATCTCCACGGCCGTGTCGACCCCGGCGGCGGCCAGGGCCTCCATCGTTTCCCGCCAGCGCACGCCTGTGGTCATCTGCCGCCGCAGCCGCTCCTTGAGGGCCGCGCCGCTGGTGGTTGGCGTGGGCTCGACGTTGCTGAGCACCGGCACGGCGGCATCGGCAAAGGGCACGGCCTCCAGCTCGGCGGCGAAGGCCGCGGCGGCCTCGGCCATGAACGGGGAGTGGAAGGCGCCGCTCACCGCGAGCGGAACGGCGCGCTTGCACTGCAGCGCGGCGCTCACCTGGGCCACCGCCTCCGGGAGGCCCGAGAGCACCACCTGGGCGCTGCTGTTGTCGTTGGCGATCACCACCCCCTCGCTGGCCGCCACGAGGCGCTCCAGTTGATCGCGGTCGAAGCCCATCACCGCCGCCATCGCCCCGCCGCCGGCGGCAGCCATCAGTTCACTGCGACGCCGCACCAGCGCCAGGCCGGTGTCGGCGTCGAACACGCCGGCGGCGTAGAGCGCCACCAGTTCGCCGAGGCTGTGGCCGGCCAGCAGGTCGGCCCGCCGCCCCTGGGCGCTGAGGGCGTCCACCAGCAGGCTCTCCACCACGAACAGCGCCGGCTGGGTGTTGCGGGTGTCGTTGAGGTCGCTCAGCTCCCCGGCTCCACTGCCGCTGCAGATCGCCAGCAGGTCGCGCTCCAGCAGCGCCGAGGCCTGCGCGAAGCGCTCGCGGGCTCCGGGCAGCTCGAGCAGGCCATCGGCCATTCCCACTTTCTGGGACCCCTGGCCAGGAAACACCCAGGCAATCGCCATGCGCCGCTGCGGTTCGGATCGGCCAGGAGGTTAGGCCTCGGGCCCCGCCAACCCTCAGGTTCGCGGTCCGTGCCAGCGCAGCAGGGCCGCCCCCCAGCTCAGCCCGGCCCCGAAGCCGCTGCTGGCCAGCAGGTGGCCGGACTGCACGCGCCCGTCGCGCACCGCCTCGTCGAGCATCAGCGGGATGGTGGCCGCCGAGGTGTTGCCGTACTGGGCCAGGTTGCTCAGCACCCGCTCCGCTGGGACCGCGAAGCGTTCGGCCACCGCGTCGAGGATGCGCTGGTTGGCCTGGTGCAGCAGCAGCCAGTCGAGCTGGCGGGCCTCCACGCCGGTGGACTGGAGCAGCTGCTCGAGGATCGCCGGCACTTCCCGCACGGCGAACTTGTACACCTCCTGGCCGTTCATGACGATCGGGGCGAAGCCGCCCTTCTGGGTGGAAAGATCCCCCAGCAGCGCTTCGCGGCTGTCGGTCTGGGCCAGGGTGAGGCAGGCGTTGCGGCTGCCGTCGGAACGCATGGCGAAGCCCAGCAGGCCGCTGTCGGCCGCGCTGCAGGCTTCCACCGCCACCGCTGCGGCCCCATCGCCGAACAGCACGCAGGTGCTCCGGTCGTTCCAGTCCACCCAGCGGCTGAGCTGGTCGGCGCCGATCACCAGGGCGCGCCGGACCGCACCGCTGGCGATGTACTGGCCGGCGGTCACCAGGGCGAACAGAAAGCCGCTGCAGGCGGCTGTGAGATCGAAGGCCACGGCCCCCGTGGCCCCCAGGGCGGCCTGGATGCGTGGGGCGGTGCCGAACAGGTCGTCGGGGCTGGAGGTGGCCAGCAGGATCAGGTCCACGTCCGCCGCCTGCCAGCCGGCATGGGCCAGGGCCTGACCGGCCGCCCGGGTGGCCAGCACCGTCAGCGGTTCGTCGGCCGCGCACACCCGCCGGGCGGCAATGCCGGTGCGGCTGCGGATCCACTCATCACTGGTGTCCACCCGGCGGCTGAGTTCCTCGTTGCTGATGCTCACCGCCGGCAGGGCACTTCCGCAGCCCACCAGCGCCAGGCCTGGCAAGGGGTTGGCGGCGGCCCCGTCCATGGGCCCGGTCAGGCTGAGGGACACGCCGTGCGGCACGCGGGAGGCCGGGAGTCGGGGGTCAGTCAACCACAGGCCACGGCGCCGGCCTTGGCGTCGCCGCTGGCGCTGTGCTGGTCACTGAGGGCGTGCAGGTCGTCCATGACGCCGTGGTTGGCGGCCGAATGGGCCAGCCGCAGGGCACTCAGCACCGACAGGGCCTTGCTGCTGCCGTGGCCGATCACGCAGACGCCGTCGACACCGAGCAGCAGGGCGCCGCCGTGCTCGGCGTGGTCGAGCCTTTTCTTGATCCGGCGCAGGTTGTTGATCAGGAAGGCGGAGCCCACCTTGCCGCGCCGTCCCCGCGGCAGTTCCACCTTGATCACATCGAGCAGCACGCTGCCCACGCTCTCGAGGAACTTGAGCAGCACGTTGCCGGTGTAGCCGTCACACACCACCACATCGAAGTTGCCGGAGAGGATGTCGCGTCCCTCACAGTTGCCGGCGAAGGTGAAGCGCCGCTCGGCCGCCAGAAGCCGGTAGGTGCGCTGGCAGAGGTCGTTGCCCTTGCACTCCTCCTCGCCGATGTTCACCAGGCCGATGCGCGGCCTGGCCACCTGCAGCACGTCGTGGCTGTAGATGTTGCCCAGCAGGGCGAACTGCAGCAGCCATTCGGGCTTGCAGTCCATGTTGGCGCCCACATCCAGCACCAGCACCTGCTGCTCCGGGTCGCGGGTGGGGAAGATGGCGCCGATGGCGGGCCTGTCGATGCCACGCAGCCGCCCCAGGCGGAAGATCGCCGAGGCCATCACGGCGCCGGAGTTGCCGGCCGAATACACGGCCGTGGCCTGGCCCTGCTTCACCAGGTCCATGGCCAGGTTGATGCTGGCGTCGCGCTTGCGCCGCACCACCGTGGCCTCTTCATCCATGCCCACCGAGGGGCCGCTGGGCACCAGCTGGATCAAGCCCCGGGCAATGGCCTGGTTGAGCTGCTCCTCCAGCCCCAGCTCCAGCACCGCGGCCCGCAGCGGACGGGTTTCGGCCACGAAGCGCACCCGCAGCGGCAGGCGCTCCACGGCCTGCAGGCAGCCCTCCAGGATCGGACCGGGGGCGTGGTCGCCGCCCATGCCATCCACTGACACCCAGAGGCGGTCGGCGTCGTTGATGGGGGTGTTCTCATCTGGCCCGCCCAGGCCCCGCTGCAGACGGCGCAGGGGATCAAACACCAGTGGCGTGAGCACGGTATGGGCGGCGCTGGTGGCGGCTCCGGCCACCGATCCGGCCCCCGACACCGCCGCCCCGGCCACCGATCCGGCCATGGTGCTGGCGCTGGTGGCGGTGCCCACCAGGCTGGTGACGGCGGCGTTGCGGCGGTACCAGATCACCAGCCGGCGGATGGCGCGGCTGGGTTTGGCGCGCTTTTCAGGCTCCTTCGGAGGCAACGGGCTCGACGATGCGTTGGAACAGATAGCCGGTGCCCCGGGCCGTGAGGATCAGCTCGGGGTTGGCTGGATCATCCTCCAGTTTGGAGCGCAGCCGGGAGATATGAACATCCACCACGCGGGTGTCCACATGCCGTTCCGGGGTGTAGCCCCACACCTCCTTGAGGATCTCGCCGCGGCTGAAGGGCTCGCCGCTGCGGCTCACCAGCAGCTCCAGCAGGCTGAATTCCATGCCGGTGAGGCGGATGCGCTCGTCGCCCCGGTACACCTGGCGCTTGTTGGTGTCGATGCGCAGGTCGGCGACGCCGATCACGCCGGAGTTGGGGATGCCGGCCACGGATTCCTTCTCCACCCGGCGCAGCACGCAGCGGATGCGGGCCTCCAGCTCCTTGGGGCTGAAGGGCTTCACCACGTAGTCGTCGGCGCCCAGCTCCAGGCCGGTGATGCGGTCGGCCACATCCCCCAAGGCGGTGAGCATCACGATCGGCACGTCCGATTCCTTGCGCAGCTCCTGGCAGACGCCGTAGCCGTCGAGCTTGGGCATCATCACGTCGAGCACCACCAGATCCGGCTGGCTGGCGCGGAAGGCTTCCAGGGCTTCCTGGCCATCGCTGGCGGTGACCACCTGGTAGCCGATCATCGACAGGCGGGTTTCGAGAATCCGGCGGATGCTGGCCTCGTCATCGACGACCAGGATCGTCTCTTTCTCTTTGCTGGGGCTGGGGGGGGAGGCCGTCATGCCGCCGTGGGCGCTACATCAGACGGCCCCTACTGAAAAGGCCCGAGGGCGCAGGATTCATGCAACGCCACCTTTCTTCATAGTCGGCTTCCCGCCCTCCAACGCCGCAACCACCAACGCCACAACCCCTTGCCCAAGCCCGTCACGGTTTACGTCTGCAGCCACTGCGGCGCCCAGACCCGCCAGTTCTTCGGCCGCTGCAGCAGTTGCGGCAGCTGGAACACCCTGGTGGAGCAGCTTCAGGCCGCCGAGCCCGCTGCCGATGGCCGGCGGCGGCGGCCCCTGAGCGCCGCGTCCGGCACCGCTGCGCGGCCCCGGCGCTCGGCCTCGATCCGGGCGGTGGGGGAGCAGCCGCTGCAGCGCCTCGGCAGCGGCTACAGCGAATTCGACCGCGTGCTCGGCGGCGGCCTGGTGCCGGGCTCCCTGGTGCTCCTCGGCGGGGATCCGGGCATTGGCAAGAGCACCCTGCTGCTCCAGAGCGCCCGGGCGATGGCCGATCGGGCCTCGGTGCTCTACGTGAGCGCTGAAGAATCGGCCCAGCAGGTGAAGCTGCGCTGGCGCCGGCTGGCCGAGCCGGTGGCCACAGCTGAGGCCCAGGCCGTTGATGGGGTCGCCGAAGCGGCGACGGATCCCGATCTGCAGTTGCTGGCCGAAACCGACCTGGAACTGGTGCTGCAGGAGCTGGAGAGCCTGCGGCCTGCCGTGGCGATCATCGACAGCATTCAGGCCCTGCACGACGATCAGCTCAGCAGCGCCCCCGGCTCGGTGGCCCAGGTGCGCGAGTGCGCCGCCGCCCTGGCCCGCATCGCCAAGCGCCAGGACACAGCCCTGCTGCTGGTGGGCCATGTGACCAAGGAGGGTGCACTTGCAGGGCCCAAGGTGCTGGAGCACCTGGTGGATGCGGTGCTCACCTTCGAGGGTGATCGCTTCGCCAGCCATCGCCTGCTGCGGGCAGTCAAGAACCGCTTCGGCGCCACCCACGAGCTGGGGGTGTTCGAGATGCAGGGCCGGGGCCTGGCGGAGGTGAGCAACCCCAGCGAACTGTTTCTGGGGGCCAGTGAGCCCAGCAGCGGCACCGCCACGATCGTGGCCTGCGAGGGCACCCGGCCCCTGGTGGTGGAGCTGCAGGCCCTGGTGAGCACCACCAGCTATGCCAGCCCCCGCCGCAGCGCCACCGGCATCGCCGTGAACCGGCTGCACCAGATCCTGGCGGTGCTGGAGAAGCACCTCGGCCTGCCCTTCTCCCGCTTCGACTGCTATCTGGCCGTGGCCGGCGGCCTGGAGGTGGAGGAGCCGGCGGCCGATCTGGGCGTGGCCGCGGCGGTGGTGGCCAGCTACCGCGATCTCACCCTGCCCCCGGGCACGGTGCTGATCG
>SLIG01000077.1 GCA_007135755.1 Cyanobium sp.
AGCCCCTGCACTGAGGCCACTTCACCCTGCAACCCCTGAGCCGCCAACTGTTCAACGAGTTGCTTGATGAGTTCTTCCTCCACCTTGCCCTGATCAAAGCCGCTGGGGGTGAGATCGGCGAGAAAGCGGCCGATCCTGCTGGCCACCACATCGGAGGCATTGGTCACCTTGATCACGATCATGGGGGATGAAGCAGGGCCAGAGGATGGCCGGTCGATCCTAACGACATCGAATCCGGCGGCCCTGCGGCTGGGTTGGCCCGGACTGCTCGGGCGGAAGCTGGAGCAGGCGCGCCGCCCACTCGGCGGTCAACGCAGCCAGCAGAGAGCGGCGATCACCACGAAGTCGAAGCATGGAACCTGAGGAGATGACTCCCCCCAGGCTCCCCCAGCCGGCGGTGTGCCGACGTACCTCAATCACCAGGCCAGGCAACCAATGGCACCAACCGATGCAACCGGATTCAGGCCTCCACGTTCACCCGCACGGTGGTCACCTTCTGGGTTTTGGGAGCCGTGACGGTGAGCAGACCATCGCGGTAGCGGGCCTGCAGCTGGTCGCGGTCGATCACGGCGGGGAAGCGGAAGCTGCGGCTCCAGGTGCCGTAGTGGAACTCACTGAGCAGGGGGCTGGGCTGGTCGCCGGACGGCGAGGCCTCAGCCTCTGGAACCACCCGCTGGGAGCGGCGCTCGGCACTGATCACCAGGGTGCGGTCGGTGGCCCTCACGTTGATGGCGTCCTTGTCCACACCGGGAAGCTCAAGCACCACCTCGTAGGCCTCCGGGGTTTCATGCACCTCAGCGGCGGGCAGGCGCTCGGAGCCCTGGAGCTGCTGGCTGAGTTGCTGTTCGAGACGATCAAACAGATCGAAAGGGGATTGGCGCAGGGTCAACATGATTCCAATGGCGAAGGGTTGTCGTGAAGCAGGGAGCTGGGCTCCTCTGGGATCACTGTCGCCAGTGGACATGGAGCGACAGGAGGGGACGACCGAACGGAGCGTTTCGGCCCTCCCCACCCGGTTCGGCATGCCGGAAACCGCAGGACGGTGAACCGGACGGCAGAGCTCAGACCGGAAAGCTCAGACCTCAGCGCCGACGGGACGCAGGGCGCCGGGTCCCTGGCGGACAGCCGACTGGGCCGAAGACGCCGTGGACTGGGGTGCCAGCAGGGAGCCGATGATGCCGGCGTCGAAGGAGAAGCGCCCAGGACCCACCAGCAGGATGGCGGCGCTGCCGCCGAGGTAGAGCACCACCAGCTCCAGCACGTAGATGTTGAGGCCGCTGGTGAGGATGTGGTGGTAAGCCGCCACCGACATCGTGCCGGCGAGGGCAAGGGCGCCGAGGGGAGAGAACACCCCCAGGATCACGCTCCATGAGCCGAGGATTTCAGCGAACCCCGCCAGGTGGGCCATCAGCAACGGGAATGGCAGGTGCAGGGGCACCACGTAGTTGGTGGCGAAGAATTCCGGGTTGGCCAGCTTCTCCTGGCCGTGGTGAATCATCATCGTGCCGATGGCCAGCCGCAGCAGCAGCAGACCGGCATTGGCCATGAAGCCACGGCGCAGGAAATAGGCCGACAGAAACGAGCTGGACGGGATGAAACGGGACAAGGGGGTGTTCATGGGAAGGAGACGGCGGACCGGGGCGGCAGGCGTGGCTCAGCGCGCGGGACGGGTGGGACCTGACAGGCGCAGCAGCCAGAGGGCCGTGGAGGCGGTGAGGAAGGCCAGGAACGCTTCCAGCAGCACGGTGGTGGTCATGGGACTGGTGTGGGGTGCAGGGCACGGGGCCGTGTCTCTTCCAGCCTGGCGCGTGATGTAACGAAGTGCGAAGAGGCTCTCAGCTGGCTGGCCTAGAACGGTCCGGACCCTGCTCTGCCGGCGCCTGCCGCTGGCCCGTGGTGATGTCCGCTGCCACCGCAGGCCCGCCGCTGGTCTTGGTCCACGGCCTGCTCGACACCCCCGCCGTGTTCGATGGGCTCAAGCGGGAGCTGGGGGAGCGCCGCCAGCCGCTGCTGATCCCGGCCCTGCCCCTGCGCCTGGGGGCCACGCCGGTGGTGCAGGCCGCCGCCCTGCTCGGCAGTCACATCGAGGCCGCCTTCGGCCCGGAGCAACCCGTGGACCTGCTGGGCTTCTCCATGGGCGGTGTGATCGCCCGAGCCTGGATTCAGTTGCGGGGGGGGCAGCGGCGCACCCGGCGCTTCATCAGCGTGGGCAGCCCCCAGCAGGGCACCATCACCGCCCAGCCCTGGCCAGCCCGGCTGCTGGCCGGCATCGCCGATCTGAAATGGGGCAGCCCGCTGCTCCAACAGCTGAACGCCAACCTCGACGCCCTGCGGCGGATTGAATGCCACAGCTTTTATTCCAGCCTCGATCTGGTGGTGCTGCCCGGCTGGCGGGCCGTGCTGCCGGTGGGAGCACGCACGATGCTGCCGGTGCTCACCCACCCCCAGCTGCTGCGCGATCCGGCTGCCATCCGGCCGCTGGCCAGGGAACTGCTGCGGCCATAGCGTTGGTGGGCTCCAGCACCACCGCCAGCCGTGTATGGAGTTGATCACTGTCTCTCTGCTGGTGCGCTGGCTGCTGGGCTGGCTGCTGGCGGCCCGCATGCCGGTGCTGCCGCTGGCCGCCCCGAGCGGAGCACCTCGGTTTTCGGTGCTGATCCCGGCCCGCAACGAGGCTGAAACCCTTCCCCATCTGCTCGCAGACCTGGCGCAGCAGACCCTGCAGCCCCTGGAGGTGATCGTGATCGACGACCACTCCAGCGACGCCACCGCCGCCATCGCCCGCAGCGGGGCGCAGCGACTGCCGGTGCGGGTGATCCAGCCCCCGCCGCTGCCGGCCGACTGGTGCGGGAAGACCTGGGCCCTGCACCACGGCGTGGAGGCCAGCCGTGGGGAGCTGCTGGTGTTTCTCGACGCTGACACCGAACCGGCCCCCGACTTTCTGCAACGGCTGGTGGCGGGCTGGCAGCGCCTGGGAGGCCTGGTGTCAGTGCAGCCCTACCACCGCACCGAGAAGCCCTACGAGCAGCTCTCGGTGCTGTTCAACCTGGTCGGCCTGATGGCGGTGCCCATGGGGCCGGGTTGCGGCGTGGCCTTCGGCCCGGCGATGGTCACCAGCCGGGCTGACTACCGGCGCAGCGGCGGCCATGAGGCGGTGGCGGGCAAGGTGGTGGAGGACTGGTTTCTCGGCCATTGCTACGAGGCGGCGGGCCTGCCGGTGAGCGCCTTCATCGGTGACGGCCTGATCACCTACCGCATGTATCCCGGCGGCCTGGGCGATCTGGTGGTGGGCTTCAACAAGAACTTCGCCG
This sequence comes from Cyanobium sp., assembly GCA_007135755.1. Classification (GTDB taxonomy): domain Bacteria; phylum Cyanobacteriota; class Cyanobacteriia; order PCC-6307; family Cyanobiaceae; genus NIES-981. Next base: position 3,312 of record SLIG01000077.1, read on the forward strand.
CCGCCGCCGGCGAGGTGCGCTGGCCCTGGATGCTGGCGGTGCTGCTGTGGCTCTCGGGGCTGTTCTGGGCGGCCTGGGCTCTGCCGGCCTCCCTGCTGGGGTGGCCGCTGATGGGCGATCTGCGCCCGCTCACCAACGGCCTGATCTATGCAGCGTTCGCCCTGCAGCTGCTGGTGATCACCCGTCGGGTGGGGCGCTTCCGCTGGATCAACCTGGTGTTTCCGGTGCCGGTGGTGTTTTTCCTGGCGGTGTTCGTGCAGGCGATCCTCAACCTCAAGCGCGGCCATGTGCGCTGGAAGGGGCGCACCTTCAGCACCCGCTGATGGACCTGTCCGCCTGGTTCGGGAGAGGGTTGCCCAGTGGGCTGCCTGCGGCGCTGGGCTGCGCCGGGCTCTGGCTGGGATGGTCGCTGCTGGTGGGCTTGATCGCCAACCACCTCCCCGATCGGCTGCTGAAGCCGCGGCTGGAGGAGGGTGGCAGGGATCCAGTCGGGACCTCAGCAGCCCGGACGCAGCGGCAGGCGTTGCGTCGTCTGGAAACCCGCCTGGCGATCCGGCACTGGAAACCCTGGATTCCCGACGCCGGGAGCGCCCTGCCCGGCGGCGTGAGCAAGGCCAGCCTGGTGCGGCGCGACCCCCTGGCCCTGCGCAGGCTGCTGCTGGAGACCCGGCGGGCCGAGCTGGTGCACTGGGCCCTGTGGCCCGCCTGGCTGCTCACGGCCCTGTGGCTGCCGCCCGCGGGGGTGCTGATCAACCTGGTCTTCGCCACCCTGTTCAACGTGCCCTGCCTGCTGCTGCAGCGCTACAACCGCCTGCGGCTGCAGGTGCTGCTCGGTCGGATCCCCGGCACTGGCTGATCTCAGCAGCTGCTCGCAGCGCCTGATCAGGCCCCCAGCCACCACGCCGGCAACGGCAGGGTCAGCACCAGGCCGGGATCCTCCACGTGACGGGCCAGCACCAGGCGATGGTCACCGGGCTCGATCGCGAAGCCGTCGCGGGCCTCATCGAAAACCGCCAGACGGCGCAGCGCAATGCTGAGCTGCAGGCGGCGCGATGCCCCCGCCGCCAGCTCCACCCGCTCAAACCCCACCAGGGTGCGCGGCGGACGTTCCAGCCCCAGGCCGGGGGGCTCGAGGTACACCTGCACCACCTCGGCCGCCGCCATCGGCCCCCGGTTGTGCAGCGTCACCGCCACCAGCACACCCGCCGCTGGTGCCGCATCCCCCTCCCCGCCCGCTCCACCCGCCTCGCCCTGTAGCTCCCCGTTCAGGTCCCTGGGGAGAGACACGCGGGGGTCGCTGAGCTGAAAGCGGCTGTAGGAGAGGCCGAAGCCGAACGGGTAGGCCGCCCGTTCCCCATCCCGGCCCAGGCGGCGGTAGCCGTGCCAGAGGTCGTAGACCACCTCCGTGGCCCGGGGCTCAAAGGGCGGCAACTGCTCGGGGCCCTCGGGGAGCGTGAAGGGCAGCCGCCCCGAGGGCGACACCCGCCCCAGCAGCACATCGGCCAGGGCATGGCCGCCCTGCTCCCCCGGATACCAGAGCAGCAGGATGGCGGGCACCGCCTGGCGCCAGGCCTCCATCAGCACGGCGCCGCCGCCCATCAGCACCACCACCGTGCGGGGGTTGGCGGCCGCCACGGCCCTGATCAGAGCCACCTGGCGGGGCGGCAGACGCAGGTCGGTGCGGTCACCGGAGGCGAAGTCGCCCCCCTGGCGGGGCGTGGCATGGCCGGTGATCCAGGCGATCAGCTCGGCCGCCGGCTGCCACAGCCGGCGCAGCCGGCGCCGGCCCAGACGACGCAGCAGCGCCGGGCTCTGGAGCAGGTCCGGGGGCGGGATCTGGCGCAGGATCGGAGCGATGTCGCCGGGGTGGATGTGCTCCCCTTCCAGGCGCCAGTCGAGCCCCACCACCACCACCGCCGCTTCGCAGCCAGCCGCCGCCGTGGCCGCTGCCGCCGGGTCATCGCCGTCCACATGGGTGATCGCCAGCTGGGGCGCCGCCGCCCGCAGACCGTCGAGGGGCGTCACCACCGCCCCCGGGGGCGGGCGGGTGTCGGAGGAGCCCCGGTCACCCAGGTTCGGCTGCGCCGCCAGCCGGCCCACCACAGCCAGGGAGCTCAGGCCGCTGAAGGGCAGCACGGGGCCCTCGTTGCGCAGCAGCACGATCGAGCCACTGGCGGCCTGGCGCGCCAGCTGCAGATGGGCAGCGCAGCGGCGCAGCGAGGCCGGATAGGCACCGGCCGGCAGGGCCAGCTGGGCCCGCAGCAGGCGCAGGGCGGCGGCGTCGACGCGTTCCCGGGGCAGGCGGCCATCGGCCAGGGCGTCGGCGAGCACCCCTTCGAACACCATGCGGAAGGGCATCTCCAGGTCCTGGCCCGCCAGCAGGGCGGCCACCCCGTCGCGCACCCCGAAGATGAAATCGGTGACCACGAAGCCCGTAAACCCCCAGCGGCCCCTGAGGATGCCGTCGAGCAGCTCGGGGTGCTGGCCGCACCAGATGCCGTTCACCCGGTTGTAGGCACTCATCACCGAGGCCGCACCGGCTTCCACACAGGCGCGGAACTGGGGCAGGTAGAGCTCATGCAGCACCCGCGGGCTGGCGCGCACGTCCACCAGGAAGCGGGAGCTGTCGATCGAGTTGAGGGCGAAGTGCTTGACGCAGGCCAGCGCATGGCGCTGCAGCCCGCGCGTGCAGGCCGCCCCCAGCTCTCCCACGTGCACGGGATCCTCGCCGTAGGTCTCCTGGGCCCGGCCCCAGCCGGGATGGCGCAGCAGGTTCACGCAGACCGCCGCCACCCAGTTGGCGCCGAAGGAGCGGGCCTCCAGGGCCATGGCTTCGCCGATGCGCTCCTCGAGCTGGCGATCCCAGCAGGCACCGCGGGCGATCGGCACCGGGAAGGTGGTGGCCCCGCCCTCCAGGCACACCCCGCGGGGACCATCCACGAACTGCAGGCCGCCCAGCCCCAGCCGGGGAACCTGGGCCGCCGGCCAGGGATGGCGATGGGAGGCGTCGCGGGCGGCGATGTCGAGCAGCCCCGCCCAGAAAGGGGTGTCGCCATCGAGCAGGGCGAGCTTCTCGGCCGTGCTCAGCTGCGCCAGCAGGGCCAGGGCCCTGGCCTGGAGTGCGGCGGCGGGAGCAACCGGATCGGCGGACTCGGACTCAGCCACGGGCGGAGGGGCCTTGGACAGGGACGGGTGTCCACACCACCGGGTCCGCCCACACCCCGACTGAACTCGTTACATTTCTAAACAACAGCCAGTAAGCCCGTGTCCAACGCCTCCCTGTCCCTCAGCCGCGAATTCACCGTGGCCATGCACTCCCGGGCCATCGATGCCTGCGACGACATCGAGGAGCTGCGCAGCGTGGCCAAATCGCTGCTGTCCGCCTGGCAGACCCAGGCCATGTTCAGCGAGAAGTACGGCGCCGAACTGCTGGGCATCAAGCCCCGCGGCTGAACCGCCAGCGCCACTGGGCCAGTGTTCTGAGACCGGCGTTCTCGAATCAGCTTGTCCAGACGGGATGGTTTCCGGTTCAGTCCCGAAGCTGTTCAGCACCAGACTGACGTGGTGAACCAACGGGTCCCAGCCCTGAGGCCCAGATGCGCAGCCCACCGGCCAACCGTTCCCTCCAGGCGGACAAAGCCCGCCTGGTTGCCCTGCGTGATGAGTTCGCCAGCGACGCCCGCTTCGGCCAGGTGTTCGCCGTGCTCACCCTCGGCTCCACCATCATCGCCACCCTCGGGCTGCTGGCCAACAGTGCGTCGGTGGTGATCGGCGCCATGGTGGTGGCCCCCTGGATCATGCCCCTGCAGGCCATGGCCTTCCAGGTGCTGCGGGGGCAGTTCCCCGACTTTCTCAGGGCCCTGCGCACCCTGGCCGTGGGCGTGCTGCTTGGCCTGTTCGTGTCGGTGGGGGTGGGTCTGCTGGTGCCGCTCCCCAGCCACGGCAGCGAAGTGATGGGGCGCACGGTGCCCAACCTGCTCGACCTGGGCATCGCCCTGGCGGCGGGAGTGGTGGCGATGTACGCCAAGCTGCGCAAGGAGGCCATCAACGCCGTGGCCGGACTGGCCATCGCCGTGGCCCTGGTGCCACCGGTGTGTGTCACCGGCCTGCTGCTGGCGGCAGGCCGCTGGCAGGACGCCTATGGCGCCGCCCTGCTGTTCCTCACCAACCTGCTGGGCATCCTCACCGGTGCGATGGTGACCCTGAACGTGCTGGAGCGGCCGTTCCGGGGACGGTTGCTGCGCAGCCGGCTGGGGCTCACCAGCATGGCCCTCACCGCCCTGCTGGTGATCCCACTGGGGGGCAGCCTGCTGAATCTGATGGGACTCTCGCGGCGCCAGGTGCAGGCCCAGAGGATCGAGGAGCTGGTGCTCGCCAGCCTGCGCAACGAAACCATCACCCTTGGGCGGGATTCGGAACTGGAGAGCGTCCGTATCGACTGGGACGAGGATCCGCCGGTGATCACCGCCCGGGTGAGCGTCAGCGATCCACGCCTGCCCACCTTCACCCAGGTGAGCGCGGTGCAGTCGTTCATCAACACCAAACTGGCCCCCCGCCAGTTCCGGCTGGTGGTGAAGCGCACCTCGATCGACGTGGTGGGGCCAGAGCCTGAGCCCGTGCCCGATGGGTATGCGAATCCAGCCTGGCCCTGGCTGACGCCATTGCTCGTTGTTCCTCAGGCTGAAAGCTCCGGTGAAGCCGGCGGGAACACCGATGGTGAGACCGCTGGGCCTGAACCCACGACGGCAGACCCGGCCGATGGCCAACGCGGCGATGCGCCCTGAACCCCAAGCGTCACTGGCTGGTGATGCAACGGAGTGGTGGTGGATCCGACAGGAGCTGCATGGGCATGCGCTGATCACAGGGGGGCTTTGGTGACCACGGCCACAGCTGCCCCCCCGAGCCCCGCTATCAAGGCTGAAGCGGCGTCCCTGTCATGTTGTCCACCAGCACACGCCTGCGCCTGCAGGCCATCCTCGAGCGCATCGCCCGCGGCCAGCCGGTGAGCCTGAGTGAGCGGGTGTACGTGCAGAAATTTGCCGACCGTGACCCCACCGTGGCCTCCTGGCTGCGGCGGGCCCGGCGCCGGCAGCAGGCCCAGGAGCCCGGCGATGGCATCGAACGGCTGCTGGCCGATCTCGACCTGGGATCTCCCGAACCCGATGACCGCTTCCGACCCGGGGAAGACGACCTGGGCGACTGGTTCAGCGGCGCCCCGCCCTGGCTGCGGCGCAG
>SLIG01000159.1 GCA_007135755.1 Cyanobium sp.
ATCGCCGGCCTGTTCGGCAACGGCGCCTCGAGCAGCCCGAGCAACAGCGCCATGGGCCTGGCCGAGCAGGGCTGGGTGGTGCAGCAGCGCGACAACGTGGCCGCCCAGCGCCGGCTGCTGGCGAACGTGTTCGGGGTGGAGCGGCCGGCCCTCATTTACGGCTGGTCGATGGGGGCCCAGCAGGCCTACCGCTGGGCGGTGGACCATCCCCAGGCCGTGGAGCGCATCTGCTGTGTGTGTGGCACGGCCCGCACCTCCCCCCACAACCGCCTGTTCCTGATCAGCCTGCGACAGGCCCTCACCGCCGACCGCCACTGGACGGGCAGCGGCTTCAGCGCCCCGCCTGAGCAGGGCCTGCTCACCTATGCGCTGATCTACGCCAGCTGGGCAGCCAGCCAGCCCTTCTTCCGCACGGTGAGCGAGCCGGTGGAGGAGCACGTGGAGCGGCAGTGGCTGCCCCACTACCAGCGCCACGACCCGCGCGACCTGATCGCCATGCTCGACACCTGGCTGGCCCACGACGTGGCCGATGGCGGCGAGCTGGCGTCCACCCTCGGCGCGATCCGGGCGCGCACGGCGGTGGTGGCCGGCAGCCACGACCTCTACTTCACGCCGGCCGACCTGGCCAGCGACGCGGCGGCCATCCCCGGCGCCGCCTTCCACGTGATCGAGTCGGAGCTGGGCCACCGGGCCGGCAACCCCCACAGCAGCGCGCCGGAGCAGGAGCACCTGCGGCAGATCGTGGAGCAACTGCTGGCCAGCTGATCAGCCTGCGCTCCACCTGCCTTCCCCTCACGTCGCCCACCGCCGACCCATCCCGCCATGCCCGATCTCGCCAGCCAGGCCCGCGAGCTGCAGCTGAAGTTCCTGCTGATCTCCTTCACCGATCTGTTCGGCATCCAGCGCGCCAAGCTCGTGCCCGCCGCGGCGATCCCGGCCATGGCCCGCGACGGGGCCGGGTTCGCCGGCTTCGCCGCCTGGCTGGATCTCTCCCCGGCCGATGGGGACGTGATGGCGATCCCCGATCCGGCCAGCCTCACCCCCCTGCCCTGGCAGCCGGAGGTGGGCTGGGTGGCGGCCGAGCTGGTGCTGGCCGGCGCGCCGATGGCCCAGTGCCCCCGCCGGCTGCTGCGCCGCCAGCTGGAGCGGGCGGCAGCGCTGGGCTACGAGCTGCGCAGCGGCGTGGAGGCCGAGTTCTTCCTGCTGGGGGCCGACGGCGGCGGCATCGCCGATCCCGCCGATCACCAGGAGAAACCCTGCTACGACCAGCTGGCATTGATGCGCCGCTACGGGCTGATCGGGCCGCTGCTGGAGGCGATGGAGCAGCTGGGCTGGGGGCCCTACCAGGCCGATCACGAAGACGCCAACGGCCAGTTCGAAGTGAACTGGACCTTCGCCCAGGCCCTCACCACCGCCGATCGCCACGCCTTCTTCAAGGTGATGGTGAAGACGCTGGCGGAGCAGGAGGGCCTGAAGGCCAGCTTCATGGCCAAGCCCTTCGCCGAGCGCACCGGCAACGGCTGCCACACCCACCTCTCGCTCTGGGGAGCCGCCGGCGCCGCCGGCGCGGGCACCAACCTGTTTCACGATCCCGCCGGTGAGCTGGGCCTCTCGGCGCTGGCCTACCAGTTCCTGGCGGGCCTGCTGGAGCACGCCCCCGCCCTCTGCGCCCTCACCAACCCCACGGTGAACAGCTACCGGCGGCTGGCGGCGCCGCCCACCACGTCGGGGGCCACCTGGAGCCCGGCGGGCATCAGCTACAGCGGCAACAACCGCACCCACATGCTGCGCATCCCCGACGACCAGCGCCTGGAGCTGCGCCTGCCGGACGGATCCGCCCACCCCTACCTGCTGCAGGCGGCGATCCTGGCGGCCGGCCTCGATGGCATCGAGCGCCAGCTGGATCCCGGCCCCCGCCGCGACAACGACAACTACGCCCAGCCCCTCGGCATGGATCAGTGCCAGCGGCTCCCGGCCGACCTGGGCGAAGCCCTCGACGCCTTCGCCGCCGACACGGCCCTGCGCCAGGGCCTGGGCGAGGAGTTCTGCCAGGCCTACGAGCACCTGCGTCGCCGCCAGTGGCAGCGCGAGCGGGGCGACATCAGCGAAGCCGAACGCCGCTCCAGCCTCGACTGCTGAGCCGGCGCTGGGGGCTACAGCCGGTGGGGCAACCCTGGAGCGGAAGCCGGGGGACACTCGGACCACAGGACATCGCGATGACCGGCACAACGCCCGCGCCATCCAGGCCGCCCGGGCTGATCCAGCGGTACAGGGAGGAAGTGCAGGCTCGCCACTACGAACACCGCACGGTGAACACCTACGAACAGTGGCTCAGGCGATTCCTTCGGTTCCATGGCATGCGCCACCCGCGGGAGATGGGCAGCAACGAGGTGAATGCCTTCCTCAGCCATCTGGCAGTGGGGCGGAACGTGAGCGCCTCCACCCAGAACCAGGCTCTCTCCGCCCTGCTGTTTCTCGATCGCGAACTGCTGGAGCAGGATCTGGATCTCGATCGGCTGGTGCGGGCCCACACACCCAGACGCCTGCCGGTGGTTCTCACAACAGAAGAAGTGCGTTCAGTACTTCAGCGCCTCGAAGGTTGCGATGCGCTGGTGGCAGGACTGCTCTACGGCAGTGGCCTGCGACTGATGGAAGCTCTACGCCTGAGGGTTCATGACCTGGATTTCACTCGACATGAACTGACCGTGCGCAACGACAAGGGCGGCAAGGACAGACGCACTCTGCTGCCCGAGCGCGTATCGAAGGAGCGGCGCAACCATCTCGAACAGGTAAGGCAAATCCACAACCAGGATCTGATGGACGGCTGGGGCCGAGTGGCCCTTCCCTATGCCCTGGCACACAAGTACCGCAATGCCGCTGTGGAATGGGGTTGGCAGTGGGTGTTCCCCAACAAAGGCGGTGGCAGGATCTGACCTCCGGAGAACAGGGGCGTCATCACCTCGATCCAAGCCTGATCCAGAAATCGGTGCGTCGGGCCGTGCTGGCTGCCGGCATCAGCAAACCCGCCAGTTGTCACACCCTGCGCCATTCCTTCGCCACCCACTTGCAGGAGCGGGGGCAGGACATCCGCATGATCCAGGAGTTGCTGGGCCACAGCGACGCGAAGACCACCATGATCTACACACATGTGCTCAATCGCGGACCCGTGGGTGTGGCTAGCCCAGCAGACCTGCTCTAAAAGCTGTAGGTGAGGCCATCTGGATATCGGGTCCGTATAAAATCGGTGACCAACCCGCCCAAATCGTCGAGATCCTTTTGGCTCATCAGGACTTGGAGCTATTGGCCTTCGGACACTAGCCCTCATAGACTGACTCAGTACAGGGGCATAGGGCGGATACCGGACCCGTCCATTCAGTGTTCTGCGGCACAGAGGCGTTGAAATGCTTGGTGCGTGGGTCTGGTCAGGGCATGGGCGGACTGAGTAGAATGCAATATATGCACCACTGCAAGAGCAACCGGAGGTAGATTCAATGCAAACAATCAAGTATGTTCATTGGCAGGAGGATGGATCTTGGCTTGGCTATCTTGAGGAATTTCCTGATTACTGGACGCAAGGCGACACATTGGCTGATCTAGTTGAGCATCTGAAAGATCTCTACCTTGATCTCTCAGGCGGACACATCTCGGGTGCTCGCAAGGTTGGTGAATTAGTCATGCCATGAAGCGGGCTGATCTGATCAGGTCGATCGAGCAGGGAGGATGCGTCCTGGTCCGACATGGAGGTAAACACGATTGGTATCGAAATCCAGCTACAGGTGTCTCGCAGCCAGTGCCAAGGCATCGTGAAATTAAGGAACCGCTCGCACGCCGCATCATCCGCCTTCTGCTAGATAGCTCGGTAGATCCTTCCAGCGGCGACATCTGACTGTCCGCAGAACAATGCCATACACGAGACCCGCCACCATGATGATCTGGTCTCACATTGGCCTCTTTGCGGGCTGGTGATGGCAAGCGTTAGCCAGCCGAAGAAGGTGAGCAATGAGCTTCCTCGATAAACTACTGAGGCGGTCACTGAAGCCGTCTGAACAAAGGCGGTTGGTTCGAGAGACGCCTGGGCCGCTGACGGCACATGAGGCTTGGGCCTACGCAAAGGTAGAGGCCTTGGCACTTGATGGCAGAGCGCAACTTGTCCTTGTTACAAGCGGCACTGACATTCGTACAGATGGAAAGTCTTTCGCTTGGGAATTCCTGTTCGTCTTGCCCGGCCGCAATGCAAGCCTCTTCTTGAGTTACGGTCTGCCCGAGAATTGTCAAGATGTTGATAGCGCGCCGGTGGTCGTAGTTATGCGCGTATCCGTGACTTCCAGGCCGCCGCAAAAAGTTCTCCCATTCGATTTTCGGAACTCACCGCAGGTTGTTGATGAACTATCTCGCATGGGGGTGGATTTTGTGGCCGGGCAAACAGACATGAAATTGGAAGGCAAGTGCTCTGCTGAGGGCGAGCCGCAATGGATCACATACAGTTGGGGCAAGCAGATAGCCGTCCCATTTTCAGTAATGTCGGCTGGCTAACCATTCGCTCCAGCGAACGGCCCTGACGGGCCGCCGCTCCAGCGTTTGCCACCTAGGAGATAACTGTCCACAACGGATCAGGAACCGATCAGACGGCTGCCCAGAAGCAATCGTCCGCTGGTTCTGCCCCCACCGAGCTGCACGTTCGAAAGTCCCTTCACCGAGCCATCGCTTAGCAACCAGCGGTCCACGCACAAGCCCCCGAAACAGCCCCTGAGCCTGCTTCAGGCTCTCAGGCACGGGCCTCAGAGCAGGTTCGCCGCCAGCTCCGCCAGCTCACTGCGCTCGCCGCGCTGAAGGGTCACGTGGCCGGCGAGGGTCTGGCCCTTGAAGCGCTCCACCAGCCAGGTGAGGCCATTGCTCTCGGCATCCACATAGGGATTGTCGATCTGGTAGGGGTCGCCGGTGAGCACGATCTTGGTGCCCTCGCCAACACGGGTCACGATCGTTTTCACCTCATGGGGGGTGAGGTTCTGAGCCTCGTCCACCACCATGTACTGGCCCGGAATCGAGCGGCCGCGGATGTAGCTGATCGCCTCCACCTCCAGCAGTCCCATGGCCTTCAGATCGCCCCAGCTGCTGCGCGGCTGGCGGCTGCCGCCCCGCGAGCCCGATCCCTTCTGGTGCTCATCGCCACCGAGCAGGAAATCGAGATTGTCGATGATCGGCTGCATCCAGGGCCCCATCTTCTCCTCCACATCCCCGGGCAGGAAGCCCAGTTCCTTGCCCAGCGAAATCACCGGCCGGGTCACGAGCATGCGCTCGTACAGCCGCTCATCAGCCACCTGGTTCAGCCCTGCCGCCAGGGCCAGCAGGGTTTTGCCGGTGCCGGCCTTGCCCACCAGCGTCACCAGCTGCACCGCCGGATCGAGCAGCAGATCGAGGGCGAAGCTCTGCTCGCGGTTGCGGGCCTGGATGCGCCCCAGCCGCGCCTTGCCCAGCCGCTGCAGCGGCTGCAGGGTGGCGCTGGCGGCGTTGTGACGGGCCAGCAGGGTGTGGTTGGGCTGGCTCTGGTCGATCAGGGTCACCCCTTCGTTGGGCTGCAGCGGCTGCTCCAGCTCCAGCCCCTCGATCTCCAGCCCCGGCGCCAGCCGCACCAGGTCCATCTGCTCGGCGCTCACCCACAGCTCACGGAAGCCCGGGTAGAGGTCAGCGATGTCCACCCGGTCGCTGGTGTAGTCCTGGGCGATCAGCCCCACCGCATCGGCCTTGATGCGCAGGTTGGTGTCCTTGGTCACCAGCACCACCGGCGGCTGATCGCCGATCACCGCCTCCAGCTGCTGCTGCTCCAGCGCCACCGCCAGGATGTTGTTGTCGCCGTTGCCGCCCTTGAGCTCCGGGGGCAGCGTCGCCAGGGTCTCGCCGCGGCAGAACACCACCTTCAACGTGCCGCCCTGGCCGTCCAGCGGCACCCCGTCGGCCAGGTTGCCCTTGGCGCGCAGATCGTCGAGCAGGCGCGACACCTCCCGGGCATTGCGGCCCTTCTCCGCCGGGTCGCGCTTGAAACGGTCGATCTCCGCCACCACCTCGATGGGGATGACGATGTTGTTGTCCTCGAAGCGGCCGAGCGCGCCGGGGTCGTGCAGCAGCACATTGGTGTCGAGCACGAAGGTCTTGCGCATCGCGCCAGCGGCCACCGGAGTCGCGCGAGGTTAGGCGGCCGCTGGCACCTACGCTCCGGCGACCCGTTCCCCGCTGCCCTTGCTGATCCTGCTTCTGCTCCGGGTGGTTTTGATCGCCGCCCTGCTGTTCGGCCTGCTACTGCTCATCCTCGAGCTGCGCCACCGGCTGCGGCCCGCCTCGCCGCTGCGGCTGCAGGCCGCGCCCTTCGGCGTCGAGCCCCTGGCCGGCGGCGGCCTGCGGGTGAGCGGCGAGGTCACGATCAGCAATCCCCACCCGCGCATGGAGGTGTTCGTGCCGGAGCTGGAGCTGCGTCCCACCCTGCTGGGCCGCGGCGATCTGGCCGGCGTCAGCCTGCGCACCGCCGTCACCGCCCTCCATCCCGACGAGGAGGAGCGCCCTGACGGCTACTGGGCCGCCTACATCGTCAAGGGACGCAAGGCCACCCGCGCCCGGCTCACGGTGGAGATCCGCGGCGCGGCGGGCACCGATCTGCAGGCCCTGCTCGACACCCTCTGGCTGGAAGTGCTGTGGGTGAACTACGGGCCCTTCGGCCGCCTCCAGCAGCGGGACGGCATCCTCATCCCCCTGCGCCATCCCCAGCCCCAGCAGGCCGCCACCGCCAGCTGGCGCAGCGGCGAGCGCTGCCGGGTGCTGCCGGTGCGCACCCACCTGCTGGGCACCCTCGACGACCCGGAACAGGTGCTGCGCCACTACGCCGGGCCGGTGCTGCAGAGCGGCGATGTGCTCACCATCGGTGAGACGCCGCTGGCGGTGATGCAGGGCCGCTACCACCACCCGCAAACGGTGCAGCCCTCCGCATTGGCGCGGCTGCTCTGCCGCGTGTTTCACCCCACGAGCTCCCTGGCCACCGCCTGCGGCATGCAGACCCTGATCGATCTGGTGGGCCCGGCCCGGGTGCTCTGCGCCTGGCTGGCCGGCACGGCCTTCAAGCTGGTGGGCTCCAAGGGCTGGTTCTACCGGCTGGCGGGCGACCAGGCCCGGCTGATCGACGACGTGACCGGCACCACCCCGCCCTACGACCAGACGATCGTGCTCGGGCCCGACCGCCCCGAAACCTTCTGTGAGCAGATGGCCCAGGCCCTGGGAGTGGCCGTGGCGGTGGTCGACGTCAACGACCTGGGCCGGGTGAAGGTGCTGGCGGCCAGCCGCGGCTGCGACGAAGACCTGCTGCAGCGCGCCCTGCGCCCCAATCCCGCCGGCAATGCCAACGAGCGCACGCCGCTGGTGCTGGTGCGCCCCGCCTGAGCGGCGGCGCCTGGCCTGCGTCGGTATGGTTGAAATGACGACCCTGTGGATCGCCCTGGAATGACGGTGCAATCCCCATGCGAGCCATCCCCGGTTGTCTCCGGCTCTCCAGTCCACGACCTGGCCGTCCAGGCCTCGGCCGCCGAGGCCTCGGCCCCCCTGGCCACGTCCGCGCTTCCGGCCGCAGGCTGCCCCTCCCCCAGCAGCAGCGGCGATCAGCGGGGTTCAGAGCAGCAGACACCCCTGATCGAACCCCTGGCCGGCTGGCACCTTCCCCTGCTCAGCGATCCGGCCTACGTACCCCTGCAACCGCTGCTGCAGCGGGCCGCGGTGCTGCGTCTGCCGGCCCGGGCCCTGCAGTGGCTGCGCATCCCCGCCGGTGCCCACCTCTGTCCCGAGGTGCTGGTGGCTCGCCAGGGCTCCTCACCCCTGGGGCTGATCGTCACCCAGCCGGAAAACCGCAGCGGCAGCTGCTGGCGGGTGCAGCACCTGCGCCTGTCGGCCGAGAGCGGCAAGCGTGAGCTGTCCGGTGCGCTGCTGCGCGAGGCGATCCTGCGCGCCCGCGGCGCCGGCAGCTGGATCGCCATCTCCTCCACCCTCGATGACGATCGCCTCGCCGCCCTGCGCGAGCAGGGATTCCAGCCCCTGCGCACCGAGCGGCTGTGGCGCTGGGCGGGCGGCCTGGCCCTGCCGGGCGTTACCGCCGAGGCCGGCGCCAGCGGCGAGCCCTGGACGCTGCGGCCCCTCAACCGCCGCACGGCCCGGGCCCACTGGCAGCTGGAGCAGGCCGCCTGCCCCGGGCTGCTGCGCCAGCTGCTCGACCGCCATGTGGAGGATCTGCTCGACCGCAGCGCCGGCCGCGGCTGGATGCTGTTCGATCCCGGCCGCGATCAGGCCGTGGCCGCCGTGCGCTGGCTGGGCCACCATCCCGGCGGCGGCCACGACCTCGAGCTCACGGTGCACCCGGGCTGGGGACAGCTGATCGGACCGCCGCTCACCAGCCTGCTGGCCCAGGCCGCCAGGGCCTTTGGGCCGCACCAGGCCCTCTGGCTGCGCAGCGACATCCACGACCAGCCCCTGGAGCGCTGGCTGCGCCAGCTGGGCGCCGAGGCCCGCGGCGAAC
>SLIG01000091.1 GCA_007135755.1 Cyanobium sp.
CGGCTCCGGATCCGGCAACGCCGGACGAGGCTCCTCAGTCGGCGGCGGAACCGGCTGCTGGGGCGGCAGCAGCTCCCCCAGCTGCAGACGCCCCAGCAGCCGACTGACCCTGCCTCCAGCCGCGCCCCCATCGGCCACCACCAGCAGCTGACGGGCCTGCAGCAGGGTAAGGGGCAACTGGCCGGGCAACAGGTTGAGGGCAGCCAGGTCGCGGGGCCTGGCCTGGAGGCTGAGCATCGGCAGGTCGGCGGTGGCGATCGGGCCCGGGCCAGCGGGCTCGGCGCCGGGTTCGAACTCCAGAACCCCATCCGCCGCGAGCGGCTGATCCGGTTCAGGACCCAGGAACAGCAGCAGCTGCAGGGGTTGATCGGGGAAGCGCTGCCAGCGCCAGCCGCCCACTTCCCGGGCCTGCTCATCGCGCCAGGTGATCGACACCAGCCCATCGGGGCCGGGCGGCAGGGTGTCGTCCATCAGACCCCGGGCGCGCAGCCGCTCGCCGAGGGCCTCGAGCAGCGCCACCCAGGCGGCCGGGTCATCGGTGAGCGGCAGGGCCAGCTCCAGACCGGCCTGGAAGGGACCCGCCAGCTGGGGCCGCAGGCGCAGCTCGAAGGGTGTGCCCTGCAACAGCGCCAGTTCGGCATCGCCGAGGCCATACACCGTGCGGGTGGCCTCGCGCACCTCCGGCCTGCTGAGCAGACCCGCCAGCAGCGGATCGAGGGAGCGGCCCGCCAGGCGCAGCAGCAGTCCCTCGCCGATGGGCTCCGGGAGCGCCAGCTCCCCGGCTGGCGGTGGAGCGTCGTCTGGCAATGGAGCATCGTCCGGCGGTGACTCCGCAGCGGGCGGGAGCTCGCTGCGCTGGGGCTCAGGGGCGGCGGGGTCGGGGCCGGCGGTGTCGGGGGAAGCGGTATCGAGGGCAGCGGCTGCACTGGCCGCAGCGTCCTGGGGCAGAGACTCAGGGCCGGCCTCAGCACGCGGCGGCTCCGGGGCTTGCGGCTCTTGGGACTGGAGCTCGAGGGCTTCGGGTTCCCGGGCTTCGGGCGTGATCGCCGGCTCCGCGGCACGGGCGGCGCTGGCGGAGGCGGCCTCGCCAGTCACCAGCAGCTCGCCGGGCACCAGGTCCAGGGCCAGACAGCCCTCCTGCAGGGCCTGAAGCAGGGGAGCCAGGGGGCCGGCCATCGCCTCCAGCCCCTGGCTGCTCCAGTAGGCCGCCGGCTCGCGCTCCAGCATCGCCAGGCAGCGCTGCTGGAGGCCCTGCTGGCGGCGGCTGGCCTGCACCAGCTGGTCCTCCAGAAAGCGCTGGGCCAGGGGGCCGGAGGACACCACCAGGAGCCCGTCGATCTGCAGGCTGTGGGGGGGAGGAGTCAGGGCACCGACGCGGATCTGGCGCGGCAGGGGCATCACCAGATAGGCACCGCCGGCCTGGTCATGGCTCCAGAACTGCCACCACAGCTGGCGCTGCTGACGCCAGAGCAGATCAGCTGTGGCCCCATCGAGGCGTTGGCGCCACAGCGCCGGCGGCTCCCGCTCCGGGGCGGCGGGGAAGCTCTGCAGCAGGCCGGCATGGGGAAGCAGCCGCCCCAGGCCCTCGGCCCGCGGGCGGGGCATGCGCAGCAGCACCGCCGTGGGCACGGCCAGCAGCAGCACCGTGACCAGTGCCGTGACCGTGAGCGGCGCAGCCTTGAGCGTCCCGGGCAGGGCCGGCCTGGGCAGAATCGGCTTGGGCAGGGCCGGCAGACGCAGGGAGGGCAGGTGCAGGCGGGGCAAGGGCCTGGTCATGGCAGCGAGCCGTAGAGGGTGGTGCGCTGACGCGCCGGCCGGCCCAGACTGGCAGCGGCCGCCACCAGATCCTCAGGCCGCTGGCTGGTGCCGCCCCTGGCACCGGCCATGGTGGTGATGTGCTCTTCCATCAGGGTGCCGCCCAGGTCGTTGCAGCCCCAGCGCAGGGCTTCGGTGGCCCCGGGCAGGGTGAGCTTCACCCAGCTGGGCTGATGGGCACGGATCCAGCCCCCCAGCAGCAGGCGGGCCTGGGCCGTGAGGCGCAGCATGGCGGCGCAGTCGGGCTGGTCGCGGCCCACCCGCGCCCGCAGGGGAGCGGGGGCCGCCTCGCCCACGAAGGGCAGCAGCACGAATTCACTGAAGCCCGCCACACCCCGCCGCCGGGCCTCCGCCTGCACCGCCACCAGGGTGAGCAGATGGGCCGCCAGATCGGCCGGGGCCTCGATGTGGCCGGCCATCAGGGTGCAGGTGGAGGCCAGGCCGCTGGCATGGATCTCAAGCACGGCCGCCACCCAGGCGCGGGCCGAGAGCTTTTCCGGGCAGAGGCGCCGCCGCACCCGCTCGGAGAGCACCTCGGCGGCGGTGCCGGGCACCGAGCCCAGTCCCGCGGCCTGCAGCCGCTCCAGCACCGCCGCCAGGGGGATGCCGTCCTGTTCGGCGAAGAACACCAGCTCCTGGGGGGAGAAAGCGTGCAGGTGGATGCCGGGGGCAGCCTGGTGCAGGGCCCGCAGCAGCTGCTCGGCGTAGGCCAGCTGGCTGCCGTCCAGGCGGGCGGCGGGATTGAGGCCGCCCTGCAGGCAGAGCTCGGTGGCCCCGGCCCGCTGGGCCTGGCGGGCGCGCTCCTGCAGGTCGGGGAGCTCCAGCCAGTAGGCCCCGGCCTCGCCGGGATCGCGGCGGAAGGCGCAGAAGGAGCAGTGCTGCACGCAGTGGTTGGAGACGTTGAGGTTGCGGTTCACCACGTAGGTGACCGTGTCACCCACCAGCTGCCGGCGCAGAGCATCGGCAGAGCGGCGCAGCAGCTCGAGCTCCGCACTGCGCCAGGGGCGACTGAGCAACTCCAGGGCCAGGCCCGGAGGGGGCGGGGCGCTGGCGGCGCTGCAGGCCTCCAGCAGGGCCTCTGCCGGCCACGACGACCAGGGATGGGCCAGCTCAGCGGCGGGGGGCGGCAGCAGCAGGACGGCGGCCTGACGCCAGGCCCAGGGGGCCAGGGGAGACGCGACCGCCGGGAGGATCACGGGCGGCGGCCGAAGGCCGTGGGCGCGCGCGGGGACGACGACGCGGAGCCCTGGGCCTTACCGGACGGGGACTTGCCCGAACCCCTGGCGGAGGAGCGGGCGGAGGCCTCATCCGCCCGGCGCCGCCGGCGGTCACGCCAGTCGACCGCAGAGAGATAAATCACCCCGGCGCTCACGAACACGAGCAGGGCCGAGGCGATCCAGGCGAGCAGCTGGGAGCTGGTGAAGGCCAGTTCAGTGGCGGGGAGCTCGGTCAAGAAACGATCGGCTCCGGAGCAATCAGAAGTTGACGGTGCCGTCGCCGTGACGGCCCCACACCACCATGGCGATCGAGAAGCTGAACAGCGCGGCGAGGGAGGCCCAGCCCAGGGAGATCAGCATGTGAGGCGGTCGTGGCGTTGCTGAGAGTGTACCTAGGCTCGGGGTGCCACGGACACCGCTGGTTTCATGCCTGGCACCCACCACTCCGCTGCGACTGTCACTGCTGCGACTGTCTTCGCTGCGACTGTCTCCGCCACCGCCGCCAGCCCCACGGCCGTGCGGGAGCGGCAACGCAGCCGCCAGACCTACCCCAACTTCAAGGTGGTGGTGCTCAACGACGATGTGAACACCTTCCAGCATGTGGTGGAGTGCCTGGTGCGCTTCATTCCCGGCATGCAGCCTGACCGCGCCTGGGAGCTGGCCCACCGCATCGACGGCGAGGGCTCGGCGGTGGTGTGGTGCGGGCCGCAGGAGCAGGCGGAGCTCTACCACCAGCAGCTGGGCGCCGAAGGGCTCACCATGGCTCCCCTGGAGCCCGCCTGATGGGGCGGCTGGTGGTGACCCACAGCACCTACCTGGAGGGGCTGATCCCGCTGCTCAGACAGCTGGCAGCCCAGCCGGGCGTGAGCACCGTGACGCCGGCCGTGATCAGCCGGGTGCGGGGCCGGATCCCCGGACTGAAGCTGCGGGTGTCCACCCCGATCACCGGCGGCCACAAGCTGGTGGCGCGCCGGGGGGGCAGCGCCCAGGAGGTGTTCGTGGTTACGGAGTGGAGTCGGGAACGACTGGAGTCGGAACTGGACCGCCTACTGGCCCGGTGATCGACAGCCGGGCCCAGGCGCCCCCTTCGCGGAACCAGGGCTGATCGCTGACCCGGAGCCGCTCGGGGTCGAGCAGCCAGTGGCGGCTGATGTAGTTGGCGTAGTCGTCGAAATTGGTCTGGGGGGCCTGCCAGTGCACCACCGCCAGCGCATTGATGCGGGTGATCGGCCGGTGGGACTCCTGCTCCTCGCTCTGCTCGCTGGGCAGGCAGGTGGTTTCGCGCAGCACGAACGTGCGGAAGCGGGCGGTGAAGGCCGAGCTGTCGAGCTCCTGGGGATGGCCCTCAAGGGGATATTTCAGGAAGTAGAGCTGACGGGCGCGCGGAAACAGGGGCGACGGGGCCCGTTCGTAGAGCCGGTCGAGGGCCAGGCGCAGCGGCCCGGGCAGGGGCTGCTCGAGATCGGTGGGAACCGGCTGATCCGGAATCACCACGGCCCTGGTTGAGCCGATCACTGGGGTGGGGGGTTCCAGCAAAGGCCTGCGCCGTGGGGGTGGGGGAAAGGGGTGAACCGCTGTGCCGTTTTGCCCCAGTGTTCGACCTGGTGGAACCAGAAGGGGGTCAAAGACGGAGCTCCGTTTCCGGCTGCGAGGCCGGTTTACGTTGCTTGCCGCTGCAGACCCCCATGTCGAAAAGGGAGTCAGATCAGAAAACTGTAGAAGGCAGTCACCAACACAGCAGTCCGTCCAGATCCTAGGGCGATGGCAGGGGCCACAGGGCCCTCACCGCCGCAAGCCGCTCTCTGGCCTGCTGCTCCAGCACTGCGGGACCCGGGCCCTCCAGCAGCAGGGTGATGTGGCCGAGCTTGCGGCCGGGCCGGGCGCCGTGCTTGCCATACCAGTGCAGATGGGCTCCGGGCAGGGCCGCCAGGGCCTGGCGTTCGGCCCGGTAGGCCTCATCCGGGCTGGCATCGTTGTCTTCGAAGCCCAGCAGGTTCACCATCAGGGCGCCGGGCACCTGGAACTCCACCGGGCCCATGGGCAGGCCGGCCACGATCCGCGCCTGCTGGGCGAACTGGCTGGTGCGGGCCGCCTCGATGGTGACGTGGCCGGAGTTGTGGGTGCGGGGGGCGATCTCATTCACCTGCAGGCCGCTGGGGCCATAGAAGAACTCGATCGAAAGCACGCCCACGTAGTCGAGGGCGACGACCAGGGACGTGGCGATGTTGCGGGCGCCGGCCTGGAGCGCATGGGACACGGGCGGCGGGGCCAGCACCCAGTCGCACACCCGCTGATGCTGGTGGGTGCGGACCAGGGGATAGCAGAGCACCTGGCCGCTGCGGTCGCGGCACACCAGCTGGGAGAGCTCCTGCTCGAACTCCACGAGCTTCTCCACGATCCAGTCCTCGGGATCCACCCGCTCCAGCAGGGCATCGAGATCGTCGCGGTCGCGCAGCAGGGCCGTGCCCTTGCCGTCGTAGCCGCCGGTGGCGGCCTTGGCCATCAAGGGGAACGTCCAGCCGGCCCGCAACACCGGCGGGCCGCCCGGGCTGGGGTGATGATCGTGGTGGTCGTCATGCCGGTCGTCGCCCTCACGGCGGTGGTGATCAGGAGGCTCCTGAGCCACCAGCAGCTCATCGAGGGGCAGCCAGGGGGGGGAGGGGAGGTTGAGACGCCGCAGCAGCTCCCGCTGGCTGCGTTTGCACACCAGCGGCTCGAGTGCCGTGAGGCTGGGCACGAAGCTCACCCCCTGGGCCGCCAGCGGCGCCAGGCCGGTCAGGTCGACCCATTCGTTCTCGAAGGTGATGGCACTGCAGCGCTGGGCCAGGCGCCGGGTGCCCTCCACATCGCGCACGCCGGCCTGGATCACGTCACTGGCCAGGCGGACGGCGGGGTCGTGGCTGTCAGCGGTCTGCACCAGCACGGGCAGCTGCAGCTCCCGGGCTGCCGCCGCCAGCATCCAGGCGAGCTGGCCGCCCCCCACGACTCCGATCGGGGGCAGGCGCTGGGTCGCAGGGCTGGAGGAAAGCATGGGCTGAGGCTAGAGGCCAGCCATGGCCGGAACTCCCGCCGGGGGGCTCATGTGAGGCCACGGTCACCGGCGAAGGCGTAGCGCACCAGGCTGAGCAGCAGCACGGCCATGAACAGGGCCAGGCCCACGGTGCAGGCGTAGCTGATCTCCAGCTCGGTGAAGGCCTGGTCGTACACGTAGTACACGATCGTGCGGGTGGCATCGGCCGGGCCGCCCTGGGTCATCAGGAACACCTCTTCGAACACCTTGGTGGCGGCGATGGCGGAGATCACGGCCACCAGGGTGAGGTAGGGGCGCAGCAGTGGCAGGGTGATGTCGAGGTGCTTGCGCCAGCCCTCGCTGCCATCGAGGGCAGCGGCCTCGTAGAGCTCCGGGGCGATGCCCTGCAGGCCCGCCAGGAAGATCACCATGTAGTAGCCCAGGCCCTTCCAGAGGGTCACGAGCATCACGGCGGGCAGGGCCAGCAGCGGCGAGGTGAGGAAGCCGATCGGGCTGAAGCGGTCGCCGAGCAGGGCGGCCAGCCAGCCGTTGATCAGGCCGTTCTCGGCGTAGAGCCAGCGGAAGGCGATGGCCGCCACCACAATCGACACCAGCACCGGCGTGTAGAAGGCGCCGCGGAACCAGTGGATGCCAGGCAGGGAACGGTTGACCAGCACCGCCAGGGCCAGGGCGCCGAGCACGATCGGCGGCACCACCCCCACCAGATACAGAAAGGTGGTGACGCTCACCCGGGCGAACATCGGATCGGCGAGCAGGCGGCGGTAGTTGGCCAGCCCCACGAACTGCAGTGGCTCACTGACGTCGAGCCCGGCCTGGCTGAAGCTCATGACCAGCGCCATCAGGGCCGGAATCAGCACCGACAGGCCGATCAGTACCAGGGCGGGAGCCAGGAACCCCCAGGCGGTGGCGGTGCGGGGCGAGGAAGCGGACATCGCGGGGCGCCGTGGGCCGTCATTGTGGGAGATCCTCGCCGGCCCGCCACCCCGTGAGCGATCCACTGGAGGTGCTGCAGCGGGTGTGGGGCTACCCGGCCTTCCGGGGGCCCCAGGAGGCGATCGTGCGCCACGTGATCGCCGGCGGCTCGGGCCTGGTGCTGATGCCCACGGGCGGCGGCAAGTCGCTCTGCTATCAGGTGCCGGCCCTGTGCCGGCCCGGGCTGGCGGTGGTGGTGTCACCGCTGATCGCCCTGATGGACGACCAGGTGGAGGCCCTGCGCCAGCTGGGGGTGCGGGCGGCCGCCCTGCACTCGGGCCTGGAGGCCGGCCGGGGCGCCGCGCTCTGGAGCCGGCTGGGGCGGGGGGAGCTCGACCTGCTCTACGTGTCGCCGGAGCGGCTGCTGGGGGGCGATCTGCTGGAGCGGCTGGCGGCGCTGGGCGGGCCGGAGCCGCTGGCCCTGTTCGCCATCGATGAGGCCCACTGCGTGTCCCAGTGGGGGCACGACTTCCGGCCTGAATACATCCAGCTGGGGGTGCTGGCCGAGCGCTTTCCGGCGGTGCCTCGCCTGGCGCTCACGGCCACGGCCGATCCCCGCACCCGCACCGAGATCATCGAGCGCCTGGGGCTGCAGGCCGGCGAGGTGTTCCTGGCCAGCTTCGACCGGCCCAACATCCGCTATCTGCTGCGGGCCAAGGACCAGCCGGGCCGACAGCTGCTGGCGTTTCTGGCCGAGCACCGCAACGAGGCGGGCATCGTGTATGCGCGCTCGCGCAGCCGGGTGGACCGGCTGGCCGCCGAGCTGCGGGCCGCCGGTTTCGACGCGGTGGCGTACCACGCCGGGCTGAGCACGGAGCAGCGCAGCGCCGCCCTGCAGCGCTTCCGCAACGACGCCGCGGTGGTGGTGGTGGCCACGATCGCCTTCGGGATGGGCATCGACAAGCCCGACGTGCGCTTCGTGGCCCACGTGGACCTGCCCAAGAGCCTGGAGGCCTACTACCAGGAAACGGGGCGGGCGGGACGCGACGGCCTGCCGGCGGTGGCCTGGATGGTGCACGGGCCCGGGGATGTGCCCCAGCTGCGCCGGTTCATCGACGACTCGGGCGCCAGTGAGGAGCAGAAGCGCATCGAGCACGGCAAGCTCGAGGCCCTGATCGCCTACAGCGAGGCGGCGGGCTGCCGCCGGCAGGTGCTGCTGCGCCACTTCGGCGAACAGCTGGCCGATCCCTGCGGCAACTGCGACGGCTGCCTGGAGCCCAAGGCGCTGGTGGACGTGAGCGTGGCGGCCCAGAAGCTGCTTTCAGCGGTGTACCGCACCGGCCAGCGCTTCGGGGCGGCCCACGTGGTGGACGTGCTGCTGGGGGGCAGCAGTGAGCGCATCCGCCAGCTGGGCCACGACCAGCTGAGCGTGCACGGCATCGGCGGCGAACTCGACCGGGGCCAGTGGCGCACCCTGGTGCGGCAGCTCAGCGGGCTGGGGTATCTGGTGCCGGTGCCCGGTGGCAAGGGGGGGTTGCAGTTCGGCCCCGACGACC
>SLIG01000167.1 GCA_007135755.1 Cyanobium sp.
CCGGAGAACAGCAGCGCTCCGAAGGAGATCTGGGCAAAGGCAGACAGGCTGCCCACCGTGAGCCCCGCGGCGACGGTGGCCGGCAGGCGCTGCCCGAGGGCCTGCCAACCGCGAAGCGGGTTGGGACGCATTCCAGCGCTTGAAGCCCTCGGACCTTAGGTCGCGCAGGCCTTCCAGCCATCCTTGCTGCGGCGCAGACGGCCCAGTTCGGCGCCGTTTTGTGTTCTGAGAAACAGGTTGGTGGCCCGCTCGCTGGCGATGGTGCTGGGGATCGTGGGCAGGCCCCGCCGGCGCAGGTCAACCACCTCCGCGAGGCGCTCCCGGATCTCCCGGTCGTCGGGTCGCTCGGCTGTGGCCCAGCGCAGGTTGGACTCGGTGTATTCATGGGCACACCACACCCGCGTGGCGTCCGGCAGGGCCGCGAAACGTTGCAACGAGGCGTGCATCTGTTCCGGGGTGCCCTCGAACAGCCGGCCGCAGCCGCCGGCGAACAGCGTGTCGCCACAGAACAGGTGGCCGCTCGCCGGCAGCCAGTAGGCGATGTGGGCGCGGGTGTGGCCGGGCACCGCGATCACCTCCACCGGCTCATCGAGCACCTGCAGGCGATCGCCACCGGCCACGCTGCGGGTCTGCAGGGGGATGCGCTCGCGGTCGGCCGCGGCGGCGATCACCGCCGTCCGGGGCCAGCGGCGCAGCAGCCCAGGGGTGCCGCCGATGTGGTCGCTGTGGTGGTGGGTGTGGAGGATCGCCTCCAGCTCGAGGCTGCGCTCCTCCAGGGCCGCCACCACCGGTTCGGCCACGGCCGGATCCACCACAGCGGCCCGCCGGCCCCGTTGCAGCACCATCACATAGTTGTCCTGCAGCACGGGAATCAGCCACACCGCCAGGGGCTCGCTGGCGTCTGCAGGCAGCGTCGGCGGCTGCAGCGCCCGCTGCGGCTCGTGGTGCGTCGTTCCCATCGTTACAGTCCGCTCAGCGGTCCAGTTCCATGATCACCGCGATCGCCTCCGCATGAGCGCACCGGCCCCCATCACCGTGGCCCTGGCCAAGGGCGCCCTGCTGCGCGACACGGTGCAACGCTTTGCCGCCGCCGGGCTCGACTTCGCTGCGGTGCTCGATCCCGGCAACCGCCTGCTGATGGTGCCCAGCCGCTGCGGCCGTGCCCGGGCCCTGCTGGTGCGCAATGCCGATGTGCCGGTGTACGTGGCCTATGGCCAGGCCCAGCTGGGGGTGGTGGGCTACGACGTGCTGCGCGAGCACCAGCTGCCGGTGGCCCAGCTGGTGGACCTGGGCTTCGGGGCCTGCCGGATGAGTGTGGCGGTGAAGGCCAGCAGCCCCTACCGCCGGGCCGCCGACCTGCCCGCCCACTGCCGCATCGCCAGCAAGTTCACTCGCTGCGCCGAGGCCTTCTTCGAGGACCTCGACCTGCCGGTGGAGCTGATCCACCTGGCCGGTTCGGTGGAACTGGGGCCGATCACGGGCATGAGCGAAGCGATCGTGGATCTGGTGGCCACCGGGCGCACCCTGGAGGAGAACGGGCTGATTGCCATCGAAGACCTGTTCCACTCCACCGCTCGTCTGGTGGCCCACCCCCTGGCCCTGCGTCTCGATGACGGCCGTCTGCAGGGCATCGTCGACCGGGTGGCCACCGCCAGTGGCGCCGCCGCCGTCGCCCGCGCCTTGTCCACGGCCCTGAGCGCCTGATGGCTGCCCTCGACCGCCAGCGCCTGCTGCGCCTGCTCCCCTACGTGGCCGGCGACCGCAAGCGCCTGCTGCTCACCATGCTGCTGCTGATCCCGGTGGCGGCGGCGGCGGCGGTGCAACCCCTGCTGGTGGGCCAGGCGATCTCGGTGCTGCGCGGGGAGCCCACCCTGGTCTGGCTGCAGGGACTGGCGGTACCCGCCGCCCTGCGCCTGCTGGTGCTGGCCCTGCTGGCGGCGGTGCTGGTGCGCCTCGCCCTCCAGGGCGTGCAGAGCTTCAACGTGCAGGCCGTTGGGCAGCGGCTCACCGCCCGCATCCGCGACGACCTGTTCGCCCATGCCATGGCGCTGTCACTGCGCTTTCACGACCGCACCCCGGTGGGCAAGCTGCTCACCCGCCTCACCAGCGATGTGGACGCCCTGGCCGAGGTGTTCGGCAGCGGTGCGGTGGGGGTGCTGGCCGACCTGGTGACCCTGGCGGTGATTGCCGTCACCATGCTCCTGATCGAGTGGCGTCTCGGGCTGCTGCTGCTCGCCGCCCAGGTGCCGGTGGTGCTGGGCATGCTCTGGCTGCAGCGCCGCTACCGCCGCGCCAACTACCGGGTGCGCGAGGAGCTCAGCCAGCTCAACGCCGACCTGCAGGAGAACCTCCAGGGGCTGGAGGTGGTGCAGATGTTCCGCCGCGAGGCGGTGAACAGCGCCCGCTTTGCGACCACCACCGACCGCTACCGCAAGGCGGTGACCGGCACGATCTTCTACGACAGCGCCATCTCCGCCTACATCGAGTGGGTGGCCCTGGTGGCGGTGGCCGCCGTGCTGGCCCTGGGGGGCACCATGGTCACCGCCGGCGCTCTGGGCCTGGGCACGCTCACCACCTTCATCCTGTTCTCCCAGCGCCTGTTCGATCCCCTGCGCCAGCTGGCGGAGCGCTTCACCCAGATCCAGGGCGGCCTGACGGCGGTGGAGCGGATCGGCGAGCTGCTGGAGCAGCCGATCGAGATTGATGACCTGCCCGCTGCGCAGCGCTCGGCCCTGGCTCTGAGCACCGGCGGCCAGCGGCGCAGTGCCGGCGAGGTGGTGTTCGAGAACGTGTCCTTCGCCTACCGCCCCGACGAACCGATCCTCACCGACCTCTCCTTCCGCATCGCGCCCGGGGAACACGTGGCCCTGGTGGGGCCCACCGGCTCCGGCAAAACCACGGTGATTCGCCTGCTCTGCCGGCTCTATGAACCCCAGCAGGGGCGGATCCTGCTCGATGGCGTCGACATCCGTGAGCTGCCCATCGACACCCTGCGTCGCCGGCTGGGGGTGGTGCTTCAGGACACCTTCCTGTTCAGCGGCACCGTGGCTGACAACCTGCGCCTCGACGCCGCCATCCCCAGTGACGAGTTGCGCCGTCTGTGCAGCGAGCTGGGGCTCTCCCCCCTGCTGGCCCGGCTGCCCGACGGCCTGGCCACCGAGCTGCGCGAGCGTGGGGCCAACCTCTCCTCCGGCGAACGCCAGCTGCTGGCGGTGGCCCGGGTGGCGATCCGTGATCCCTCGGTGCTGGTGATGGATGAGGCCACCGCCTTCATGGATCCCTCCACCGAGGCCACCCTGCAGGCGGATCTGGAGCGCCTGCTGCAGCAGCGCACCGCCGTGGTGATCGCCCACCGCCTGGCCACCGTGGAGGCCGCCGACCGCATCCTGGTGCTGCGCCGGGGCCGCCTGATCGAGCAGGGCAACCACCGCCAGCTGCGGGCCGCCGGCGGCCTCTACGCCCAGCTGGCCGATCTGCAGGAGCGTGGCCTGGCGGCCCTCTAGGACGCGCCGACCTCGGCCGCCGGCAGCTCCTCCAGCCAGGGCTCGAGCACGGCAGCCAGCCGCGTCGGCATCTGCAGCATCGGCAGGTGGCCCGCACCCTCCAGTTCGCTCACCTGATGCCGCGGGGCGTAGCCCGCCAGATGGCGCACGTAGCGGGGCTCCATCACCGTGTCGCGGCTGCCGGCGATCCACAGGCTCGGCACCGTGAGCTCCGCGGTGATCCGGGGCAGGGCGCTCACCGCGCTGCGGCGCATGCTGCAGGCCAGCAGACCGCGGGCGGCGCGGATGTCGGCGAGCAGGGGACTGCGCAGGGCGTCGCTGCCGGGCAGCTGCAGCAGCCAGCGCGGCCGCCAGCGCAGCACCAGGCAACCGCCCCGCCGTACGCGCGCGAAGGGCCGCGGCTGGTACACCCCACCGCCGGTGGCGATCTGCACAATCCCTGCCAGCTGGTCGCCCAGCTGACGGGCGGCGTGCAGACCGATCGTGCCCCCCAGGGAATGGCCCATCAGCACCACCGGGCCCCGGTGGTGGCGCTGGCATTCCTGCGCCACCCAGGCGCCGTAGCTGGCCAGGCTGGGCTGCAGGCCCCGGGGCCGCGGGCTGCCACCGAAGCCCGGGAGGTCCGGGGCCCAGAGCTGCCAGCGCGGCGTCAGCTCCCGGGCCAGAGGCTGCCACAGCCGGCCCGACAGCAGCCAGCCGTGCAGCCCCACCAGCAAGGGGCGCTGGCTGCCGGATGTGTCGCGGGCGGAACTGTCCATCAGCCAGGATCGTGGCATCCCGTCTGCACCCCCTGCTCCCGGTGGATCTGCTCAGTGATCTCTACGGGCCGGGCCACCGCCTCTGCGAAACCCCCAACCCGGAGCTGAGCCTGGTGTTGAGCCGCGAGCGGGCCATTGATCTGTTTGAGCTCGAGCAGCTCTGTGATGCCGTGGGCTGGAGCCGCCGCCCCCTGCGGCGGGTGCGCAAGGCCCTGCAGCACAGCCTGCTGCGGGTGGGGCTGTGGCGCCATGATCCCCGCGTGCCCCGGCTGGTGGGCTTTGCCCGCTGCACCGGCGATGGGGTGGTGGAGGCCACCGTGTGGGACGTGGCTGTTCATCCCCACTACCAGGGGGCCGGATTGGGCCGCTCCCTGATGGCCTACGTGCTCGATCAGCTGCGTGAGCTGGAGGTGGAGCGGGTGAGCCTGTTCGCCGATCCGGGCGTGGTGGGCTTCTACCAGGGCCAGGGCTGGGAACTCGAACCCCTGCAGCGCCGCTGCGCCTTCTGGTACGCCCCCTGAGCCTCGATCAACCCCCTCCGGCTCAGCGCCAGCTGGCCAGGTCGGCCGGGCGGTCGAGGTCGTGGCGGCAGCTGAGCGATGCGGGCTCCAGCCCCAGCCGGGCGGCTGCGCGGCGGGTGTGCTCCAGCACCGCGGCGCTGCCCCAGGGGATGCCGCTGAACAGGGCCGGCCAGCAGCCCTGCAGGCCGATCAGCCAGTAGCCCCCGTCCGAGGCCGGACCCAGCACCAGCGGTGCCGTTTCCAGGGCCTCGAAGGCCCGCACCAGGTCGGCGGCCTCCAGCAGGGGCAGATCGCTGCCCACCAGCACCACCTGCTCGGCGCCGCGGTGCCGGGCCGCCAGCAGCTGGCGCTGCAGCCGCAGCCCCAGGCCGCCACGTCCCTGGTCCACGGCCCGGTCGCAGCCCAGGGCCGCGCCCCAGCGCCGCCGGGCCCGGGGGCCGAGGCCCTGAACGGCCAGCACCAGTTCAAAGGCCAGCTGGCCCTGCGCCCGGCGGGCCACGGCGCAGGTGTGCAGCCCCAGCCTGCGCTGCACGGCCGCGGCGCGGCGCCTGCCGATCCCGGCCGCCAGGCGGCTCTTGCAGCGACCGGGGGCCGGCCAGCGCGCCATCACCACCAGCGCCCGGCGGCTGCTCAACCCTGCCGGGGCAGTTCGGCGGGCCTCACGGTGAGGCTGCGGCTCTCCTGGCCCCGGCGCACCACGATCTCCAGCTCATCCCCCACCCGCACCTTGTCCACCCCCAGCTGCACCTCGGAGGGGTTGCGCACGGCGTTGCTGCCCACCTGCTCGATCAGGTCGCAGGTGCGCATGCCACCCCGGTCGGCCGGGCTGTCGGGCATCACGTCCACCACCACCACCCCATTCACCTCCGGCAGGCGGCACTCGTCGGTGCTGGCGTTGATCTCGCGGGCCAGCTGGGGGGTGATGGCCTGCAGGCGCACGCCGATGTAGGGGTGGCTGGCGTAGCCCCGCTCGAGGATCTGGGCGGCGATCTGGCGGGCCACGTCGATCGGGATCGCGAAGCTCAGGCCGGCGCCCGGGGCCTGACGGATGGCGGTGTTGATGCCGATCACCTGGCCGCGGTCGTTGATCAGGGGGCCGCCGCTGTTGCCGGGGTTCACGGCGGCGTCGGTCTGGATGTAGGGCACCCGCTGGCCCTCACCCACCGCATTGGTGCGCTCGATGGCGCTGATGATCCCGGCGGTCACGGTGTTGTCGAGGCCGAGGGGGTTGCCGATGGCGATCGCCCATTCCCCCGGCCGCACCCGGCTGGAATCGCCCAGGGGTGCCACGGGCAGCTTGCTGGCCACCACCTTCACCACCCCAACGTCGGTGAGCGGGTCGGTGCCCAGCACCTTGCCGCTGAAGCTGCGGCCATCGGGAAGGGTGACCGACACATCGCTGGCCCCCTCCACCACGTGCGCGTTGGTGAGGATCACGCCGTCGGAGCGGGTGATGAAGCCCGATCCCTGGCCCTGTTGCTGCTGGATCGATGGCCCACGGCCGAACAGGCCGCCGAGGGGGTTGATCACCCGCTTGGTGGTGTCGATCCGCACCACGGATGGCCCCACTTTCTCCACCGCCTCCACGATCACGTTGCTGCTGGCCTGCAGCGGAGCGGCCGGTGGGGCGTCGCTGATGCGCACCGACTCGCTGCCGTTCTCCCCGGGGAGGCGTGGCAGGCCGGGGATGGTGCGGCTGCCGCAGCCGGCCAGCAACGCCGCCGCGGCGATCAGGCCGGCGAGGCCGGCGCTGCGGGAGGAGGGAACGGTGCGGGGCATGGGGGAGGGTGGCGAGCGGCAGCTGCGCGGGCATTCCGCTTCATTAAAGACGGTGCGCCGGGTCACCTCTGCGTAGAGTTCGCCCCCGGCGTGGTGTGGGATCGGTGCAGCAGGACGACCAGCTGTGGCACCGGATTCAGCAGACGCTCCAGGCCAACCTCAGCAAGCCCACCTTCGAAACCTGGATCCGTCCAGCCCGCTGTCTGAGCTTCGATGGCCAGCGGCTGGCGCTGGAGGCCCCCAACAGCTTCGCCTGCGGCTGGCTGCGCAAGAACTACCTCGGTACCATTGAGGCGGCCGCCGGCCAGATCACCGGCACGGCGGTGCAGGTGGAGGTTTCAACGGCGACCGGCGATGACGCGTTGCTGGTCCCCGGATCCGGCGCGGCCGCAGCCACGGTCACGCCCCCGGTCACGCCCGCGCCTGGCGTGGCGTCCGACCCTGCGGCTCTCCGCCCCCAGGCCCCGTCTCGCCCGCAGCCCGCAGCGCCGCCGCGCCCGGTGGGATCGGGCCTGAACCCCCGCTATGTGTTCAACCGCTTCGTGGTGGGCCCCAACAGCCGCATGGCCCATGCGGCGGCCCTGGCGGTGGCCGAAGCGCCAGGCCGGGAATTCAATCCCCTGTTCATCTGCGGCGGCGTGGGTCTGGGCAAGACCCACCTGATGCAGGCGATCGGTCACTACCGGCTGGAGATCGATCCCGAGGCGCGGGTGTTCTATGTGTCCACCGAGAGCTTCACCAACGACCTGATCCAGGCGATCCGCAAGGACGCCATGCAGAGCTTCCGCGACCGTTACCGCGCCGCGGATCTGATCCTGGTGGATGACATCCAGTTCATCGAGGGCAAGGAGTACACCCAGGAGGAGTTCTTCCACACCTTCAACGCTCTGCATGAGGCCGGCCGCCAGATCGTGATCGCCTCCGACCGCCCTCCCAGCCAGATTCCCCGCCTGCAGGAGCGGCTGATCTCGCGCTTCTCCATGGGCCTGATCGCCGACATTCAGATCCCCGATCTGGAAACCCGCATGGCGATCCTGCACAAGAAGGCCGAGCAGGAGCAGATGCGGCTGCCGCGGGAGCTGATCCAGTTCATCGCCGGCCGCTTCACCTCCAACATCCGCGAACTGGAGGGGGCCCTCACCAGGGCGGTGGCCTTTGCCTCGATCACCGGACTGCCGATGACGGTGGAGTCAGTGGCGCCGATGCTCGATCCTGCCGGTGGGGACGTGGAGGTGAAACCGGATCAGGTGCTGGCCAAGGTGTCGGAGGTATTCGGCGTGGGGGCCGATGAAATGCGCAGCGCCAGCCGCAAGCGGGCCGTGAGTCAGGCCCGCCAGGTGGGGATGTACCTGATGCGCCAGAATACCGACCTCTCGCTGCCCCGCATCGGTGAGGTGTTCGGCGGTAAGGACCATTCCACGGTGATGTACGCCGTGGAGCAGATCGAGAAGAAGGTGCACAGCGATCCGATGCTGGCCCGCCAGGTGCAGCAGGTGCGCGACCTGCTGCAGATCGACTGCCGGCGCCGGCGCTGACCTCCTGGCGGTTGATGCCGTGGCGGCTGGTCAGTTGCAGCCCTGCACCGAGATCCGGTAGCTGAAGCCTGTCGCTTCCGGGTTCTTGCTGGCACCCACCTTGAAGTTCATCTGGCTGGCCTGCTTGCCGGGCACGGCCAGGAAGGGGCCGAACATCTTGCCGGTGCCGATCGGCGGGCTCATCTCCTGATCAATGACCTTCAAGCTCGTCCCATCAGTGAATTTCATGAATCCCTCCACCGGATAGGTGGCGTTGGGATCGGATGAGTTGGCGGTGAAGAAAAACTTGTATCTTCTGTAGGGCTGATCAACGATGAAATCGGTGTTCCAGTTGGTCTGGCCAAGCAGCATGCCCATGGGCATTACCTTCGGCCGTTCAACACGCTTGGATACGACGGTGCTTTCC
>SLIG01000123.1 GCA_007135755.1 Cyanobium sp.
GCGCAGTGGACCCACACCGATCCATCTCGAACTCGGTTGTGAAACGCTGCAGCGCCGATGGTATTGGGGGGGCAGCCCCCTGAGAGAGCAGGTCGATGCCAGGAACCACACCTTTTTGATCGCGAGAGTTTGTACTGCCTGTGCAGCGCGGGTTGCTGACGCTGAGCGCCGCTGTTGCCGGTCGCCCCTGAAGCCGAGCGTTGCTCAAGCCGAGCGTTGCTGTAGCAGGGTTTTGTTGCAGCTAGATTTTGTTCTAGCCATGTGGGGTTGCAGCCGCACGCTGCTGACAGGCGGTCGCGGTCGACTGGTGGCGGCATCCTGAGGGCGACGACACGACGATGCTGATTGCAGCTCGCTGGTGACCCGTTGGCGGTTGGCGACTGGAGGCCGAGGGCGTGGCGTGGGTTCATTAGCCTGGCCTGTGCATCCGGCGTTCCCCCCATGAAGCGGGCCTCTCGGTCGTTGTCGGCCCGCTTCAAGCCGTTCTGGCGAGCGCTCAGACTCTGGAATCGTGAAGGCTGTGCGGATCTGAGTGCTGCTTTTGCTTACTACACCCTTCAGTCGCTGTTGCCGATTCTGCTGATCGCGCTGTCGTTCATCGCCTGGATTCTTGGTCGTGATCTGCAGCTGATTGACCAGTTCCGCGAGTCGTTGCCCGCAGTTTTACCCGCTCAGTCATTGCCTGTGCTGGAGCGGGCTCTGGAGGGGTTCATCCGCCAAAGCGGGGGTGCAGGTGTTCTTGGCCTTGTTGTGCTTGTGATCACGGCCAGCAATGCCTTCCTGGCCCTCAGTCGCGGCGCTGACCGCCTCTGGTGGCGTGGTGATCCCCACGCTGGCCAGCAGTCGTGGGGTGGCATGATTCGTCAGCAGATCCAGCTGCGCTTCAAGGCCATGGCCCTGCTGGCCCTCTTTTCGCTGCTGTTTCTGCTTGATCAACGCGTCTCGCGCGTGCCGCTCCGGGCACCGACGAGCGTCAAGCAGTGGATCAGCACGCAGGTGCCGTTCATGCAGGGTTGGCAGCAGCCGGTGAATGCGAGTGTTGATGTGGTCGTGACACTGGTGCTGTCGTTTGTGGCCGCGCAGCTGCTGCTCTGGCTGCTGCCATCACGCCATGTCCGCTGGACTCAGCTCCTCCCCGGTGCTGCCTTCATTGCCACGGTGCTCACCCTGCTCAATCAGCTCCTTGGTCGCATCCTGTTCCTCCTCGGCGAACGCTTCCAGGCCTATGGGGTGGTCGGTGGTGTGCTCGTGTTCAGCCTGTGGGTGTGGATGGTGGGCGCCATCGTGTACTACGGCCAGTGCCTCTCCATCGCCACGAGCAGGCGTCAGGATGGGCCATGAGGGCAGTTTCCCTGAAGATGCAACGGCCGATCCCCTGGCTCTGGATCCTGCTGGCGTTGGTCCTGCTGTTGGCTCCAGGCCCAGCCGGTCGCTTTCTCCTCGACCTGTTGGGCGGGCTCACGCTGTTGGTGTTGCTGTTGCCTCTGCTCTTCGGCGCCGCTGGCGTGGTGGGTTGGCAACTGTTGCGGCGCCGCCTCCGCACCTGCTCAGCCTGTGGCTTCACCAGTGTCGGTAGTGCGGTCTGCCCGGCCTGTGGCACTCCCTTCGCCGCACCCTCAGCCTCCTCCTCGGGAAGCCCGCCGTCTGCGGAGATCCCGGCATCGGAGGCGACCATCGATGTTGACGTCGTTGACGTGGTCGACGTCAACGACGCGGGACCCTGAGCTTTATTCAGCCTGCTGAGGTGGCGGCCAGTTCCGCCAGGCGCCGCTCCCGCAGGTACAGGAACAGGGGCGCTCCGCAGGCGAAGGCGACGGTGACGCAGCACAGCAGCACCCAGGGCAGGCCGCGCATCTGCAGGCGCCGACTTTCCTGAACGATCCAGATCAGCACGGCGGTGGCACCGATCGCCAGATCTCGCGACAACGAGGCCGCTGCCGGGTTGGCGGCTGCCATCTGCACGAACAGGCCCACGTCGAAGCTGCTGCCACTGCTGCGGATGAAATCCAGATTGGCCAGCCAGGGCCACACCGCGCCGCCAACGGCCAGGGCCAGGTACAGCCCTTGCAGCCAGGGGTTGGCAGGGCCTTGACCCTGCAGGGTGGATTCAGTCGAGGGGGCCATCGCGTTCAACCGTTGCTGTGGGGGGATTCCGGGAGCAGGGACGCGTCAGCCGGCTGGGCAGGCGCCGCTGGATCGTTGAGCCCGTCCCAGACCAGGACGTCCTGCTCCACCTGATCCAGAATGGCCTCGCAACGCTGGGCGTAGGCCTGCCCCCGGCGGTACAGCCCGGCCATGGCCTCCACGTCGAGGTCAGTGGCCTGGAGTTCTGCCAGCACCAGTTCCAGGGCTGCGTGGGCCTGGTTGTAGCTCAGGTCGCCGGCGCCACCATCGCCCTCCCCCTGGCCCAAGGCATGAGCATGACTGCCGCTGCCGCTGCAGTTGCCTGAGGGGGCCTCTGGTGGGTGGCCTGAAGGGGGGGATGGGCTGCGCCGTCTGGCCATGGCCATGGTGGATCAGGCGCCGGTCTTGCCGGCGGGACAGGTTCGACTCTGGCGGATGGGACTGGGCTGAGAGGGGGCCGGCTGCTGACACCGCACGCGCAGGACCTCGGCGTCGGCCTCACCGTTGGCCAGCTGCAGCAGCACCGCCTCGCCAGGCCGCAGCTCGCCGGCGCTGCGCACCAGCCCGCCGCCGCTCGAGCGCAGCAGACAGAATCCCCTCTCCAGCGCATGCTGGGGAGAGAGCGCCTGCAGGAGCAGCCTGCTGCGCTGCAGCTGGTTCCGACGCTGCTCCAGCTGGGTGCGCGGGTGCAACCCGGCCAGCCGTTCCTGCAGCCTCCCCAGCCGCTGCCGTTCGCCCTGGAGCCGCAGGCCCAGAACCTGGCCAAGGTGACGCCGCAGCTGCAGCAACGCGGACCTGGCCTGGCGGCGATCCGGCAGCAGCGCCACCAGGGCGGCGGTGGGGGTGGCAGCCCGCAGGTCGGCCACCAGATCGGCGATGGTGAGGTCGTCCTCGTGGCCGATGCCACTCACCACCGGCAATCCACAGGCGGCGATGGCCCGCGCCAGCCGCTCGCCGTCAAACACCGCCAGGTCTTCCCGGCTGCCGCCGCCGCGGGCCAGCACGATGGCCTCCACCCCCAGGGCCCCCGCACGCCTGTCCAGCCGTTCCAGGGCCGTGACGATCTGCTCCTCCACGTTGCCCTGAACCGGAATCGGCACCACCACCACCCGGGTGGCCGGCCAGCGCTCCGCCGCCGTGCGCAGCATGTCGGCCAGGGCTGAGCTGGGCGCACTGGTGAGCAGGGCGATGCAGCTGGGTGTGGCCGGAACGGGCCGCTTGCGCTCGGGGTCGAACAGGCCCTCGGGGGCGAGCTGATCACGCACGCGCTCGAAGCGGCGGAGCACGCTGGAGAGGCTGGGCCGCAGATCGAGCACCTGCACGCACAGGCTGGCTCTGGTGGCCCAGAAATTGAGCTTGCCCACCACCACCACGCCGTCACCTTCGGCTGGCTGAACCGCGAGTCTGGCGACCTGGCTCGACCAGACCACCGCCGAGATCGAGGCGCTGTCGTCGACCAGGGTCATCCACAGATGACCTTTCTTGAGCTGGGGACGGCTGACGGTGGCATCGAGCAGAAAACGGGGAGCAAACCCCCGCTCCAGCAGGCTGCCCACGGCCCGGTTGAGGCTGCTGACGCTGTAGCGCTGCAGCGGCAACTCAGTCATGGCGCTGCGGGGCATGGCGCTGCGTTGAGATCAGCGGAGTAACGGGAAGACAAGGAGCCGTGACAACACAAAGGGCGTGAAGAACTGGTGTGGGGATGCAGACCCCAACTCCAGTGTCCTTCACGCCCTCGTAGCGAGACCCGTCTTGACAGCCGAGGTGTCGGCAGTGGTGAAAGCAGTGGTGACAGCAGTGGTGACAGCAGTGGCGATGCCCCGGAGCACGGGAGCCTCGGGGCCGTTGGCCTGGGCGGCTGCTCAGCCCAGACCGATCTGGGCGAGGATGCCCTGGCCGGTGAGCACCTCGGTGGCCAGGCCGATCACGAAGCCCATCATGGCCAGGCGGCCATTCCAGGTTTCGGCGAAGTTCACGAAGCCGAAGCGGGGTTGGGAAGCGTCAGACATGACTGGATGGGTAGCGGAGGTCGTTGTGAGGTCACTCGCTGACGGGTGGCCCGTTGCCGCCGATGAGGCGAGCTGTGGGACGCCCGGATCCGCGATGAGCTAATTGTAAAGAAGAATGGCGGCGGGTTGACGAAAGTCGCCCTGTCCGCATGGCGAGGTTTCGTGGCTTGACTGAACGGGGTCGATCCTGTAGGGATCGCCCTCCTTTGCCGCCGCCCGTTGCCGCCGCCCGTTGTCGCCGCTTGTGGCTGCTGCCCCGACGACGGCCGGAACCGGCTCAGTGCGGCTTTGGTGAGCGCGGCTTTGGTGAGCTCCGCTCCCGCTCCTGGCGTGCCTTGGTGTGGGCGGTGGGTTGGGCGTTGGCCCCATCCTCCGGCCATGGGTGCTTGGGGTAACGGCCCCGCAGTTCGCGCCGCACCTGGCCGTAGCCCTCCTGCCAGAACCCTGCCAGATCGCGGGTGATGGCCGCTGGCCGTCCGGCTGGGGTGAGCAGGTGCAGCGTCACCGGCAGCTCCCCCTCCAGCACGGCCGGTGTTTGAAGACAGCCGAACAGCTCCTGCAGTTTCACCGCCAGCACCGGCTCGCCACCGCTGTAGTTGAGCGTGGCGCTGCGGCCGGAGGGCAGCGCCAGCAGGCTGGGCAGCAAACGCTCCAGGTCCTGACGCTGGCCCCAGGCCAGCTCGCCCCAGAGGGCTTCGCTCAGATCCAGCTGGTGCACCTCAGCCAGGGTGGAGAGGCCGATCAGGTGTGGGGCCAGCCAGCTCTCCAGGTGGGCGGCCAGCCGCCCATCGCTGCGGTCGGGCCAGGGATCGCCGCGGTGCCGGTGGGCCAGGCAGAGGCGTTGCTGCAACTGGCGGCTGGCTGGGGTCCAGGGCAGGGCCTCCAGCCCCAGCTGCTGCAGGCCCGCCACCAGGGCCGCCAGCACCTGTTCCGGCGTGGCGCCCGTCCAGGGCCGGCGCTCCAGCACCAGGGCCCCCAGCTGCAGGCTGCGCTCGCAGCGCACCCGTCCGGACCCGCTGTCCCAGCAGGCGCCGGTGTGGTCACGGCCATGCCGCTCGGCCAGATGGCGCAGCTCCTGCGGGGGCATCGGCAGGGCCAGCTGGATGCGGGCATCGGGGCCATCCCCATCAAGGGCGGCCACCGCCAGGGCGTCCTGATGGCCGAGGGGGTCGTGGGCATGCACCACCGCACCCTGGCCACTGCGCAACAGGAACCGGCCGCCCCGCCCGGGGCGGGCCAGGGCCAGCCGCTCGGGATAGGCCTCGGCCACCAGCAGGGCGGCTGCATGGTCGTTGCCGTTCGCTGGGGAGTTCACGGCGACGGCGGCCCGGTCCGGGACGATCTGCCGCAGTTGGTCTTCAAACTTCCGCCGCAGCTGCTGCATCGGGTGGTGGGGGGATTGCCGCCGCAGCCAGTCGAGCCGCCGCAGCAGATCGCAGCCTGCCTCCTCGCGCGGCAGGGGATCCCGCTCGCTGAGCAGCACCGCCAGCTCGGCGGCCAGCCTTCCCTGGCCCCGTTGCCGGCCCACCAGCAGCAGGTGGGCGAGGCGTGGATGCAGGCCCAGGGCGGCCATGGCGTGGCCATGCCGGCTCAGTTGGCCCTCTGGCTCCAGGGCCTCCAGCTTCTGCAGCAGGCGGCGAGCCCGGAGCAGCGGCTCGGCCGCAGGGGCATCAATCCAGGCCAGTCCGGTGCCCGTGGGATCGCCCCAGCGGGCCAGGTGCAGGGCCAGGGGCAGGGGGTCGCTCTCCAGCAGTTCCGGGGGATCCTGTGGTGGCCGCTGGCGCTGGTCGGCTGCAGACCACAGCCGCACGCAGCGGCCCGGGGCCAGCCGCCCCGCCCGCCCGGCCCGCTGCTCGGCGCTGGCCAGGCTGGCGGGCAGGGTCACCAGAGCATCCATCCCCCGGGAGGGATCAAAGCGGTTGCGGCGGCTGAGCCCGGCGTCGATCACCAGGGTCACACCGGCAATCGTGAGCGAGCTCTCGGCGATGCTGGTGGCGAGCACCACCTTGCCGGCGGGGTCGCCGGCCGGCGCGATGGCCCGGCTCTGTTCCGGCAGGCTCAGGTCGCCGTGGAGGGCGACCAGTTCGAGGTCGGTGGCCCATGGGGCGGTGGCGATGGCCTGCTGGCAGCGCCGGATCTCCCGCCGGCCGGGCAGAAACACCAGCACGCTCTCACCGCTGCTGCGCTGGTCCAGCCAGTGCTGCTCCAGGGCCCGCAGCACCTGGCGCTCGATCTGCTCCCCCGGGCGTGGCGGCTGATGGCTGATCGCCACGGGGAAGCAGCGGCCATCGCTGCGCAGCAGGGTGGCGCCCGGCAGCTGGCGCACCAGGGGCTCAAGGGCCAGGGTTGCCGACATCACCACCAGGCGCAGGTCGGGACGCAGCAGCTCGCGGGCCTGGCGCAGCAGCGCCAGGGCCAGATCGGCGTCGGCGCTGCGTTCGTGGAACTCGTCGAAGACGACGCAGTCGACCCCCTCCAGGGCTGGATCGGTCTGCAGGCGCCTCAGGAACAGTCCCTCGGTGAGCAGCTCGATGCGGGTGGCGGGGCCAGTGCGGCTCTCGAGCCGCACGCTGTAGCCCACCAGGCCCCCCAGGGGTTCCCCAAGGTCGCTGGCCAGGCGCTGGGCGGCCATGCGGGCGGCGATCCGGCGGGGCTCCAGCATCCACAGCCGGCCCTCCAGGGCCGGCTGGATGGCGGCAGGAACGCGGGTGGTCTTGCCGGCGCCGGGTGGGGCCTGCAGCAGCAGGGTGGACCCAGGGGGCTGCAGCGCCTCCCGCACCGCGGGTAGCAGGGGATCAATCGGCAGGGGCTGGCGGTGGCGGGCCATGGCGCCCTGGCGTGCCTCAGCGCACGTGGCGCACTCCGTCCACTGGGTGGTAGGCCTCGCCAGTG
Organism: Cyanobium sp.; assembly: GCA_007135755.1. Taxonomy (GTDB): domain Bacteria; phylum Cyanobacteriota; class Cyanobacteriia; order PCC-6307; family Cyanobiaceae; genus NIES-981. The sequence goes on from SLIG01000123.1 coordinate 7,026, forward strand.
AGCTCTTCGTAGACGATGGCGGGCAGTCCGGTTTCGAACATCGTCTGCAGCGCCTCCTTGAGGTAGGGATTCCAGCCGCCGGTGCTCACCTTGCCGTGGCGCACGGTCCAGTCCCAGGTGCCTTGCAGGTCGCGGGGGATGCGGCCCTCGCGATCGCGGCGGGCCACCAGATCCTGGGATTCGAGCAGCCCCACCAGCAGGGCGGCCTTGCCGTAGGCGGGGGTCAGGCTGAGCTCGAGGCGCACCGGGTCCTCCTTGACCAGCTTGAGGCGAAAGCGGGGCGGCAGCTTCAGATTGCGCAGCACTGCTGCCACGATTCGCGTGCGTTGATCCAAGCCGATCGTCTCCCTGAGTTCACGGTCACACCGGTGAGCCTATGCAGTGGCGGTGACGAAGCCCGCTCAGCCGGGTTCGCCGGGGGGGGCGGAACGCTCCTGATCGCCGCCGAAACGCACGGTGAGCAGATCTTCCTGGGTGAGCTGGCCCTCCGCATCCAGCAACTCCGGGTGAATGGTCAGGCGCCCGGTGCGGTCGCCACTGGAGGGGCTGGGGGCAGCGTCCGGAGTGCCTGAAGCCGCGCGGAATCCCTGGCCCATCACCTTGAAGGCTTGCCAGAGCAGCACCAGGAAACAGGCGCCGTAGAGGATGGGAAAGATCTGGGAGAGGAGGGCTTTCATGGCCTCAGGCCCGCTGCGGTGGCGGGATGCGCTGCCGGCCTCCCCATCATTGCTTGGCGGCGTCGGAATTGCTGCCGGTGGTGGCGAGCATCCAGGCCCAGAGGGTGGTGCAGGCAGCGCCGAAGGCCAGGAAGGCCAGCAGCAGGCGGGACGTGTCCATGGCACGAAATATTTCTAAACAAATACTACCGAGGTGTGACCCGTCCGGTGGGCGATGGCGAGGCCGGTCTGCCCCCCTTTCCTCGCCGCGTCCGGCCTGCCTACGGTCCAGAAATCTCTCCGGATCAAGCCCGGTTCGTCGTCATGTCACCCCACCGTTGTCTGGCCGCCCTCCGGGCCCCTCTGCTGCTGACCCCCCTGCTCGTGGCCGGGCTCAGCCGTGCCCCCTCATCCCTGGCTTCCGCCTCCACTCTTGTCGCTTCCTCCTCCTCGCCGGCCCTGGCTGCCAGCCTGGGCCGCCAGTCGTTTGTTGCTGCTGCCGTGCGGCGCACCAGCCCGGCGGTGGTGACCATCGACACGGAGCGCACCGTGGCGGTGGCGGGCCAGGGCGGGGTGCCCAGTTCCCTGCTCAATGATCCGATCTTCCGCCAGTTCTTCGGCCTGCCGCAGCAGGCCCAGCCCTCCAGACCCTCCCAGCGCACCGAACGGGGCCAGGGCAGCGGTTTCATCTTTCAGGCCGACGGCCTGATCCTCACCAACGCCCACGTGGTGGAGCGCTCCGACCGGGTGACCGTGGGGCTGCAGGATGGCCGCCGCGTGCCCGGCACCGTGGTGGGCCTGGACAGGCTCACCGACCTGGCCGTGGTGCGCATCGAGGGCTCGGGCTCCTGGCCGGTGGCGCCCCTGGGCAACTCCGATCGCCTGGAGGTGGGCGAGTGGGCGATCGCCGTGGGCAATCCCTATGGCCTCGACAACACCGTCACCATGGGAATCATCAGCAACCTCAACCGCAACGCCGCCAAGCTGGGCATCACCGATCGCCGGCTGGACCTGATCCAGACCGACGCCGCCATCAACCCGGGTAATTCCGGCGGTCCCCTGCTCAACGCCGATGGGGAGGTGATCGGCATCAACACCCTGGTGCGCACCGGCCCCGGGGCCGGTCTGGGCTTTGCGATTCCGATTAACCGGGCCCGGGACATCGCCCGCCAGCTCGTGGCCAGCGGCTCCGTGAGTCACCCGGTTATCGGCATCGGGCTGGACGCCGTGCGTCCCGGGGATGGCACCGGCCTGGAGCGGGGTGTGCGGGTGGCCTCGGTGGTGGCCAACAGCCCGGCCCAGCGGGCGGGTCTGCGGCAGGGCGATGTGGTGGTGGCCGCTGGCGGCCAGCCTGTGGCCGAACCGTCCCAGCTGGTTGCCGCCGTCGAGCGGGCCGGGGTTGGCGGTCAGCTCAGCCTGAGCGTGAACCGTCAGGGCGAGATGCTGCGACTGAACGTGATCCCAGCGCAGATGGGGGCAAGCCGCTGAGTGGTCGGGCCCGTGGGATCAGGCCGCCTGGTCCCACGGGCCGAAGGACGGTTCAGCGCCAGTCGGCTCTTCTGAACCAGCGCCGCTGAAGCCGCGGCCCAGGGCTGCGGGAGCACCGAGCTGTTGGCGCATCACCCACTGAGTGGCGGCCTTCTGACTTTGCCAGGCCTGCAGGAGTTGTTTGGCGATGCCCTGGAGCACCTTGGGATCAGCCGTCTCGTCGATGGCCCGGTTCATGCGCTCAAGCTCGAACTGCTGGCCGAGGGAAAGGGCGAGAGGTTCAGTCATGCAGGGCTCGGAGAACGGCTCAATGCCACAACACTACGAACTGTTTCGAAGTCTTGCGTAGTCGTTGCGACAGGGCCCCGCAATTTGTGTGTGTTTCCGCGTCTCGGCCTCAGGCCCCCGGCGCCCTCCGGGTCGCCTGCTTCTGCCGCTGCCGTTCGCGGCTGGCGCTGCGCCTGGCCGCCCGGGCTTCGGCTTCGGCTTCGACCCTGGCGGCCGCGGCCTCTTCCTCTTTCTTCTCCAGGTAGTAGGGGTAGTCGCCGCGGTAGAGCACCAGCTCGCCGTCGCGCAGCTCCACGATCTTGTTGGCCACCCGCGAGATGAAGTAGCGGTCGTGGCTCACCAGCAGGGCCGCTCCCTCGTAGGCGATCAGGGCGTCCTCCAGCATCTGCTTGGCGGGGATGTCGAGGTGGTTGGTGGGCTCATCGAGCACCAGCAGGTTGCAGGGCTTCAGCAGCATCAGGGCCAGGGCCAGCCGCGCCTTCTCGCCGCCGCTCAGCTTGCCCGCCTCCTTGAACACGCTCTCGTTGGAGAAGCAGAAGCTGCCCAGCAGCGAACGCACCTGGGTCTGGGTCCAGTCCGGCACCACCTCGAAGATCGTGTCGATCACGGTTTTGGAGAGATCGAGGGCCTCGGCCTGGTTCTGCTCGAAGTAGCCGGCGATCACATTGTGCTCGCCCAGGCCGGCGCGCCCTTCATCGGGCTGCTCGAGGCCCATGATCAGCCGCAGCAGGGTGGATTTGCCGGCCCCGTTGGGGCCCACGAAGGCGATGCGATCGCCCCGCTCCACCTCCAGTTCGGCGCCGAGGAACAGAATCTGCTCGCCGTAGCTGAGGGTGAGGTCGCGCACCGTGGCCACCAGGCGGCCGGAACGGGGCGGTTCTGGGAACTGGAAGCGGGGCCCACCCACGCTCTCGATGGGGGCCTCGATGCGCTCCACCTTCTCCAGCTGTTTTTCCCTGCTCTTCGCCTGGGTGGAGCGGGTGGCGCTGGCGCGGAAGCGATCGATGTAGGCCTGCTGGGCGCTGAGCTCCTTCTGCTGGCGCTCGAAGGCCGCCTGGGAGGCCTCGCGCTCGAGAGCCTTCTGCTCCAGGTGCTGGCTGTAGTTGCCCAGGTAGGTGCGGGCGATGCCGCGCTCGGTTTCCACGATCTGGGTGCACACCCGATCGAGAAAGGTACGGTCGTGGCTGATCACCACGATGGCGGCGCTCTGCTCCAGCAGGTAACCCTCCAGCCACTGGATCGTCTCCACGTCCAGGTGGTTGGTGGGCTCGTCGAGCAGCAGCAGATCCGGTTCCTGAAGCAGGATCTTGCCCAGGGCGATGCGCATCTGCCAGCCCCCCGAGTAGGCGGCCACCAGCTGCTCGGCCCCCTCGGCCGTGAAGCCGATCTGGGGCAGCAGTTTGTCGATGCGGGCGTCGAGCTCGTAGCCATGCAGGGCTTCGAAGCGCTCCTGGAGATGGCCCAGCTCGTGGATCAGCTGCTCCAGATGGTCGGGGTCGGCGGCGGCCTTCTCGCTGCCCATCGCGTGCTCCACCGCGTGCTTGCGGTTGAGCACGGTGGCCGCCTCCCCGAAGGCCTGGAAGAGCTCTTCGCGCACCGTGCGCCGGGGATCCACATCGAATTCCTGTTGCAGGTAGGCGATGCGCGGGGAGCCCTGCTTCACCACCGCACCGCTGCTGGGTTCCTCCAGGCCGGCGATGATGCGCAGCTGGGTGGATTTGCCAGCCCCGTTCACGCCCACCAGTCCCACACGGTCGCCGGACTTCACCTCCCAGGTGACATCGCGCAGCACCTCCCCGGTGGGGTAGATCTTGCCGATGCGTTCGAGGCGGAGCACGGGATCTGACTGCGGAGAGCTGAGGGCGGAAACGGGGGCCCTGCTGGGACCGGCCACAGGTCCATCATCCCTGCCGAGAGGGTTGGCGTGTGTGGCATGGCCCCTCCGTCAGAGTTCCGCAGTCAGACTTTCCGCAGCCGCCCCCGAGCCCCCATGATCAAACGTCTGGAGCAGGTGGCCGCTCTGGTGGTGGCGGCGGGCCTGGCCATCGTCAGCTACTGGCTGTTCTTCACCCTCGCCCAGGGCGGCGGCATCAACCGTCCGGAGCGCTCCCCCCGCTCAGAGGCCGCCTCGGGCCTTGAGCAACCACTGTTTGCTGGCGCCATCGTCGAGGGCGGCCACGTGGGCCTTGACCTCCTCGCGGCTCACCGGAAGCCCCAGTTCCTCGCCCAGGCGGACGATGCGATCGAGGGCCCCACCGGGATCCTGCAGGGCCTGGCGGAACAGGGCCTGGGTGAGGCTGGAGTCGGCGCTGATGCGCTCGTAGAGGGCGGCGGCGTTGGCTGAGGTGGCGGTGTTCGACCTGGTGGCTTTCGGTACTGCGCCCTCGGTGGCGGCTGGCTCGGGGCTGCTGCTCATGGCGATGGGCCTGCTGGCGCGGCCCTGTGGGTTTGAGCCGACCTTATGGGGGCCTCCGGCTCGTGGCAGCCGCCTGTTACACACAGGCTGAATCCGCCGCCAGCGGATCCCACGCTCAGGCGGCGCGGGGGCTGTCGCTCACCGGTGTGCCGCTGGCCGAGGCGTCCTCCATCGAGCGCGCGTCCAGACAGAGCACCTTGCGCAGCTGGGCGTAGTTGGCTGCCAGGGCGCTGCGACCTTCCTTCTGGGCACCGTATTCGGCGCGCTGCAGCACGTGGTGCAGATGGGTGAGCAGATAGGTGCTGATCACGGCCGAGACCAGCACGTCGCTGCGCTCGGCCTGGCGCTGCTCGCGGCTCTTGGGCATGGGAGACCTCGGGGCTGAATCTGATCGGAACTGGAACCTGAATCGATTCCTGGGGGCCCCCTGTGGGGCGCCGGACCAGCCGCTGGGCGGGCCGGCTGAGCGCCATCACCGGAGTGACTGCAGCATAGGCTCGGATACTACCCATGCGCATCCGACTACACTGGTGGGGATCCGGCACGACCCCTGCCCCCTTTCCTGCCCTCCTGCCCTCCTGTCCATCCGGCGTGGCCACACGGCAAACCTCCTCCAGCGGGCGTCCCAAGTCGCCCAGGATCCAGGTGGTTCTCCCTGAGGAGCTCTGCCACCGTCTGGCTGAGCTGGCTGAGCTCGAGGCCCGCACCGTGAGCAACATGGCCCGGGTGCTGATCCAGCAGGGGGTGGAGCGGCTCGAGCGCGAGCGCCCAGGGCCGGCAGGCAGGGCGGTGCCCGCCGCTTCACTCCCTGCCGCAGCAGACGCCGCGGCAGCTGAGCGCTTCCGGCTGCAGCTGGAGCGTCAGCGCACCCGCCGCCTGCGCACGGCACCACGGCGGCTGCGCCTGCAGCGGCCTGATTAGCGGTCAGAGCCGGCCGGCTGGACGCACACCCCCAGCACGGTCCGGTGCCTGGCGCCCGTGATGGCGGGGGCGTTGCCGGGGTGCCTGCGGTGGTGCCACCAGGCCAGCAGCGCGAAGGCCAGGGCCTCCCGCTGGGCCCCCTCGATGCCCAGTTCGGCCAGGGGGCGCACGATCACGCCGCGGCAGCGGCGGCGCAGCTCGCTCATCAGCATCCGGTTGCGGCTGCCCCCGCCCGCCACCAGCAACTCCACGGGCAAGGGGCCGCGACCCAGGTCCTGGGCCACCACGGCGGCGCTGAAGGCCGTGAGGCTGGCCAGCGCGTCGGCCGGCTGCAGGGCCTGCCCCTGCTGGCCGGCCGCCTGCTCCAGATCCTCCAGCCGCCGGCGCAGATCGGCGTGCCCGAACAGTTCCCGGCCGGTGGACTTGGGCCCGATCCGCTGGAAATAGGGCTCCTGCAGCCAGCGCTGCAGGGTGGCCTCGTCCACCCGGCCGCGGCTGGCCCAGCTGCCGCCGGCATCCATGCTCTGCTCCCCGCCGCTGAACTGGCTGACGGCCAGATCCATCAGGCTGTTGGCCGGACCACAGTCCCAGCCCCGCACCACCTGACGCCGGTCGGGACCGCTGCGGGGCGGGATCAGGGTGAGGTTCGCGATGCCGCCCAGATTGAGCACGGCCCGCCAGCCGCCGGTACGCCCCAGCAGCGCCTCATCGGCCGCCGGCACCAGGGGGGCTCCCTGACCGCCCAGGGCCAGATCGGCCGCTCGCAGGTCGTGCACCACCGGGCACTGCAGCAGCTGCGCCAGCAAGGGAGCCTGGAGCAGCTGCCAGCTGGCCCCCCGGCGGGGCGGGCTGGGGGGACGGTGCCAGATCGTCTGACCGTGACAGCCCACCAGAGCGGCCTGGCCGCCGGGGTCGCAGGCCCGGGCGGCCGCGGCCTGCACCTCGGTGACCGCCTCCGCCAGATCCAGCAGCTCAGCGCTGCTGCGTCGGGCACCCTGCCCCACCGCCACCAGCTCCTGGCGCAGGGGCTCGGGATAGGGAGTGGAGTGGCTGGCCAGGATCTGCCAGCGAGGAAGCTGGCAGCGACCGGCAAAGCGGACCAGCACCGCGTCCACCCCATCGGCGCTGGTGCCGCTCATCAGACCCAGCACCGCCATGGCCCCTGCGCTCATCGGGCCCTGGATCTCACTTGTTGGGCTGGGGGGTCATGCGCAGGTAGGGCTTGATCTCGGTGACGCCCTTGGGGAACTTGCTGCGGGCCTCATCGGTGGGAATCGAGGGCACCACCACGCAGTCGTCACCGTCCTTCCAGTTCACCGGGGTGGCCACCTGGTGGTAGTCGGTGAGTTGGAGGGAGTCGATCACCCGCAGGATCTCATCGAAATTGCGCCCGGTGCTGGCTGGATAGGTGATCTGCAGACGCAGTTTTTTGTTGGGATCGATGATGAACACCGAGCGCACTGTGAGGTTGTTGAGGGCGTTGGGGTGGATCATTCCGTAAAGGTCGGCCACCTTCTTGTCCTCGTCGGCGAGGATCGGATAATCCACGCTGGTGCTCTGGGTCTCGTTGATGTCGCCGATCCAGCCCTTGTGGCTTTCGGCCGAATCCACGCTCAGGGCGATGGTTTTGACATTGCGCTTCTCCCACTCGGGGCGCAGGCGCGAGACCTCGCCGAGTTCGGTGGTGCAGACGGGCGTGTAGTCAGCGGGGTGGGAGAACAGCACCACCCAGCTGTCGCCGGCGAAGTCGTAGAAGTTGATGGAGCCGAGCTGGGAGTTCTGGGTGAAGTCCGGCACGGTGTCGCCGAGTTGAAGGGTCATGGCAGAGGAAATCAAGGATGGCAATGGCAACAATGGGCTGCCGGGTGCTGCCGGCAAGACCTGCAGGCAGCGGCACGACCGAGCTCGAGGGCCTGATGATCTCAGGTGACCCTAGAGGTTGAAGTGCCGGCAGATCAGGAAAGGTACGAGCACGGTCATGGTGAGCGTGAGTGGAAAGCCATAGCGAGGAATGTCGAGAAAGCGATAGCGGCCCGGACCGAACACCATGAGGTTGGTCTGGTACCCCACGGGACTCAGGAAACTCTGGCTGGCTCCGAACAGCACCGCATACACGAAGGCCAGCGGCGGCTGGCCCAGGCCGAGCGCCAGCTGGCCGGCCACTGGAATGAGCAGGGCCACGCTGGCGGCATTGCTCATCACCTCCGTGAGCAGGGTGGTGAACAGGAACACCACCATCAGGGCCGCGTAGACCGGCCAGCCGTCCAAACCCCGCTCCAGGGCCTGGGCCAGGGCGGTGGCCAGACCCGTCTTCTCCAGGGCCACGCTGAAGCTGCCCAGGGATCCCAGCAGGAGAATCACATCCAGGCGGATGGCCCGCTGCAGTTCCCCAGGCCGCAGGCAACCGGTGGCCACCATGGCGGCGGTTCCCAGCAGCACCGAGGCCACCAGGGGCATCACGTTGAAGCTGGGCAGGAGGATCACCAGTAGCCCGATCAGCAGGGCAACCCCCTTGCGGTTCACGGTGGGGAGCTCCTTTTCCAGTTCCTCCAGCACCACCAGGTCGTTGCTGTCCTGCAGGCCGCGGATGGCGTCCCTGGGGCCCTGGAGCAGCAGCACATCCCCCTCGTGCAGAAGGATGCGGCCCAGGCGCTCGCGCAGCACGGCATTGCCTCTGCGCAGGGCCAGCACGGTGAGGTTGTAACGCTGGCGGAAGCGCAGATCCCGGAGACGGTCGCCGGCGAGGGTGGAACCGGAGGGGATCAGCACCTCCACCATCCGCTGCTTGTTCTGCTGGTCGCTGCTGGCCAGTGGCTCGGGCGTGGGGGCCAGCACGATCGTGTGCTCCTGCTGCAGGCGCAGCAGCTCATCGCGGCTGCAGCGCAGCACCAGGCGGTCGCCGCGCTGAAGGGTGCGGTCCGCCAGGGGTGGCAGAAAGCGCTCCCGGGCGCGGTGCAACTCCAGCACGTCCACGTCGAAGCGGCGCTGCAGGCGGCTGTCGCGCAGCGACTGGCCCGCCAGGCCTGATCCGCGGGGAATCAGCACCTCGGTGATGTAGGCGCTGGTGCTGGTGAGGTCGTCGGCATCGGTGCCGCGATCGGGCAGGAAGCGATCGGCCAGCAGCACCATGGTCAGGCCGCCCACCAGCCACACCCCCAGGCCGATGGCGGTGAAGTCGAACAGGCCGAAGCCGCCGTAACCGAGGCGCTCGCTCACCTCGCTGGCGAGGAGGTTGACCGAGCTGCCCAGCAGGGTGAGAGTGCCACCCAGCACGGTGGCGAAGGACAGGGGCAGCAGCACCTTGGAGGGGGAGATGCCGCGGCGCTGGCACCAGCTCTCGATCACCGGCAGCAGCGCCGCCACGATCGGCGTGTTGGGCACGAAGGCCGACACCGGCGCGACCACGGCCGTGATCAGGGCGATCATGCGCTTCGGGCTGCGCACCGCGTCCGATCCGATCAGCGCGCGCAGCCGGTCGAGGGTGCCGGAACGGAACAGACCTGCGGAGAGGGCGAACAGCCCGATCAGGGTGATCAGCGCCGGGCTGCCGAAACCGGCCACGGCTTCCTTGGCGTCCAGGACCCCCGTCGCGATCAGCAGTCCGGCCGCGAGCAGGCCGGTGACTTCCGGGGCCAGCCAGCCGCTGATGAACAGCAGCACCGATCCCGCCAGCACCGCCAGCGTGATCAGGGCATCGGGCTGGATGCCGGCCGGGAACAGAGCGAGCATGGCCAGCACGGCTTTTTCGGGATCATAAGGCACCTGCGAGCTCGGGAATAGCCCGGCCCAAGACCCTTGCTGTGGCAGTCAGTTTGCCCTGCCTGCGGCCATTGCAGAGGCTATCTCCTATCTGTGTGCCGTTGAATTCAGTTGTGGGCTGGCCAGTGGCGCAGTGCACCGCGCAGGTTCTGCAGGCCGAGGCGTGCCGTCGCCGACACGAACAGCGTCTGCGGGTCGAGATGGCGCGCGCGCTCCAGCTCTCCGGCCGGGCAGCGGTCGATCTGGTTGGCCACCAGCCTGCGGGGCACCGTGGAGCCCAGGGCATCGAGAATCGCGTGCACGGTGCGCAGCTGGTCGGGCCAGGCCGGATCACTGAGATCCACCACCAGCAGCAGGCCATCGGCGGCCAGGGTCTCCTCAAGGGTGGAGCGGAAGGCCTCCAGCAGCGGCGGCGGCAGATCACGGATGAAGCCCACCGTGTCGGTGAGCAGCACCGGCGTGCAGGGGCCCCCTGCGGAATCGGCCAGCTCGATGCGCCGGGTGGTGGGATCGAGGGTGGCGAACAGTTTGTCTTCGGCCAGCACCGCCTGGCGGGGGTCTCCCCGTCCGAGGGCATTGAGCAGGGAACTCTTGCCGGCGTTGGTGTAGCCCACCAGGGCCAGGCGCTTCAGGGATCCGCGTCCCTGCCGCAGCCGCTCCCGGTGGGCCCCCAGGTCGTGCACCTGCCGCTGCAGCCGCTCGATGCGGCGGGCGATGGCGCGGCGGTCTTTCTCCAGCTGGGTTTCGCCGGGCCCCCGGGTGCCGATGCCACCGCCCTGGCGGGAGAGGCTGGGGCCCCGCCCCAGCAGCCGCGGCAGGCGGTAGCGCAGCTGGGCCAGCTCCACCTGCAGGCGGCCGGCGGCGCTGGCGGCGCGCTGGGCAAAGATGTCCAGGATCAGTTCGCTGCGATCGCTCACCGGCAGATCCAGCAGCCGTTCGAGGTTGCGGCCCTGCACGGGGGTGAGGTCACGGTCGCTCACCACCAGCGTGACCCCGCGCTGCCGGGCCTCCAGGGCGGCTTCGGCGAGCTTGCCCTCGCCCCAGATCGTCTGCGGCGCCGGCTGGCCGCGACGCTGCTCCACCACCCCCACGGGATCGGCACCGGCGCTGCGCACCAGTCCCTCCAGCTCACCGATCCGACGCTGGGCCAGACCCCGGTCGGCGGGGCTGAGGGCCAGCAGCAGCACCCGCTCCCTCCCGGGGGAAGGGATGGCACTGGCACTGGGATCCCTTGGGGTTCCGGTGTCAGGGTCCAGGGCTGGCGGGATGCCGGCCGCCAGCCCGGCGGGATCCCGGCCGCAGAGCAGGGCCAGATCGCCCGCCTCCCGCACCGGCCAGGGTTCGCCGCTGTCGCCGCTGGCCTGGAGCAGCAGGGCCGGCCAGTGCCCACCGGCGCCGGCCTGATCGCCGTAGCGCAGCCACAGCAGCGGCTCAAGATCGAGGGCCGCTACCCCCTCCAGGCGCTCCGGCTCCAGATGCCGGCCGCGGCCGCAGCAGGTGACCAGCCGCAGCTCCCGGTTCTCCCCCCGCCGGGCCCCCGGCAGGCCCCCACGCCGCTGACCCCAGGCCTGCAGCGGTCCCACCCAGAGCAGGCGGCAGAGGCCGCGGCCATCGAGCACCAGGGTGAGGGGGAGCTCCAGCTCCCGGCTCTCGCTGGCCAGGCGCTGCAGGCACAGCAGCTCCGCCACGGCGGCCGGCGGATGGCGGCGATGGCAAAGCCGCTCCAGGCGGCGCCGCTGGGCGGGCCGCAGGCCTGCCGTGCGCCCGCCCAGCCCCCCCTGCTTCAAGGACGGCGTACCAGCAGGCAGCGCAGGCCGGCCGCCGCCGCTCCCTGCACATCCTCCGGGCTGTCGCCCACATGCCAGGCCTGGCCGGCCTCCAGCCCCAGGCCCTCCAGGGCCAGCTGAAAGGGAGCGGGCTCCGGTTTCGCGGCTCCGGCGGCGCTCGACACCACCACCAGCTGCAGCCAGCGGGCCAGCCCCAGCCCCTCCAGCAGGCCGGGCAGCCGACTGTCGAAATTGCTCACCACCGCCAGGGCCAGGCCGCGGCGGTGCCAGCGCTCCAGCTGGGCGGGCACGTCGTCAAAGACGAGCCAGACGCCGGGATCGGCGTAGTGGTTGAACAGCTCCTCCACCATCGCCTCGGGGGCCTGCTGCGCGCCGGCGCCCCGCAGGCTTTCACTGATGCGATCGCCCCACCAGCTGCGTTCGGCCCGCACCAGCTCCTCCCCCTGGAGGCCGGGGAAGGCCAGGGGTGGGGCCTGGCGGTAGGACAGCCGGAATGCCCGTTCCACGGCATCGGCGTCGACGGTGATCCCATGGCGGGCCGCCGCCGTGGCGTAGGTGCGTCCCACCGGTTGCCGCAGTCCGATCAGCGTGCCCATGGCATCGAGCAGCAGACCGCGCAGGCGCTGGCCGCCGCTCATCGCGGCCAGTCAGCGAGCCAGCCGGCGGCCACCCGCAGCTGGTGGGGGCGCCCCGGCAACCGCGACAGATAGGCCAGGCGGCGCAGCTGGAAGGCGGCGGCACCGGCCAGGGTGAAGCCACCGGCCACCAGGCTGGCCTCGCCCCGACCGAGGCTGATCATCTCGCCCAGGTCCTGGAACCGGAACGGCTCCATGGATTCGCCGCGCCTGGCCCGCAGCAGGTTCTCGGCCAGGCAGTCGGCCTGCTGGATGGCCACCTGGGCGGTGGCGGGTGGCGGCGGCGCGGCGGCGTCGGCTTCGCCGGTGCCATCACCCGCTGAGTCCAGGCTGGCGATGTCGCCGGCGGCGAACAGGTGGGGGTGACCGCGCAGTTGCAGGGAGGGCTCCACCACCAGGCGGCCGCGGCGGTCGCGCTGGGGCTCGGGCTCGATGCGCGGCGGGTCGAAGTCCAGGCCTGCGGTCCACACCACCGCATCCACGCTCAGGCGCTCCTGGCCGGTGCTGGAGTGCAGATCCAGGTGGTCGGCTCCCACCTCCAGCACCCGGCAGCCGCAGCGCAGCCGCACATCGCGACGCTGCAGGGCCAGGGTGGCCTGCTCGCGATTGAAGGCCCGGGCCTGGGGCAAGGCCATCGCGCCCTGTTCCACCAGTTCCACGACGGCCGCTCCTTCGAGCAGGTCGGCCAGTTTGCAGGCGAGCTCCACGCCGCTGGGGCCGGCGCCAACCACGGCCAGCCGCTGCAGGGGGCGGCCCTCGCTCCGAAGCCGCTGCACCAGCGCCTGCAGCCGCTCCACATCGGCCAGGCTGCGGAAGCTGAGGCTGTGCTCCAGCACACCGGGAATTCCGAAGCTGTGGGTGCGGGCTCCGGTGGCCAGCACCAACTGGCCGAAGCTCAGGTCACGGCCGCCGGCGGTGCGCAGACAGCGTTGCCGGGCATCGATGCTCACCACCCGGTCCTGGAGCCAGGCCACCCCGCGGCCGGCCAGCAGCGTGTCGTAGCGGGGGGCGATTTCCCAGCGGCGCAGCTCGCCGCTGAGCAATTCGTAGAGCAGGGGGAGAAACAGGAAGCACTCCTGGGGCTCGATCAGCAGCAGGGGGGGATGCATGCGCTGCTTGGAGAGGGCCAGGGCGGTGTACAGCCCGCCAAAACCGCCCCCCACGATCACGATCGGGGCGTTGGTGTCGGGAAGCTGCGGATCCGTACGGGTCATCGCTGCGGGTTCCCGCATCTACCTTTCAAACCCTAACCAGCGTCCTGCGCTGGAGGTGATGATGGCGTCATGGTCACTGCCCAGGCCCAGACCCTGCCCTGCGACCACGGTGGCCAGCCCGTGGAGATTGAGGCTGCCCGCAGGCTGCTGGCGGCACGGGATGCCTACGGCCGCCTGCTCTGGGCTCAGGACACCTTTGCCGATGGCTTCGCCATCACCACCAGTTTCGGCATCCAGTCGGCGGTGCTGCTCCATCTGGTCAGTCGGCTGGCCATGGAGCGGTGCCGAAGGGTGCCGGTGGTGTGGGTGGACACGGGTTATCTGCCACCCGAGACCTACCGCTATGCCGAGCAGCTCCACGACCTGCTGCACATCGATCTGCATGTGGCCCAGGCGACGATCAGCCCTGCCCGGATGGAGGCCCTGCACGGCCGCCTGTGGGAGACGGGACTGGTTGAAGACATGGAGCTCTACCACCGGATCCGCAAGGTGGAACCCCTGGATCAGGCCCTGCGTGCCCTCGGCGTGAGCTGCTGGGCCAGCGGCGTGCGTGGCAGTCAGACCGATCACCGACGGGAGATGGCCATCCTCGATGGCGTGCGCCAGCGCTGGTCCCTGCGCCCCCTGCTGAGCTGGAGCAACCGCGACGTGTACTACTACATGGAGGAGCACGGGCTTCCCCAGCATCCTCTGTTCGATCAGGGCTACTCCAGCGTGGGCGACTGGCACTCCAGCGCCCCTGACAGCAGCAGCCTCAGTGGTCGTCAGACCCGGTTCGGGGGACTCAAACAGGAGTGCGGCATCCATCTCCCCGGCCTGATGGGTGAAGGCATCTGAAGCCGGCGCGGGCGCAGCGGCGCGTTGGCTCCTGATCGGAAACAGCCGCTGGCACTTCGCTCGCCCGGTCAAGGCAACCCTGCAGTGCTGGAGCGAATCGCCGCCCTCCCCAGGCGGTGATGCCGCGCCTCCAGGGGAGCGGCTGCGTCACCTCTGGGGCTGGGCGGCGGTGGGGCCGATCCCCCCCGACTGTGGGCTGGATCCCTGCCGCCGGCTGTCCCTCGACCAGGTGCCGCTGGAGCAGCTGCCGCCCTGGATCGGCATCGACCGGGCTCTTGTGGCCTGGCAGGCCTGGCAGGACAGTGGCTCGGCTGTGCTGGTGGCCGATGCCGGCACGGCCCTGAGCTTCACGCTGGTGGATGCCCGGGGGCGCTTTGCCGGTGGCCGCATCCAGGCGGGGCTTGCCCTGCAGCTGCGGGCCCTGGCGGGGGGCACGGCCGGACTGCCGGCCGTGGCTGGGGATGGTGGGGCTGCGATGGCCTGGCCCAGAGCCACCGCCGAGGCCATGGCCGTGGGCGTGAGGGAGGGGCTGGTCGCGGCCGTGCGGGAGGCCTGGCAGCAGGCCCTGCACGCCTATCCCGACTGCCGGCTGTGGATCACCGGGGGTGATGGCGGCTGGATCGCCGAACGGCTGCAGCAGGCCCCTGCACCCTGCCTGGCCCTGGCGGCCCTGGCCCGGCTCAGCCCAGGCCCAGGTCGCTGAGGATGGTGTCGGCCATGGTTTCGGCCTTCACCTTGGTGTACACCTTCTCGATCCTGCCCTCAGGATCCACCACGAACGTGTGGCGCATCATGCCCATGTATTCGCGGCCCATGAACTTCTTGAGGCCATAACTCTCGTAGGCGCTGGCCACCGGGCAGGGTTCGGCGTCTGTGAGCAGGGTGAAGGGCAGCTCGTACTTGGCGATGAACTTGGCGTGGCTGGTGGCGCCGTCCTTGCTGATGCCCAGCACCTTGATCCCGTGCTCTTCAAAGGCACTCCACTGGTCGCGGAAGTTGCAGGCCTCCTTGGTGCAGCCTGGGGTGTCGTCCTTGGGATAGAAGTAGATCACCACCCGCTGGCCACGCAGCGACGCCAAGCTCACGGGGTTGCCGTCCTGGTCGGGAAGGGTGAACTCGGGTGCGCTGACGCCGGGCTCCAGGGCCATTGTCGGGTGGGGAAGAGAATGGCCGGAGCCTAGGGGAGACCTCCGGTTGACTCGGCCTGATTCCCCCCTCAGTCCAGCGGCATCTGCCAGTCCAGCGGCATCTGCCAGTCCAGCGGTTGGCCGTGGCCAGGCCCCCAGGCTCTGGCTCGGGCCCCTGCAGGGCGCCTGTGCCACCAGCCTCAGCGATCAGGAGCGGGCCTGGGGCCGGCAGCTGCCACCTCTGGCGCGGCGGCGCTACTGGCAGAGCCGCTCGGCTCTGCGGCAGTGGCTGGCGGGGATGCTGGGCTGCGTTCCTGCTGCGCTGCCCCTGCACAGCCCGCCGGGGCGCCCGCCGTTGCTGTTGGAAGGGGCTGGCTGGGTGAGCCTGAGCCACAGCGGTGAGGGCCTGTTGCTGGGGTTTTCGCGTGCGCCGATCGGGGTGGATCTGGAGCCTGCCGATCGCCCTGTGGCGGCGGCGGCGTTGATGCGGCGCTGCTTCCCACTCCAGGAGGTGGACCAGTTGCAGGCATTCGATGCCGAGCAGCGGCGCACGGCGGTGCTCACCAGCTGGGTGCTCAAGGAGGCGGCGATCAAATGGCGGCGGCGGACGCTGGCCCGCGAGTTGTCCTGTTGGCGGCTCGACCATGCCAGCGGGCGGCTCCGCCACCAGGCGGAGGGGCTCGAGCCCGAGTGCAGCACCGGCACGGCCGCTGGCTGGCGCTGGGCCGGGGTGGGACCCGGCATGCGGAACGCCGGCCTGGACGTGGTGATCTCAGGGGGCTGACGCTGGGCACGTCAGCGGGCCTGCAGCTGTCTGGACCCGGCCTCCGTTGCGCGTGGGGTCATGGTTTACGCAGGATGTCTAAAGTATGTGTCGGAATATTGACTGCCCTTGCGGCCAAGACTCATGTGCGGCACGGCTGAGTAGTTTGAACAGTGAATCCAAAGGTTTCCCCTGTGATCAAGCACCTGCTCGCCGGCCTCGTGGTGGGCTCGGCACTCACCGCCTCGGCCCTGCCGGCCTCCGCCGCGGTGGATAACGATCTGCCCATCCGTTGGAACACCGGTGGCGCCGTCTGGTCCACCAACACGGAGGCCATGTCCACCTTTCTGGAGACTGGGGAGGTGACCGATCGCGGCCTGCGAGGCGGTCTCGACGGCTCGGGCTGGAGCGACGAGGAAGTGCGCGAAGGCCTGACCAAGACCTACAACGTGGACATGATCGGCGTGTCCCGCTTCCTCTACTCGGATGCGGGTGTGCGGTTTCTGAAGAACCAGACCACCAGCTACTTCCCGTACCACAGCAAGACCGAATACTCGGTTCAGGCCCTGCGCTCGGCGATCATCGCTGATGCTCGCGACGGCAGCATCTCCTCGGCCGGGATCATGGCCAACCTGCCGGTGGACATGCGCCTGGCTGATTTCTGCGGCACCTACACCGGCGCCCAGAACGTCTGCGCGGAGGGGCAGTGCCAGGGCGAGGCCCAGTGCACCTCCCTGCTCTCCTGGTACGTGTTCCTGCCGGCCTGCATCCAGGCCAATCAGGTGAGGCCGCCTGTGGCTGAAGTGCGTCGCACCACCGTGGCCCCCGCGCCCATGGCCCAGCCCCAGCCGCAGATCATCCGCGGTCTCTGGTGAGCCCTGGGCTCAGCGCCTGGCAGTCAACAGCGTGTGCCGCAGGTCCTGGGGAAGCTTCAGTCCCCGCCTGCGGCGCAGTTCCTCGCCCAGGGCCCTGAAGGCGTCATCGCCCAGGGCCCTGAGCTGGCGGCGGTAGGCCCCCTTGGGTGCCAGCCAGCGCTCCAGCAGGGCATCCCTCAGTTCCAGCTGAAGGGTTTCGTTCCAGCGCTCCAGGGCCAGTGTGAAACCCTCGGCTTCGAAGGCGGCGCGCCAGCGCTCGAGCCCCTTCTCCTGCCGTTCCTCGACCTTCGCCTCCGCTGACAGCGCCTGCCGGAGGGATTCGCTGAGCTGCCGCCCCAGGGCTCCTGCCTGGCCCAGGGCGGTGATCGGACCCAGGCGGGGATGGCTGAACAGCAGCCGCCACTGGCCCTGCTCCGCCAGCAGGGGTGTGAACGCCTGCAGCCAACGCCGAATCGCCGCTCCCGTGGGCTCCTCGCCCAGCCGCCGGGCCGCAATCCATTCGAAGGGACCATCCCCGCAGGCCTTTGCCAGCTGGGTTGGATCATCGGCGGCGCTCACCACCAGTTCCGGCCGGCGCAGGGTGTCGAGCACCTGCAGCTGAGCCCGCAGCCGCTCGGCCGTGCCCTCGTCACCCACCTGGATCGTCACGCCGCCTTCCGGGGTGGCCTGAAGCGGATCCAGGGCCCAGAGCAGGGAGCGCCCGTCCAGCACCAGCACCCGCTGATGGCGTTGCCAGCCCGCCCCAGCCCAGAAGTGCTGGCGGAGAGCATCGAGCCGGGCCCCCTCGCTGGCCGCCTGGCGCCGCAGCCAGCGCTCCAGCTGCGCGTCGTCGGGCCCACTGCTGAGTACCTCACCCTGTTCATGGGCGGTTTCGGCTGCCGCCGCAAGCTGGGCGGCGCGGCGCTGCTGCAGCCGCTGGCGCAGGGCCCCCTCCCAGCCCAGCTGCCCCGGCTGCCAGAACACCTCCCCCTGCAGCGCACTGGGCAGGTACTGCTGGGCTACCCAATGCTCCCCGTAGGCATGGGGGTAGCGGTAGCCCACCCCATCGCCGAAGGCCTGGCCGTCGCGGTTGGCGTCGCGCAGATGGGCAGGTACCTGCTGGCGGTTGGCGGAGCGCACCGTCTTCACCGCATCGAAGAAACCGAGGATGCTGTTGCTCTTCTCGGCCCCGGCCAGATAGAGGGCGGCCTGGGCCAGGGGATAGAGCCCCTCCGGCAGTCCCACCCGCTCGAAGGCGGCGGCGCAGGCCTCCACCACCACGATCGCCTGGGGATCGGCCAGGCCCACGTCCTCGCCGGCGGCGATCAGCATGCGGCGGAAGATGAAGCGGGGGTTCTCGCCCGCCTCCACCATCCGGGCCAGCCAGAACAGGGCAGCGTCGGGATCGCTGCCCCGCAGGGATTTGATGAAGGCGCTGATGGTGTCGAAGTGGGCGTCACCCTGCTTGTCGTAGAGCACGGCCCGCTGCTGGATCGACTCCTCGGCGATCGCCAGGTCGATCGTGATCACGCCATCCGGCCCGGGGTCGGTGGTCTCCACTGCCAGCTCCAGGGCATTGAGCAGGCTGCGGGCGTCGCCGCCGGCCACATCCACCAGATGCTCGGCCGCCTCGGCGCTGACTGTCACGGTTCGATCGCCGTAGCCGCCCTCGGGATCGGCCAGGGCCCGCTCCAGCAGTTGGCGCAGGTGGCGTGGCTCCAGGGGCTGCATCCGGAACAGGCGCGAGCGGCTTACCAGGGCCTTGTTCACCTCGAAGAAGGGGTTCTCGGTGGTGGCCCCGATCAGGTTCACGGTGCCGTTCTCCACCCAGGGCAACAGGGCGTCCTGCTGGGCGGTGTTGAAGCGGTGCACCTCATCAATGAACAGAGTGGTGCGCAGGCCGTGGAGCTCCAGCCGCTGGCGGGCCGCCTCCACCGCGGCCCGCAGGTCCTTCACCCCGGCCAGCACGGCGTTGAGGCTGCTGAAGTGGGCGCGGGTGGTGCCGGCGATGATCCGCGCCAGGGTGGTCTTGCCCACCCC
>SLIG01000108.1 GCA_007135755.1 Cyanobium sp.
CAGGCGTGGGCATCGCTCTGGCGCAGCTCCAGGTAGCTGGCACCGCCCACCGGCACCACCCAGGTGCCGCCGAGATACCCGCTCACGGTGCGGCTGGGCACACCCGCAGCCCGCATCAGCGCACTGAAGGCGCTGGCGTAGTGGCCGCAGAAGCCCACCCGGCTCTCGAACAGGAACACATCCAGCCCGTCCCGGTCCGGCAGCGCGCCGGGGCGCCGGTCGTAGCGGAAGCCGCCGGCCGCGAACCAGGCCTGGGCCGCCGCCACCCGGGCCGCCGGATCCGGCAGCTGGCCCCAGCGCCGCCCCAGGGTCAGCAGCCGCGGATTGGTGCCCGCTGGCAGCGTCAGGGCCTCAGGGGAGGGTGGCCGCCGCTGCCAGGGCAGGGGAGCCGCCGCCGGCCGCAGCCGGTAGCTGCGGCGCTCGATCGGTGGCCGCAGCAGCCGCAGCTCCCCCTGCGGCTCCAGGCGCAGGCGGGAATCGGGGCTGCCGCTGCGGCCATCCCAGGGCACGGCCGTGAAGCGGCTGGGCTCCGCCAGCCACACCTGATCCCGGTCGGCGGCCTTCTCCAGGGCCTCCTCCAGGCCACGCGCCGCCTCGCTGCCAGCTGGTTCCGGGCGCAGCAGCTCCTCGTCGTCGTCGTCCCGCTGCCAGCGGCGGCCGTCGAAGCGCTCATGCACCAGCACCCGCCAGTAGCGCTGCTCCGCCGGCGGCGGACGGTCGTCGGCGAAGGCCACCCGCGCCGCCGCGCCGTCGTCGTCCGCCAGGGTGGCAATGCTGCCGGGGTCGAGGTCGGCGCTCAGGCCCGTCACCGCCCGCCCGGACGGTCCCACGGGCATGGCGGTGAGCGGTTCCAGGCGCGGCACCAGCAGGAACAGCACCAGGGCCATCGGCAAGGCCGCCGCCAGCACCTGCAGGCTCTGGCGCAGCAGGCGCCGCCAGGGCGTGGCCTGGCCGCTCTCCAGCTGCAGCAGCCCCGCCAGGCTGAGCACGGCGGCCAGCAGCTGCACCAGGCTGGGCAGCAGGTCGGGCAGCTGGGACGCCTGCAGCCCGCACACCAGCAACTGCAGCAGGGCCACCAGCCGCCGGCCGCCGCGGTCGCCGGCCTCCACCAGCTTCAGGGCCGCCAGCACCAGCAGCGCCAGGGTGAGCAGTCCCAGCAGCCAGGTGGGATCGAGACCCACGCTGCCCGCCGCCAGGGCGGCCATGGCCAGCCACTGCAGGTGGCGTGGCGGCAGGGAGGACTCGCTGGGGGGACGGCGGAGCATGGCGAACGGCAGGGGATGGGCCCTCATCCGGGACTGCCGATGCGGGATCGGCCGGGGGCCTTGGCCAGGGCCAGCAGGCAACGGTCGCGGTGCTGACGGCCCTGGCCCGGGGGGATGCGCTGGTGGCTGAGCACCAGGCCATAGGCCTCGCCGCGGCGGCTGCGCAGCCAGATCTCGGCGGCCAGATGCTGCAGGGCCCGCTCCGGGTCGACCCCCGGCGCCGGCATCAGCAGCGGCGGCTCAGCGCCGGGGTCATGAAACACCTTGCTGAGCTTGCCGCGGCCCTGGGCCATGGCCTTCCAGGCCACCCGTGCCTGACTGTCCTGCGGCCGGTGGGGACGCAGGTCGTGCCAGTGCTCGCTGCCCTCTCCGGCGCCACCGGCATCGGCCTCCCCGGCAGCCGTGGCAGCTGCGGCGCGGCCCACCGGACCGGGCCGCCGGGCGGGGATCACCGCCTGGCGGGCGGCGGGGGCCCAGCGGCTCCAGCACACGAACAGGCCCAGGGGCGCGGTGGTGCTGATCAGCAGCAGGCCGGGGGGCCGCAGACCGCGCTGGTGGCAGTGCCAGCTGAGCTCGACGGCGCTGGTGCCCGCCGGGATCTGCCGTGGGTCTGCCGAGGGCTCCCTGGCCGGCTGGCCGGCCAGGCGCAGGCGGATGGCGCTGCGGGCGTGGCGGCTGCGGGCCAGCAGCGGGTAGGTGAGGGGTTCTCCGGCGAAGCCCGGTTCGCTCCTCAGGCACTCCAGCTCCAGGCCCTGCAGGGTGAAGTGGGTGAGATGGAGGGCCAGCAGCTGCAGGGTGAGCATCAGAAAGCTCAGGAGCAGCGGGCCGTTGCGCTGGGTCTGGATGCCCACCAGCTGCAGCAGCAGGGCTCCCCCGAGCCAGAGCAGCCCGAAGCTGGTGGGCAGGATGTAGAGGTTGCGCAGCCGCAGCTGCAGGCGGTCGCCCTGCTGCACCCGCCCGAAGCGGCCCGGCCAGCCCAGATCGCGGCCGCCCGCGACCGCGCTGACCTGGTCAGCGGATGGCATTGACCCGCTCCAGCAGGGCGCGGCTGAGCTGCCCGGCGCCGGCGGGATCGAGCCGGTGTTCGGCCACGGCGCTGAACACCGCCTGCACATCGGCGGGGGTCACGAAGCCGCGCCCCTCCAGCAGCGACCAGGCCCGGGCCGCGGCCACCAGCCCCTGGGAGGCCCGGGGTGAGAGCGGCGCTCCGGGGCGGTCGGGGGCCCGGCTGGCGGCCACCAGATCCAGCACATAGTCGATCAGGGTCGGGCTGCAGTGCTGCTGCCTGCAGCGGCGCCGCAGGCTGAGCAGATCCTGGGGCTGACCCGCCGCCACCATGGCGGCCAGGTCGAGGGCCTGGCCGCTGAGCAGGGCCCGCTCGGCCTCGCGCTCGGGGAAGCCCAGGCTGAGGCGCATCAGGAAGCGGTCGAGCTGCGACTCCGGCAGGGGCGAGGTGCCCACCTGGTCGAGGCTGTTCTGGGTGGCGATCACCATGAACGGCTCCGGCAGCTCGTGGCTGGTGCCGTCCACGCTCACCCGGTCGGTGGCCATCGCCTCCAGCAGGGCACTCTGGGTGCGGGGGCTGGCCCGGTTGATCTCGTCGGCGAGCAGCACCTGGCTGAACAGGGGGCCGCTCTGGAAGCGGAACTGGCCGCTGGCGGGGTCGAGCACGTTGATGCCCGTGAGGTCGGCCGGCAGCAGATCGCTGGTGAAGCTCACCCGTTTGAAGGCCAGGCCGTAACTGCGGGCCAGCGCCTCGGCGAGGGTGGTCTTGCCGGTGCCGGGCAGGTCTTCCAGCAGCAGGTGGCCGCCGGCCAGCAGACACGCCAGCGCCAGCCTCACCGGATGCTCCTTGCCCAGCAGCACCCGGCCGATGCCGGCCACCAGATCGTTCCAGGCAGCCAAGGGCCTCCGCCGGCACCTCCCGATTGTGGCGGCGGGCCGTAGCGTTCGCCGATGGGCAACGGGCCGGCCAGCGAGCGCCATGGCGGCAACCTGGCCGCCGCCGCCCGGCGGCTGGGCCGCTCCCCCACCTCCCTGCTCGATGCCAGCGCCTCGCTGGTGCCCTTCGCGCCCCCATCGGCGGCGCGGCTGGTGCTGCTGCAGGCGTCGCTCGGGGCGGCGCCCCGGGTGTACCCCGACCGCGGCTGGCAGCGCCTGCGGGCGTTGCTGGGGCGCCTGCACGGGCTGCCGGACGACTGGGTGCTGCCTGGAAACGGCGCCGCCGAGCTGTTCACCTGGGCGGGCCGGGACGCGGCCGCCCTCGGGGAGAGCCTGCTGCCGGTGCCCGGCTTCGCCGACTATCCGCGCGCTCTGGCCTGCTGGGGCGGGCGCTGGCGGCCCCTGCCCCTGCCCTTGACATGGGCCGACGCGTTTCCCCAGCCCTTCCCCGCCGGCCCGGAACCGCCCGCCGGTCACTCCGGCGCCCCGGTGCTCTGGCTCACCAATCCCCACAACCCCACCGGCCAGCTCTGGAGCCGGGCCTCCCTGGAGCCCCTGCTGCGGCGCCACCAGCTGGTGATCTGCGATGAGGCCTTCCTGCCCCTGGTGCGGGGCGGAGAAGCCCAGTCGCTGATTCCGCTGCTCTCCGACCATCCCAACCTGGTGGTGGTGCGCAGCCTCACCAAGCTGCTGTCGCTGGCGGGCCTGCGGCTGGGCTACGCCCTGGGCGCTCCCGAGCGGCTGCAGCGCTGGGCGGCCTGGCGCGACCCCTGGCCCGTCAACGGCCTGGCCCTGGCGGTGGCTGAGCGCCTGCTGGAGCGGCCGCAGTGGCTGCCGCGCTGGACGGCGCGGGTGCAGCGCTGGACGGAGCGGGAGGGTCCCTGGCTGGCCGGGCGGCTGCGGCGCTGGCCCCAGCTCACCCCCCTGCCCTCGGCCGCCAATTTCCTGCTGGTTCGTGGCGATGGCTCCCTGGTGGGTCTGCGCTCCGACCTCGAGGCGCGCCACGGCATCCTGCTGCGCGACTGCCGCTCCTTCGCGGGCCTGGGGGAGTGCTGGCTGCGCATCGGCCTGCAGGATCGCCGCGGCCACCGCCGCCTGCTGCGGGCGCTGGAGCGGGAGCTGGACTGAGGGTCCGGGCGGTTGCCTTCAGACCAGGTCCTGCAGCAGGGCGACCAGGCGCTGGTCGGCGTCCCGCACCGCCAGCTGGTCCATGCCCGCGGCCATGGCGGTGAGCGGGTCGGCGGCCGGGCCGGCGCCCCGCAGCCGCGGCCCCAGCAGCCGCCAGATCGCCCGCTCCAGGGTGGGCAGGGCGGGCTCGTGTTCAGTCACGATCAGCGCTGCCCCCAGCCGGGCCGCGGCTTCGGCGTTGGCGTCCTGGTGGCGGTCGGCCGCCGCCGGGTAGGGCACCAGGATCGCCGGGGTGCCGCACACCGCCAGCTCGCTCAGGGCCCCGGCGCCGGAGCGGCTGATGGCCAGGTCGCTGCGCTGCAGCAGGCCCGCCAGCTCAGCGCAGAAGGACCGCTCCACCACCCCCGCCGGCAGGGGCCCGCCGGCCTCCGGATCGTTGCGGCCGGTGAGGTGCACCACGCGCACCCCCTCGGCGCTGAGCCGTCCCAGCAGCGGGCGCACCATGCGGTTCAGGCCCACCGCCCCCTGGCTGCCGCCCATCACCAGCAGCAGGGGCCCGGGCCCCTCCGGCAGCCAGTCGGGTGAGGGGGCGGGCTCCAGAAACTCGTGCCGCACCGGTGTGCCGGTGACCAGGGGCCGGCAGCGGGGCAGGCGGGCGGCGGCGTCCTCCAGCCCCACCGCCACCCGGGTGCAGAAGCGGCCGAGCAGCCGGGTCACCCGGCCCGGCACCGCGTTGCTGTCGTGCAGCACCACCGGCACCCCGGCCCAGCGGGCGGCAAGAATCGCCGGCGCGGCGATGTAACCGCCGCTGCTGAACACCAGGTCGATGTGTTCCCGCCGGATCAGCCGCCGCACGCTGCCGATCGCCCGCACCAGCCGCAGCAGGTTGAGCAGCTTGCGCAGGCCTCGGCCCTGCAGCCCGCCGGCGCGCACGGTGTGCAGGGGGTAGCGGCTGGGCACCAGCTCCCGCTCCAGCCGGTCCGGCACCCCCAGCCAGCGCACGTCCCAGCCGGCCGGCAGGGCCTCGGCCACCGCCAGGGCCGGGAACAGGTGGCCACCGGTGCCGCTGGCGGCGACAAGGAGCCTGGGCATGAGCGGCGCTCGCGAGCGCGCCTAACTTAAAAGCGCTCCCACCAAGCGCTCCCAGCAGGCCCATGCGGCGTTTCCGCCCCCTCGTCCGTCGCCGCCGCCCCCTGCCTCGGGCCGCCACCTCGCTGGCTGCCACGTCGCTGGCTGCCGCAGCGGCGCTGCTGCTCAGTGCAGCCCTGCCCGTCCGGGCGGCAGCCCCCTCCCCCCAGCAGCTTCAGGCCTTGGAGGCCGCCTTCAACGGCCAGGGCGATCTGGGCCAGCTGCTGCAGGAGGGGCCGGGGCTGGATCCGGCGGCTGTGAAGGCGCGCCGGCAGCGGCTGCTCAGCCAGTTTCCCGACGCCCGCTGGCAGCTCAGCCCGGGCCCCGAGCTCACGGGCGGCCGGCCGACGGTGCTGGTGCAGGTGCGCGGCAGCCGTGAGGACGGTCCCCTGCGCTTCCGCCTGGAGGCCGAGCAGCAGCTGCTGCTGGAGAGCGACGGCCGCCGCATCAACGGCCAGACCGTGCTGCGCGACCAGGCGCTGCTGCGCACGGGTGATGCCGATCTCCCCGTGACCGTGCTCATCCCCGATGCCGTGCTCACCGGGCAGCGCTACGACGTGGACGTGATCGTGGATGAGCCCCTCGAAGGGGCGATCCTGGCCGGCGGCATCACCGACATCACCGCCGACCAGGTGACGGCGCTCGACAGCCCGGCCCTGCGTATCGGTGCCCTTGGCGGTGGCGGTCTGTTCCGGGTGGTGCGGGCCCCCCTCAATCCCGGCGAGCAGACCTGGGCCGTGCTGCTGGTGCACCCTGATGGTCTGGTCAGCGCCAGCAAGCGGGTGCGGGTGGTGGCCAATCGCGATCAGCTGCAACCCTGAGTCAGCGCAGATCAGCCGGCACCAGGTAGCCCTTGCCCTCCCGGTCGAGGCGGTCGAAGTGCCGCTGGAGGTAGCGGTTGCCGCCGGCTTCCTGGCGATCGAGACGGCCGTTACCGTTGCGGTCCAGGCGGCGGAACAGGTCGTCCATCCGCCGCTGGTGGTGTTCCTGCTCAAGGGCCAGCTCTGGCGGCATCCCCGCCACGGCCGCCTGGGCGGCCGGCGCTAAAACCACCGCGAAAACCACAGTCAGGCCAGCCATCAGGGCGGCTGCGCGCACGGTTGAAATGCTGTTCATGGCGTCAGGCTATGCAGCGTCTTCCGGGCCTTTGTGGCCAACCCCACGGCAAGCTGTGACCAGATCTTTCCAGCGGAGCTGATGGTGGCGGGCCAGCGCATCTGGGTGGTGGATGACGATCCCGAACTGCGCAAGATGGTGGGCACCTACCTCACCGACCAGGGCTACGACGTGCGCTGTCTGGCCAACGGCGAACAGCTGGTGGCGCGCCTGGCCGGGCAGCGGCCCGACCTGCTGGTGCTCGACCTGATGCTGCCCGGCGACGACGGCCTCACCCTGCTGCGCCGGCTGCGTGATGGTGGCGATGACCTGCCGGTGGTGATGCTCACCGCCCGGGGCGATGCGGTGGACCGGATCATCGGCCTGGAACAGGGGGCGGACGACTACCTGGCCAAGCCGTTCCTGCCACGGGAGCTCACGGCGCGCATCGAGGCGGTGCTGCGCCGCCGGGTGGCGCTGCCGGCCGGCACCCCGCTGGCAGAGGGGGAGCGCATCGGCATCGGCGCTCAGGTGTTCGATCTGGCCGCCCGCACCCTGGAGTGCGACGGTGAAGTGACCGTGCTCAAGTCCGGCGAGTACGCCCTGCTGGCGGCCTTCGTGCAGCATCCCCACCGGCCCCTGTCGCGGGAGCGGCTGGTGGAGCTGGCCCGCGGGCCGGACTCCCTCACCGACAGCCGCAGCATGGATGTGCAGGTGTCGCGCCTGCGCAAGCTGGTGGAACCGGATCCCGCCCGCCCCCGCTACCTGCAGACGGTGTGGGGCTACGGCTACGTGTTTGTGCCTGATGGCCAGCCTCGCGGGCGTTAGGTCGGTTCTGCGCTACGGCCTGCCCGGCCTGGGGGTGGCCCTGCTGGCCGCGGTCCAGCTGCAGATGCTGCTGGCGGAGCGGCTGCAGCGCGACCGGATCGCCCAGCAGGGGCCGGAGGTGCTGTTCCAGCTGCGGCTGGCGGAGCTGGCCCTCGACCGGCTGCCGCCGGCCAAGCTCGCCCGGCTCAGCGGCCTGCCCCTGCGGGTGGGGCCCACACCGCCCACCCGCCGTGACCGGGCCCTGGAGGACCAGGCGGCGCTGTTGCGGCAGCTGCTCTGCCCGGGCAGCGAACCCTGCCCCATGGTGCTGCCGGCGGCCGGCCCCCAGCGGGGGGTGTGGGTGGAGGTGCTCGCGCCGCTCGATCCGGTGTGGTTGCTGGTGCCGATCCCCCCCGTGCGCCCCTGGCCGCCGGATCCCTGGCTGCTGCTGGTGGGCCTCGGTCTGGGCGCCAGCACGGCCCTGCTGCTGTTCTTTTGGTGGGAGGTGCAGCGGCCGTTGCTGCAGCTTCAGCGGGCGCTGGGGCGGGTGGCCCGCCACCAGTGGCCCGGCGAGCAGCGCGAGCGCGGCACGGCCATGGTGCGTCAGCTCACCGGCCGTTTCAACGCCACGGTGCAGCGCCTGCAGGCCGCGGAACGGGAGCGGGCCGTGATGCTGGCGGGCATCGCCCACGACCTCAAGAGTCCGATCACCCGGCTGCGCTTCCGCCTCAGCCTGGCCGACCTGCCGGCCGCCGATCTGCGCCAGGCGGAGGCCGACCTGGCGGCCATGGAGCGGATCACCGGCCAGTTTCTGCTGTTCTCCGGTGGCGGCGACAACGAGCTGCCGGTGGCCGTGCCGCTCGACCAGCTGCTGGCCGAGCAGACGGCTGCCCTGGAGGCCGCCGAACTGGAGCTCGACCTCGAGCCCCTGGAGCGGGTGGTGCAGCCCGTGGCCCTGGCGCGGGCTGTGGCCAACCTGATCGATAACGCCCGCAGCTACGGCGCCCCGCCGCTGCGCCTGGAGCTCCGGCCCGCCCAGCCGGAGGGTGAGGGTTTCCGCCTCGTGCTCTGGGACCGTGGCCCGGGCATTGCCGTCGAGCGGTGGGAGCAGGCCCTGGTGCCGTTTCAACGCCTCGACGCCGCCCGCGGCGGCAGCGGCCACTGCGGCCTGGGCCTGGCGATCGCCGCCCGGGTGGCCCGGGCCCACGGCGGCCGGCTGGAGCGGCTGGAGGGGGAGGGCTGGTTCGGCATCGCCCTGCTGGGCCGCTCGATCAGCGCCCCAGAGGGCCTGTCGTAGGGCGCCGGCCGGCGGGCCGGACGCATCCGGTCACAGGTTGGACCCGGTTCAGTTGCACCCCTTCGGCCCGCTGCCTGCACAGTTCAGGTGTGCCAGCTCACCTGTCATCCCATGCGTACGCCACTTCTTCCTCTCGCCCTGGTGGCGCTGTCGCTGCCGGCACCGGCCCTGGCCTTTCCCAGCAGCGTCCAGGCGATGCCGGCCTACCAGGCCGTGCCTGTCTATGAGGTTCAGCCCCAGGCTGCCCAGGCCAACCCGCAGCGCGCCTGCCGTCCGGCCCTGCCGGTGCTGGGAGCGGTGTTCGGCGGCACCGTGGGCACCCTGATGACCAGCGGCTCCAGCAGTCGCCGCCGCCAGCGCCGCTGGGCCCTGCCGATGGGCGCAGCCGCCGGTGGCTTGTTCGGTGCTGCGGTGTCGGGCTGTTAAGGCTCGGGTTGCCCGCTCGAGAGCCGCGCGCCGGCATCCGGGCTGAACCAGCGGGCCAGGGCTGACACGTCGTCGTTGCCGTGGCCCGCCGCCATCAGGGCGTCTTCCATGGCGGCCACCAGCCGGCTCACGGGCAACTCCACGCCCGCGGCCGCGGCCGTTTCCAGGGCAATGGTCAGGTCCTTGCGGTGCAGGGCGAGGCGGAAACCCAGGGGGAACCGCCCCTCCAGCATGCTGCCCGCGCGGTTCTCCAGGGCCCAGGACCCGGCGGCACCGGCGGCCAGGGCCTGCCGCACCTGGTCCATCGGCAGTCCCAGCCGTTGCCCCAGGGCCATCGCCTCGGCCACGGCGGCGTAGCTGCCCGCCACCAGCACCTGGTTCACGGCCTTGGCCTGCTGGCCGGAGCCCACCGGACCGAGGTGGGTGATGCGACCGCCCACCGCTTCCAGCACGGGGCGGGCCCGCTCCAGATCGGCGGCGGCGCCCCCAACCAGCACCGACAGGCTGCCGGCCCGGGCCCCCTCGATGCCCCCGGTCACGGGGGCATCGAGGTAGGCCACCTGCCGGCCGGCCAGCTCGGCAGCCAGGGCCTGGCTGCCGAGCTGGCCGGGGCGATGGTGGAGAAGTCCACCACCAGGCTGCCGGCGGCCAGGCGGGGAGCCACGCGCTCGAGCACGGCCCCCACGGCGTCGTCGTCGCTGAGGCACAGGCAGATCAGCTCGGCAGCGGCCACCGCTTCCGGCGCCGAACTGGCGGCCACGGCTCCGGCCGCCACCAGGGCCGCCTCCGGACCCTGGCTGCGGTTGTGCACCGTGAGGGGGAAGCCGGCCCGGGCCAGGTTGGCGGCCATGGGCGCTCCCAGGGCCCCCAGTCCGAGGAAGGCGACAGCCGGTCTGGCCGTGACCGTCCCCGGGCTGGCCATGGCGGCGATCAGGCCTCGTCGAGGGCGGCCACGCCGGGCAGCACCTTGCCTTCCAGCAGTTCCAGGCTGGCGCCGCCGCCGGTGGAGATGTGCGACATCCTGTCGGCCACACCCACCTTCTCCACGGCGGCCACCGAGTCGCCGCCGCCGATGATCGTGATCGTGCCCTTGGCGCTCAGCTCGGCCAGGGTGTGGGCGATGCCGTTGGTGCCGGCGGCGAAGGCGTCGAACTCGAACACGCCCATCGGCCCGTTCCAGATCACGGTCTGGCAGTCGGCCAGGGCGTCCTGGAACACCTTCAGCGAGTCGGGGCCGATGTCGAGGCCCATCCATCCGTCGGGGATGGCCTCCACCTTGGCGATCTGGCTGTTGGCGTCGGGGGCGAAGTTGTCCGCCAGCACCACATCAGTGGGCAGCAGGAACTGCACGCCCTTCGCGGCCGCTTTGGCCTCCAGCTCACGGGCCAGCTCCAGCTTGTCCTCCTCCACCAGGCTCTTGCCCACCGCCAGGCCGCGGGCCTTGTAGAAGGTGAAGATCATGCCGCCGCCGATCAGGATCTTGTCGCATTTGTCGATCAGGGCCTCGAGCACGCCGATCTTGCTGCTCACCTTGGAGCCGCCCACGATCGCCGCCAGCGGCCGCTTGGGCGCATCGATGGCCCCCTGCAGGTAGGCCAGCTCCTTCTCCATCAGGTGGCCGGCCACGTTCGGGCTCAGGAATTTGGTCACCCCCTCGGTGGAGGCGTGGGCGCGGTGGGCGGCACCGAAGGCGTCGTTCACGTACACCTCGGCCAGGGATGCCAGCTGTTGGGCGAACTCGGCCTCGTTCTTCTCCTCCTCGGCGAAGAAGCGCACGTTCTCCAGCAGCACCACGCCGCCGTCCTGCAGGGCGGCCACCTTGGCCTCGGCGTCGGGACCCACGCAGCTCTCGGTCTTCTGCACCGGCACCCCCAGCAGGTCGCTGAGGCGGGCGGCCACCTGGGTGAGGCGCATGCCCTCCACCACCTGGCCCTTGGGCCGGCCGAAGTGGGCGGCCAGGATCACCCTGGCGCCGTTGTCGCGCAGGTGGGCAATGGTGGGCAGGGCGGCCCGGATGCGGGTGTCGTCGGTGATCGCGCCGCTGTCGTCCTGGGGCACGTTGAAGTCAACCCGCACCAGCACCCGTTTGCCGCGAAGGTCGTCGACGCTGAGACTGGAGAGGGATCGCTTCGCCATGGGACGCGTGTGGGAATGGGGATAAACGGGCGGGAGCTTAGCCCGCACCGCGTCGTTCAGACTGAATCCCTGACCGGCCCCACCTGGATGGGGCCGGGCCCTGCCAGCCATGTTCAACACCGTTCTGTTCCCGATCGACCGCAGCCGTCAGGCCCTGGACACGGCCGCGTTGGCCCTGCAGCTCGTGCAGCAGCACAACAGCCGGCTGGTGCTGCTCTCGGTGGTGGAGTCGGGTGACGACGAGCCCGCCGTGGCCCAGTTGCTCGAGCAGGCCCGCGGCAGCTTCCAGCAGGCCGGCGTGAGCTGTGAGGTGATCGAACGGGAGGGCAAGGCCGCCTTCGTGATCGGCGATGTGGCCGATGAGATCGATGCCGATGTGATCGTGATGGGCACCCGCGGCATCACGCTGGAGAGTGATCAGCAGAGCACCGCGGCGCGGGTGATTCAGCTCGCCCCCTGCCCTGTGCTGGTGGTGCCCTGATGGGCGATCCCGCCGCCGCGCCGCGGTCCGAGGGCCAGCGGTCTTCGGGACTGAGCATCAACGCACCGCCGATCCAGTGGTACCCCGGCCATATCGCCAAGGCCGAGCGCGCCCTGCGTGACGCCCTGGCGAAGGTGGATCTGGTGATCGAGGTGCGCGATGCCCGCATCCCCCTGGCCACCGGCCACCCGCGCCTGCAGCGCTGGATCGGCAGCCGTCAGCACCTGCTGGTGCTCAACCGGGTGGACATGATTCCGGCCCCGCTGCGGGCGGCCTGGACCGATTGGTTCCGGACCCGGGGCCAGGCCCTGCTGTGGTGCGACGCCAAGGCCGGCACGGGCGTGAAGCAGCTGCAGCAGGCGGCGATCCGCAGCGGCGAGGCCCTCAACGCCCGCCGGTGCTCGCGCGGGATGCGGCCGCGGCCGGTGCGGGCCCTGATGCTGGGCTTCCCCAACGTGGGCAAGTCGGCCCTGATCAACCGCCTGGTGCGCCAGAAGGTGGTGGAGAGCGCCCGCCGCGCCGGCGTCACCCGCAGCCTGCGCTGGGTGCGGCTGGGCCAGGACCTCGACCTGCTCGATGCCCCCGGCGTGCTGCCGCCACGGCTGGACGATCAGCTGGCCGCCCTGCGCCTGGCCCTCTGCGACGACATCGGCCAGGCCGCCTATGACGCCGAGGCGGTGGCCGGGGCCTTCATCGCCCTGCTCAGCGCCCTGGAGATGCGGCCGGCGGCCGGGGTGCCGGCAGGCCTGCTGGAGCGGCGCTACGGCATTCCCCTGGGAGTGCTGGGCAGTGGCGCCGCCCCCGATGCCGAGAGCTGGCTGGCGGCGGCGGCCGAGCGCCACACCAGCGGCGACAGCCTGCGGATGGCGACCAAGCTGCTCGACGACTTCCGCTGCAGCCGGCTGGGGGCGATCGCCTTAGAGCTGCCGCCCCTGCCGCCCCTGCCGGCGCCATGAGCGGCTTCGCCGAGGGCGAGGGCGAGCTGCTCACGCTCAGTTACCCCAGGCCGCTGCCCATGCGCCTGGACCGCTGGCTGGTGAGCCAGCGGCCGGAGCAGAGCCGTGCCCGCATCCAGAAGTTCATCGATGCCGGCTACGTGCGCGTCAACGGTCTCACCGGCCGGGCCAAGACGCCCCTGCGCCACGGCGACACCGTGGAGCTGTGGATGCCGCCGCCTGAGCCCCTGCCCTACCTGGTGCCCCAGGAGATGCCGCTCGATGTGCTCTACGAGGACAGCCACCTGATCGTGCTCAACAAGCCCGCCGGCCTCACCGTGCACCCAGCCCCGGGCAACAGGGACGGCACCCTGGTGAACGGCCTGCTGCACCACTGCCCCGACCTGCCCGGCATCGGTGGTGAGCTGCGGCCGGGGATCGTCCACCGCCTCGACAAGGACACCACCGGCTGCATCGTGGTGGCCAAGAGCCAGGAAGCCCTGGTGAAGCTGCAGGTGCAGATCCAGAAGCGGATCGCCTCGCGCGAATACCTGGCGGTGGTGCACGGCCAGCCGGCCGCCGATGCCGGCACGATCGTGGGTGCCATCGGCCGCCACCCGGTGGATCGCAAGAAGTACGCGGTGGTGAGCGACGGCAGCGGCCGTCACGCCTGCACCCACTGGCGGCTGGTGGAGCGCCTGGGCGACCACGCCCTGCTGCGGTTCAAGCTCGACACCGGCCGCACCCACCAGATCCGGGTGCACTGCGCCCACATGAACCACCCGATCGTGGGTGACCCGGTGTATTCCCGCTGCCGCAAGCTGCCCCTGGAGCTGCCCGGCCAGGCCCTGCACGCCGTGCGGCTGGAGCTGAACCATCCGATCAGCGGCCAGCGCCTGGTGTGTGAGGCGTCCCTGCCGCCGGTGTTCGAGAAGCTGCTGGCGCTGCTGCGGCGCCGCAGCCAGCCCCAGGGGCAGCGCGGGGGGTAGCGGGCCCTCAGGCCAGGGCCGGCAGCCGCGGGCAGGCCTCCACCAGCTGGCGGGTGATCGCCGCCCGGGGATGGCGCAGCAGGGCGCCGCCGGGACCCTCCTCCACGATCCGCCCGCCGTCGAGCACGATCACCCGGTGGCAGAAGCCGCCGGCGACCGCCAGGTCGTGGGTGACGAACAGCATGCCCAGCCCCAGGCGGGTCTGGAGATCGCGCAGCAGCTGCAGCACTTCCGACTGCACCTCGGCGTCGAGCATGCTCACGCTCTCGTCGCAGAGCAGCACCTTCGGCTCCAGGATCAGGGCGCGGGCGATCGCCACCCGCTGCTGCTGGCCGCCGGAGAGCTGCCGGGGCAGTCGGTTCTCGAACGCCTCGGGGGGCGTCAAGCCCACCGCCGCCAGACCCTGGCGGGCGCGCTCACGGGCGGCGGCGCGGCTGGCCAGGCCGTGGATCAGCAGCGGATCGGCGACGGCGTCGCCCACGCGCATCTGGGGGTTGAGGCAGGCCAGCGGGTCCTGGAACACCATTTGAATGCCGCGGCGGGCGCGGCGCAGGCTGGCGCCGCGCAGCTGCTGCAGATCGGCCCCCTCCAGGCGCACGGCGCCGCCGCGCACCGGCGCCAGTCCCATCAGCGCCCGGCAGAGGGTGCTCTTGCCGCAGCCGGAGGCCCCCACCAGGCCGATGGTCTCACCTTGCTGCAGGGTCAGGCTGACGCCGTCCACCGCCTTCAGCCACTGGCGCTGCCAGGGCAGGCCCGGCAGTGGATGCCAGCAGCGCAGGGCCTCGATCTCCAGCAGCAGGGGCGCTGCCGGCGGGGCCTGGCTCTCGCTGCCCTCCCGCTCCCGCGCCTTGGCCACCAGCCGCCGGGCCAGGGGCGATTGCGGTGCCGTGAGCAGTTGCCGGGCCGGGGCCCGCTCGATCAGCCGGCCCCCATCGAGCACGGCGATCTGGTCGCACCAGCGCCCTGCCATGGCCAGGTCGTGGCTGATCAGCAGCAGGGCGCTGCCGGCCTCGCGGCAGAGGCCGGTGAGCTCGGCCATCACCTGGCCGGCCACCGCCACATCCAGGCTGGTGGTGGGTTCATCGGCGATCACCAGCGGCGGATTGAGGGCCAGGGCCAGGGCGATCGCCAGCCTTTGGCGCATGCCGCCGCTGAACTCATGGGGGTAGCTGCCGTAACGGTCCACGCCGATGCCCACCCGCCCGAGCAGCTCCTCGGCCCGCTGGCGCAGCTGCCGCCGGCTCCAGCCGGGGCGGTGGGCCCGCAGCGTGTCGGCCAGGTGGGCGCCGATGGTGAGCAGGGGGTTGAGCCGCGTCATCGGGTCCTGGAACACCAGCCCCACCGCCTCCCCGCGCAGCCGCCGCAGGGCCGGCCGCCGCAGGGCGCGCGGATCACGCCCGGCCAGCAGCAGCTCGCCGCTGCAGGCGCTGCCCTCGGGCAGGAGCTGCAGCACCGCCCGCGCCACCGTGCTCTTGCCGCAGCCCGAGGGTCCCACCAGGGCGAGGGTTTCGCCAGGGTTGAGGCAGAGATCGAGACCGTCGAGGGTGGGCCGCTCGCTCTGGGGGTAGGCCACCCGCAGCTGACGCAGGCTGAGCACGGGCTCGGTCATGGGCGGCGAGCGGATGGGGGCATGAACAACGGCAAGGGCGGATTCGCCCCCGAGTGTCGCTGGCTGCATACGATGAGGCCACTCCGCAGGACCCCATGATCCGGGCGGCCACCGATCCCACTCCGATGGCGGAGTCCACCGCGGTCGTGGCCCGGGACAAGGTCTCCCTGCCCGCAGAGCAGTCTCCGTCCCCCATCGCGGTCGCTGGCCTGGGGCGCCGGCCGATCCACGGCGCGGCCGACTACAGCGTCCCCCTGCCCGAGTGGTTGCAGCGCTGCATCGAGCATGTGCCCCCCGGCAGCGGCCAGTGCTGCCCCACCGACGCCGAGGCCCTGCTGGCCTCGGCGTTTGACTTTGCCTTCCAGCTGCATGAGGGCCAGTACCGGGCCACCGGCGAGCCCTACATCATCCATCCGGTGGCCGTGGCGGATCTGCTGCGCGACATCGGCGCCAGCGCCGCGGTGATCGCCGCCGGCTTCCTCCACGACGTGGTGGAAGACACCGATGTGACCCCCGAGCAGCTCGAGGAGCACTTCGGCCCCGAGGTGCGCGCCCTGGTGGAGGGCGTCACCAAGCTCGGCGGCCTGCACTTCACCAACAAGACCGAAGCCCAGGCCGAGAACCTGCGGCGGATGTTTCTGGCCATGGCCAGCGACATCCGCGTGGTGCTGGTGAAGCTGGCCGACCGGCTGCACAACATGCGCACCCTCGGCGCCCTGAAGAGCGAGAAGCAGCAGCGCATCGCCCGCGAGACCCGCGAGATCTATGCCCCCCTGGCCAACCGCCTGGGCATCGGCCGCTTCAAGTGGGAACTGGAGGATCTGGCCTTCAAGATCCTCGAATCCGAGGCCTACCGTGATGTGCAGCAGCAGGTGGCCAGCAAGCGCAGCGACCGGGAGGAGCGCCTGGCCGTCACGGTGCAGCTGCTGCGCGACCGGCTGGCGGGGGTGGGACTGGCCGACTGCGAGGTGAGTGGCCGTCCCAAGCACCTCTACGGCATCTGGAGCAAGATGCAGCGCCAGCAGAAGGCCTTCCACGAGATCTACGACGTGGCGGCCCTGCGGATCATCTGCCCGAGCCTGGAGGCCTGTTACCGGGCCCTGGCGGTGGTGCACGACACCTTCCGGCCGATCCCCGGCCGCTTCAAGGACTACATCGGTCTGCCCAAGCCCAACGGCTACCAGTCGCTGCACACGGCGGTGATCGGCCGCCATCGCCCGATCGAGGTGCAGATCCGCACCACCGACATGCACCAGGTGGCCGAATACGGCATCGCCGCCCACTGGAAATACAAGGAGGGCGGCTCACCCGCCGCCGCCGGTGCCGACGCCGAGCGCTTCAACTGGCTGCGCCAGCTGGTGGACTGGCAGCGGGATGATGGCGGCGAGGACAGCAGCGACTTCCTGCGCTCGATCAAGGAAGACCTCTTCGATGAGGAGGTGTTCGTGTTCACGCCCCGGGGCGATGTGCTGGGGCTGCGCAAGGGCTCCACGGCCGTGGATTTCGCTTACCGCATCCACTCGGAGGTGGGCAATCACTGCCAGGGGGTGCGGATCAACGACCGCCTCTGCCCCCTGGCCACCCCGCTCCAGAACGGCGACTTCGTGGAGGTGATCACCAGCAAGAACGCCCACCCCAGCCTCGACTGGCTGAACTTCGTGGCCACCCCCACGGCCCGCAACCGCATCCGTTCCTGGTACAAGAAGAGCCACCGCGACGACAACATCCAGCGCGGCACGGCGCTGCTGGAGCGGGAGCTGGGGCGCGACGGCTTCGACGCCCTGCTCAATGGCGAGGCGATGGCCAGGGTGGCGCGCCGCTGCAATCTGGTGGGCACCGACGACCTGCTGGCGTCCCTGGGCTTCGGGGGAGTGACCCTGCATCAGGTGCTCAACCGCCTGCGCGAGGAGCTGCGCCTGGCCAGCGCCGCCGCGGTGGCCCCCCTCAGCAACGAGGAGCTGGCCCGCAATGTCTCGGCCCATGGCGAGCAGGCGGCCTCCCGGCCGGCGGCCCATGGCAGCGACAGCCCGATCCTGGGGCTCGAGGGGCTCGACTACCGCCTCGGCGGGTGTTGCAGTCCCCTGCCGGGCGAGCCGATCCTGGGGGCCGTGGCCCTGGGCAACCACGGCATCACCATCCACCGCCAGGACTGCGCCAACGTGGCCCAGATTCCGCCCCAGCGCCGCCTGCCGGTGCGCTGGAACCCGGGGCTGGCGCAGCCCCGCCGCTATCCGGTGCAGCTGCGCATCGAGGTGCTCGACCGGGTGGGCGTGCTCAAGGACATCCTCACCCGCCTCTCCGACCACCGCATCAATGTCAGCGACGCGCGGGTGCGCACCACCCCCGGCAAACCGGCGCGCATCGATCTGCGCGTGGAGCTGGACAGCGCCAGCCAGCTCGCCTCCACCCTCAACCAGATCCGTTCGATGGCCGACGTGCTCGACATCGCCCGCACCGGCGTGGGTTGAGGCCAGCTGGGGGTGGTCAGTCGGTCGGTGGCAGGAGCACGCGGTTGACCACGTGGATCACCCCATTGCTGGCCTCACCCTTCTTGGCGGCTTCCGCCTTGCGTGCCACGGTCTGGGTGAGTGCCGAGGGAGGCCAGAGCAAACAGGTTGCTCATGGGTCACGAGGGGGGTGAGGCGTGGAGCTGCGGGGCGGTGCCGTGGCTGCTGATCAGCCGCGCAACCTCCTCCATCGAAGGTATGGCCGCAGCCTGGGGCGCGTGGCCAGCCGTGCCCTACACGACAGCGGCCTGGCTGCAGTCGGCCTACACAGGGACCACTTCTTCCGTGGTGCCATGACTTCCGAGCAGGCGGCCCGCTTGATCGACGACACCCTGGCCCTGGTGCATCACCGGCTCCAGGCTCTGCAGACCCAGGCCCTCGGGCCCGAACAGCAGGCCCTGGCGGCTGAGTTCCGCGAGTGGCGCCATCCCGCCGGTGGCCAGATCGACCTGATGGTGTTTCCGGGCCTCAGCAACTCCTGATTCGGCCTGCTGGCGGGCTCAGCCCTGGCTGCGGCGCTGCTCCCGCTCCAGCCACAGCCAGTACAGCCCGCCGCCTGCGGCGGCTGCCACCAGCCCCACCAGGGTGGATCCGAGCAGCAGCCGGCTGGCCACACTCCAGCCCAGCTCCCGCAGGCTGTCGGCGCGCAGGGCGGCCATCCCCGGCCAGTCCTTGCTGGGGCCGATCAGCCAGCAGCCCAGGTGGTAGTTGAACCAGTAGAGCGGCACGTAGGTGAACGGGTTGCTGATCCAGGTGCCGGCCGCGGCCAGCAGGTGGTTGCCGCGCACCACCGAGGCCAGCGCCACCCCCAGCAGCGTCTGCAGCCCGAAGAAGGGAAAGCAGCCACAGAAGATTCCCGCGGCCAGGCCCCGGGCCTGCTGGCCGTGGCTGCCCTCCTGGGCCCAC
Source organism: Cyanobium sp. (assembly GCA_007135755.1). GTDB lineage: Bacteria > Cyanobacteriota > Cyanobacteriia > PCC-6307 > Cyanobiaceae > NIES-981. Next base: position 18,651 of record SLIG01000108.1, read on the forward strand.
AGCCAGGCCAGCAGGGTCCGCCCCCGCGCCAGCAGACGCTGCAGCAGAACGGGCAGGGGGGAGGCGTGGGGCTGAAATGGGGGCATGAGCGCCACGGACACCATTGCCGCCATCGCCACGGCCGTGGCACCCGGCGAGGGCAGTATCGCGATCGTACGAATCTCCGGCCCTCAGGCGGAGGCGATCGGCCGGCGGCTGTTCCAGGCCCCGGGCCGCCAGCTGTGGGAGAGCCACCGGGTGCTCTATGGCCATGTGCTCGATCCGGCCAGCGGCGAGCGGGTGGACGAGGCCCTGCTGCTGCTGATGAAGGCGCCGCGCAGCTTCACCCGCGAGGACGTGGTGGAACTCCACGGCCACGGCGGCCTGGTGGCGGTGCGGCGGGTGCTGGAGCTGGTGCTGGCCGCCGGGGCCCGTCTGGCGCTGCCCGGGGAATTCAGCCAGCGGGCCTTTCTCAACGGCCGCCTCGACCTCACCCGCGCCGAGGCCATCGGCGAGATGATCACGGCCCGCAGCCGCCGTGCCGCCCAGCTGGCCATGGCCGGCATCGACGGCGGCCTGCAGCGGCGGCTCACGGCCCTGCGCCAACGCCTGCTCGATCAGCTTGCGGAGCTGGAGGCGCGGGTGGATTTCGAGGAGGACCTCCCCCCCCTCGACGGGCCGGCCGTGGTGGCTGAGCTGGCGGCGGTGCGCGGGGAGCTGGAGCGGCTGGTGGCGGAGGCGCGCCAGGGGGAGCTGCTGCGCGAGGGGCTGCGGGTGGCGATCGTGGGCCGGCCCAACGTGGGCAAGAGCAGCCTGCTCAACCTGCTCAGCCGGCGCGAGCGGGCAATCGTGACCGATCTGCCCGGCACCACCCGCGACCTGCTGGAGAGCGAGCTGGTGCTCGAAGGGGTGCCCCTCACCCTGCTGGACACCGCCGGCATCCGCGCCACCGGCGACCGGGTGGAGCAGCTCGGCATCGCCCGCAGCCGCGAGGCCCTGGCCGCCGCCGATGCGGTGCTGCTGCTGTTCGATCTGAGCGTGGGCTGGACCGCCGAGGACGCGGCCCTGCGGGCTTTGGTGCCGGCCGCTGCGGTGCTGCTGGTGGCGGGCAATAAGGCCGACGCCGCCGGCCTGCCGGCGGGACTGGTGGGGCCGGGTGAGGCGGCCGGCAGCCCCGCCGATGTGCGCTTCAGCGCCCTCACCGGCGACGGCCGGGAGGTGCTGGTGGCCGAGCTGCTGCGCCGCTGTGGCGCTGGCCCGGCCGAGGGTCTGCAGGTGGCCCTCAACGCCCGTCAGCGCCAGTTGGCCGCTGCTGCCGCCGAGGCCCTCGGGCGCAGTCTCGAGGCCGCCGCCCAGCAGCTGCCCTGGGACTTCTGGACGATCGATCTGCGGGCCGCCGTGGCGGCCCTGGGGGAGATCACCGGCGAGGCGGTGAGCGAGGCGGTGCTGGATCGGGTGTTCGCCCGCTTCTGCATCGGCAAATAGCACCCTGGGCAGGCAGCAGGCTCAGCTCTGGCGGCGGAGGCTGCCCCGGGCCGCCAGGAACACCAAGGCCATCACCCCGTAGCCCAGGGCCCAGGGCCCACCCACGCCCCAGCCCAGGTGCACCACGGTGTCGGCGCTGGTGAACTGCCAGGCGTGGATCACGCCGAACCAGGCCAGCACGGCGGCGATGCCGGCGCAGGCCGCAGCCGCCAGCAGCCGGGCCTCGATCAGATACACGAGCATGCTGGCCAGCAGCATTGCCGCCACGATCTGCCCCTGCTCGAGGGCAAAGGCTCCGGCGGCCCATACGTCGGCCTGGGCCAGGGGCTGCAGTAACGCCGGCCCGAATGGATTGGCGGCGGTGCCACTGCCGCCGGCCCGCAGCCCCGCCTTGAGCATCAGCGCCCCCCAGCCCGCCAGCCCCGGCAGCATGCCCAGCGCCACCGCCGGGGCGTGGCGGCGGGGGGTGGCCTGGAAGGCCTGGGCGGCGATCACCAGGCCGATGTAGAGCACGATCGCCATGCCGGCTTCGATCGGCACCAGCTGGCCGATCACCCCGAACAGCCCCAGCAGGCAGGCGGCCCCGATCACCAAGCCATTGAGCCAGGAGTAGCCGATCCGGGCCCCCATCGCCTTGCAGCCGGGATGGCCGATGTAGATGGTGGTGGGGAAGCAGGAGCCCAGGCTGGCGGCGGCCAGGGTGCCGATGCCGTTGATCAGCATCGAGCTGCGCACGGGATAGCGGTCGCCGGCGGCCCCGGCGCTCTCCAGGTTCTGGAGGGAGCCGATCACGTTGAACAGGCCCATCGGCACGATCACCCCCAGCCAGGGCAGCAGCTGGCCCCGGGCCTGCCAGAGCTGCCCCAGCCGCAGTTGGGGCAGCCGTAGGCCGATCAGGGCAGTGTTGGCCTGCCATTGCTCCGGATCCAGGCGTGTGAGGCCGGTGGCCCAGGCCAGCACAACGCCCAGCAGCACCGCCACCAGGCCGGCCGGCAGCGGCCAGCGCACCGGCGCGTAGTAGCCCACCAGGATCACCGCCAGCACCGCCAGACCCACCACCGGCTGGGCGTAGGTGCGCAGCAGGAAGCCCAGGGCGATGTAGCCCAGGGCAATCCCGGCCAGGGTGGAGAGCAGGGCCGCCCGGGGCAGCCAGCGCCGCAGCGGTTCGGCCAGGAAGGCCCCGGCCGTCTCGATCAGGCCCGAGCCCAGGCAGGCGATCAGCCCCGCCTGCCAGGAGAGGGTCACCGCCTCGGCCTCGCCCAGGCCCTGGCCCAGGGCGGTGAGCTTCACCGGCAGCATCACCAGAAACACGAAGGCGAACAGGCTCACCGTGTTGATGCCGTAGGGCAGGGCGGTGCGGTCGTCGCGCCCCTCCTGCCGGGCCAGGGCAAAGGCCTGGCGGGCATAGGCCCCGTTGCCCACCACCAGGCTCACGCCCAGGGCCGGCAGGATCGTGCCGAACACCAGGCTGTCGGGGTAGCCGAGCACGCCGCGGCAGAGGCCCATCACCAGCAGGATCTGGATCAGGTTGTTGAGTCCCAGCCCCAGAAAGCCATCCAGGTCGCCCGAGGTCCACCAGCGCGGTTGGGGCATGACCAGATTTGATGGCAGGGCCCCAGGCTCGCATTCAGCTGCACCCACAATGGGGGCCTATTGCAGGGGCGTTCCGTCCCAGTCCAATGCCCAGCGATCCCACCCCCAGCGACCCCACTTCCAGCACTCCCCTCGCCAGCCTCGAGCCGTCCCAGCGGGCCCTGCTGCGCATCGTCTGCTGGGTGGCCTGGGCCGATGGCGATTTCGCCGAGGAGGAGCGCACCCTGCTGCAGCAGGTTGTGGCCCGCACCCTGGCGCCGCTCAACACGGCCGAGGATCCGGCCCTCGCTGTTTCCAGCCTGGCGGCGGAGAACCTCCAGCCGGTGGACGTGGAGCAACTGGTGGCCGACTTGGAGGGGGCCGATGGGCGCCAGCAGGCCGTGAAGCTGGCGGTGCTGATGATGGGGGCCAACCAGCGTCCCCAGGATGACGCTGCGGTGAACCCGGCCGAAAAGAGTGCCTACCGGCGGCTGCTGGCCGCCCTCGCCCTGCCGGAGGCAGCGGTGCAGGAGGCGGAGTGGGCGGCCCGCCAGGAGCTGCAGCGGCCCCGCAGCCTGGGGGAGCTGATCTCCGAAACCCTGGCCGGTTTTGGTGCCTGGCCGGCCCAGAGCGACACGGATCTCCCCTTGGGCTACTGGCTGTGACGCCCGCGACCCCGGCGCACCCCCAGTTGCCCTTCACGCCCGCGCTGGAGCAGCAGCTGCGGGCCTGGCTCAACGAAGACATCGGCCGCGGCGACCTCAGCGCCCCGGCCCTGGCTGGCCGCCGTGGTTCGGCCCAGTGGATCGCCCGGCAGGCCGGGGTGTTCTGCGGGGGCGTGCTGGTGGCGCCCCTGTTCGCCCTGCTCGATCCGGCCGTGGAGGTGCGGCTGCTGGTGGCCGACGGCGAGCTGCTGCGGCCCGATCAGCGGGTGCTGGAGCTGTGGGGTGAGGCCAGCGCCCTGGTGGCCGCTGAGCGCACCGCCCTCAACCTGGCCATGCGCCTGAGTGGCATCGCCACCGCCACCGCGGCCCTGGTGGCGCAGCTGGAGGGCACGGGGGTGGCCCTGGCCGACACCCGCAAGACCACGCCGGGTCTGCGGGTGCTGGAGAAGTACGCGGTGCGCTGCGGCGGCGGCCTCAACCACCGCCTCGGCCTCGATGACGCCGCCATGCTCAAGGAGAACCATCTGGCCTGGTCCGGCGGGGTGGCCCCGGCGCTGGCGGCGGTGCGGGCCCAGGCCCCCTGGCCGGCGCGGGTGATCGTGGAGGCCGAAACCGAGGCCGAGGCCCTGGCGGCGGTGCGGGCCGGGGCTGATGGCGTGCTGCTGGATGGCTTCAGTCCCGGCCAGCTGGTCGAGCTGGTGCCGCGGCTGCGGGAGCTGGCCGCCGGCGCCCCGGTGGTGCTGGAGGCCTCCGGCGTGGACCCTCAGGAGCTGCGCGCCTGCGCCGCCAGCGGGGTGGATCTGATCTCCACCAGCGCCCCGGTCACCCGGGCCCCCTGGCTGGATCTTTCGATGCGCTTCTCGCTGCCGCTGGCCTGAAGGATCAGCCTGAGGAATCAGCGGTGCTCGATCAGCGGTGCTCGATGAGTTCGCTGGCCGGGTAGCGCACCTTGGCCAGGTTGGCGTACTTGTCCTCGGCGCTGCGGTAGCCGGCGGCGCACACCACCGCACTGCGGTAGGGCGAGGTTTCGAGCCCCAGGATGCGGTCGTAGTCGGGCGGGGAGAAGCCTTCGATCGGGCAGGTGTCCACCCCCAGCAGGGCCGCCGCCGTCATGAAGGTGCCCAGGGCGATGTACAGCTGGTTGCTGGCCCAGGTGGCGATCGTGGCGCTGCGGGGGCCGTGCACGAGATCCTTGGCCATCAGCTCCCGGTAGCCGGCCAGCTGCTCGGGCGCCACACCGCGGGTGTCGCTGGTGGCGCTGATCAGCCGGTCCAGGTCGGCCTCGGTGATCGACCGCTTGGCCAGGAACACCACCAGGTGGGAGGCGTCGGTGATCTGGCTCTGGTTCCAGGAGTGGGGCCGCAGTTCGGCGCGCAGGGCCGGATCGTCGATCACCAGGAACCTCCAGGGCTGCAGGCCGTAGGAGGACGGGGAGAGCACCAGGGTCTGCTCCAGGGCCGCCCACAGCTCGGGGGCAATGGGGCGATCGGCCGCAAAGGTCTTGGTGGCGTAGCGCCAGCGCAGGGCGCTGAGCAGGTCGTCGGGGGCCAGGGTGTCCTCAGGGGCCAGGGTCATGGTGGTGGGCCGGGGGCGGCGGTGGTGCCGGCGGCAACTTAGGGGCCGGCAGCGGTGTCGGCGGCCGCGCTCGCCGCGTCGCGGTCCGGCTCCAGGGCCAGGATCAGGGCCGCCCGCCCCGGAACCCTCGCGACGCCCGGCTCCCCGTCCTGGCTGCGCTCGCCGTCCCCAGCCGCGCTGTCTGGCGTCTGGGGCCACAGCCGGTGGCCGTCCCCGGCCGGCGCCGCCACGGCCAGCGTCTCGTCGCCGCGGTTGATCGCCACCCACAGCCGCCCGGCCCCCGCACCCCGCTCCAGCAGCACCAGGTCGTTGTGGGGGCTGGGCAGGAAGCGCAGCTCGCTGGAGCGCAGCGCCGGCTGCTCCCGGCGCAGGGCGCTCAGCCCCGCGATCCACTCCGCCAGGGGGCCGGGGTTGCGCTCCCAGGGGTAGGCCTCGCGGCAGAGCGGCTCCGGCCCGCCCGCCAGCTCCAGCTCGGTGCCGTAATAGAGGCAGGGGGCTCCGGGCAGCAGGAACAGGAACAGCAGGCAGAGCCGCAGCGCGTCCGTGTCCCCCTTCAGCACGTGCAGGGCTCGGGGGGTGTCGTGGCCGTCGAGCAAGTTGAGCTGGGCCCGCCGGGTGGCGGCGGGATACCAGCCCAGCACCGTCTCCACCTGCCTCTCGAAGGCGGCCCGGTCGAGGGGCTGGTAGGGAGCGCTGTTGAGGGCTGGCAGCACCAGGTCGCTGCGCAGGCTGGCGGCCCCGAAGTAGCCCAGCACCGGCCAGGCCAGCGGGTAGTTCATCACCCCGTCGAACAGCGGTGGACTGTCCAGCCAGGGGCGGCCGTCGCGCCAGATCTCGCCCACGATCCAGGCGTCGGGCCGCTCGGCCCGCACCACCTCCCGGAACTCCCGCCAGAAGTCCACCGGCACCTCATCGGCCACATCCAGCCGCCAGCCGTCGATGCCGGCCGCCAGCCAGTGGCGGGCCACCGCCAGCAGGTAGCGCCGCACCCCCGGGTGGGCGTGGTTGAACCGGGGCAGGGCCGGATCGTTCCACCAGCAGTGGTAGCCGCAGTCCTCGCCCGGCCCCGGAAAGGGGTTGAGGGGCCAGCGCTCCACGTGGAACCAGTGCCGGTAGGGGGAGGCCTCGCCGTTCTCCAGCAGGTGGTGGAAGGCCCAGAAGCCCCGCCCGCAGTGGTTGAACACGCCATCGAGGATCAGGCGCATGCCGCGGGCGTGCACGGCCTCGATCAGGGCCGCCAGGGCGCCGTTGCCGCCCAGCAGCGGATCCACCTGGAAATACTCGAAGGTGTGGTACCGGTGGTAGGCCGCCGAGGCGAACACCGGGTTCAGCGACAGGGCGGTGATACCCAGGGCCTGGAGGCGGTCGAGACCCTCGATCACGCCCAGCAGGTCGCCCCCCTGAAAGCCCCGTTGCTCAGGCGGGCTGCCCCAGCTCAGCAGCTCCAGATCCCGCTGGGCCGCAACCCGGCCGCTGCGGCGAAAGCGGTCGGGGAACACCTGAGCCACCACCGCGTCGGCCACCCAGGCCGGTGTTGCAAGCCCCATCGATCGCCTTGGTGCAGTGCTCCCGCAGCGCTAGCAACAACTCAGGGACCCTCGCCATGGATGCCAGCCCATGACCCAGCCGTTGCTGCTCACCCTGGATCAGGGCACCACCAGCTCCCGGGCGGCCCTGCTCGACAGCAGCGGCCGGCGGCTGCAGAGTTGCAGTGCCCCCCTGGCCAGCCGCTACCCCGCCGACGGCTGGGTGGAGCAGAACGGCGCGGCGATCTGGCAGAGCCAGCTGCAGGCGATGGCCGATCTGGAGCGGG
>SLIG01000109.1 GCA_007135755.1 Cyanobium sp.
AGCAGACGATCAAACAGACCCATCGGTGCGGCGGGGGAGGGTGTCAGCAAACCCTAGCGGCCGCGGAGCTCCAGCCCATGAGTATCCGTACCGCAACTGCTGAGCAATCCCCGCCGCTCCAGATCACGGGCGATGGCTTCGCACACCACCGGCGTGGGCTGCCATTGCGGTTGCATGCCGTAGTCATACCAGGCCTCGGCACCATCGAATCCGAGCTCGGCCGCCGCCGCGATCAGGCGCTGGAAGGGCAGCCGGTAGCGGGCCGGGTGGGCGAGCACGGCCAGGCCGTTGGCGGAGCGGATCGCCTCCAGAACCGCCTCGGCGCGCAGGGCCGGCCCCACCACGCTGCAGCCCTGCAGATAGGGGTGGAGAGCGTCATGCTCGGCCTCGAAGCCGAGGGCGAGCACGTGCACCAGGCAGCCCTCCAGCAGGCAGCTGATCTCCACCCCCCGCCAGAGCACGGGCACCGGCCGGCCCCGCTCGGCGGCCACCGCGAAGCAGGCGGCCACCTCATCGTGGGCGTGCAGGGCATGGTGGTCGGTCACCGCCAGGTGCTCCAGACCGAGCGCGATGGCCTGGTCCGCCAGCTGGGCGGGCCGCAGGCTGCCGTCGCTGCAGGTGGTGTGGCAGTGGAAATTCAGCCGCTGCGGGCAGCACTGGGGGGTGATCGAGGCCAGCACCGGCGCCAGGGGGTGCCGGTGGAACGGCCGCAGCTGAACCGCCGCATTAACCACCGGCGGCCTCCGCCCTCAGGCGCTCGGCCCGCAGCCGCCGCCAGCGGGCATAGAACTGAATCGAGGCGGCCATGAACACCACCAGGGCCACGATCAGCCAGGTGGCGGCTCCGGTGGGGAACTGGGTCTTGAACACCACCAGCATCACCACCAGCACCAGCAGCAGGGTGGGCAGTTCGTTGAGGGCGCGCAGCTGGCGGCCGCTCCAGCTGCAGCTGCCGCGCTGCAGCTGGCCCATCAGCCGATAGCAGAACCAGTGGTAGGCCAGCAGGGCCGCCACGAAGGCGAGCTTGGCGTGCATCCAGCCCTGCTTCAGCCAGGCCGGATTCACCGCCAGCAGCCCGGCGGCGCACACCACGGCCACCACCATCCCCGGGGTGGTGATGATGTTGGCCAGGCGGCGTTCCATCAGGCCGTACTGCTGCTCGAACGCCTCCCGCAGCGGCGGCTCGAGCTCGGCCGCCTCGCGGTGGTAGATGAACAGCCGCACCAGATAGAACAGCCCCGCGAACCACACCACCACCCCCACGATGTGGAGGGTCTTGAACCACAGGTAGGCCTCGGGGGGCCAGCTGACTCCAAACGGCATGCCGTGGCGCTGCAGGCAGGTTCAGGCTACGAGCAGATCCAGCCAGCGGGGCAGGACCTCCGGGCTGCCGTACCAGCGCTCGGCGAACCAGCCGCCGTGCCCCACCCCCTCCAGCAGCCGCTGCTCGGAGCCGCTGAGCAGGGCGGAACTGACCGGCACCAGCCCGTCACCGCGGCAGTCGGGGTCATTGCTGATGGCGCTGTAGGAGCGCCGCACCAGGCGGCGGGCCCGGGGCCGCAGCTGGGCGGGTTCGATCGCTCCCGCCACCGACACGTAGCGCACCTGGTCGCCGAAGAAGGCGCCGGGGTAGCGCTGGTCGACCAGGCGGCGCAGGGGCGTGCCGCGCAGGGCACTGTGGGGGCTGCCCAGGCTGAGCAGGGTGTCCACCTGCTCGCGCAGGCCGAAGACGCGGCCGGCAAAGGGCTCATCGCCCAGCAGCAGACGCAGCATCACCCCGCCGGAGCTGTGGCCCACCAGGTTCACCCGGCCCGTGGGGGACGCCGATGCCAGCTCCTGCAGGAGAGCCTGGCTGCGGTCAAGCAGCCGGCGCCAGCCCAGGCTCCAGCTGGTGAGCAGCCAGTCGCCCTTGCCGGCGGGCACCACCGCCACCGGCTGGCCGCTGCGTTCACCGATGGCCGTTGCCATCGGCCCGTAGGCCTCAGGGGTGATCAGGAAGCCCCCCAGGATCAGCGTGGGCGAGGGGCGTGTTGGCGAGGGACCCATCACTCGCGGTACACCGCGAAGGCCGCCAGCACGCCGCCGAGAAAGCCGCTGAGGTGGCCGATCCAGCTCACCCCCGCTGGCGAGAACAGGGGAATCAGGCTGGGCAGCACGGCGCCGTAGCTCACCAGACAGAACAGCGACAGCAGCAGGGAGAAGGGCCGTTTCTCCAGCCAGCCGATCAGCAACAGATAGCCCAGCAGGCCGTACACCACCCCCGAGAGGCCATGGCTGCCCACGGGCCAGAGCAGCCACACCGGGATGGCGCAGACATAGACCCCGATCCACACGGCCAGGTAGTCGCGCCGGCCACGCAGCAGCACCAACCAGGAGAGCGGCAGAAACAGGGCCGAGTTGGCCAGCAGGTGGCCGAAGCCGCTGTGGCTGAAGGGGGCAGTGAACACCCCCAGGATCGATCCGCCGGGGAGCATCGGCAGATTCCAGCGGCCGCCGAACAGCAGTTGATCCACCAGCTCCTGGCCCCAGGCCACCGCCAGCAGCAGCACCGGCAGCGCCGCCTTCAGCCCCAGGCGGGCCAGGCTGCGGTCGAGCCGCTGGGCCAGGGATGCAGGTGGCTGGGATCGTGGGGGCAGGAGGTCGCTCACGCCGCGAAATCCGCGCGGGGAACGACCCTATCGCCGGCGCCGGCTGGGGGCGGGCGGCTTACTGCACCGGCGCGTGCAGCACCTCCATCACCGCCAGCACCGGGCCGGTGGCGTCGTCGTCGAGGTCGAGGGTGGCGGCCAGGGTGCTGAGGATGTTGCGCTCATCGGGCTGAAGCTCGCCGTCGGAGCGCATGATCTCAGCGGCTACGGCGTAGGCGGAACGGCGCAGATCCGGGCTCAGGCACTGGCCGGCCTCCAGCATCAGATGCTGGGCACCCTCCTGGCGCAGACGCTCCAGCAGGCTGTTGATCAGCAGCGCCACCTGGGTGTCGCCCAGCTCGCGGTAGGGCGCGCGGTAGTCGATGGCGTGGCGCAGGGCCCGGGTGCCGGCGGGGGTGAGGGTGCCATCCCAGGACACGGCCGCCAGGGCCACGGCCACAAAGGCATCGGCCGCCGGCATCGGCTGGCCCGGCATCGACTCCAGGGACTGGTGGGCGGACGGGGCCGGCCTGGGCGGGGAGATGGTCATGGGGGCTGCCGGTGCTGCACACCGGGATGGAGGTGGGAACAGCACCACTCCAGACAGCGCCTGAGGGCCCCGTCAGTGCCGGATCACACCGAAGTGGGCGGTTGAGTGCTTCTACCCAGCCCTGAGATCAGCTGAGCAGGCTCAGCTGATCAGGTTGATGTCGTAAAGCACGGCCTCGAGGGCATCGGCGGCCATCACGGCGGCATGGCGCTGGGGATGGTCGGCATCGATGCAGCTGGCCAGCGGAGCCAGCACCGTGGACGGCCGCGGGTGGCAGAACTGCACCACGCTCAGGCGAGCGGCACTCCAGTGGTCGGGGGCCACCACCCGGTGCCAGCCGGTGGGGATGCGGCCGTTGCTCAACCACTCCAGCATCAGCCCGCTGTTGAGGATCACCTGGCCCTCCGGGGCCACCGCCTCGACCCAGCGCTCACCCACCCGCACCTGCAGGCCCGGGGCGGTGGCCCGGGGCAGGGCGGTGATCAGGTTGATGTCGCCGTGGGCGGCCGCCCACACGTGACCGTCCTCGGGGGCCTGCTGCATGGGCGGGTAGCGCACCGCCCGGGTGAGGGTGGGGGCCTCCGCCACCACGGCGTCGAAGAACGTGGGATGCACCCCCAGGCCGGTGGCGATCACCCGCAGGAAGCGCCGCTGCAGCTCGGCGATGGTGCGGTGGAAACGCCCCAGCACCGCCGTGATGCCGGGCACCAGTGGCTCCGGCATCACCTGCTCCGGGTAGAGCAGGGGGAAGCGCCGCCGCAGGGGGTGCTGGGGCGGCAGCGGCTGGGCCCAGTTGAGCATCTCCTTCCAGTCAGCCCGCTGCTCACCGGCAGCAGTTTCCACCAACAGCCCTGTGTAGCCGGTCTGGCCGCAGGATCCGGGGGCCGAGAAGGTCGCCTTGCGCGCCGCCGGCTGGGCGAAGAAGCACTCCAACAAGCCATAGGCCTCATCGAGCAGATCGGCCGGCAGGTCGCTGCGGGTGACCACGAAGCCCGTGGCCAGGCTGCGCATCACGCCATCCACCACCGCCTGCTGCTGGCGCTCGCCTCCGCGCTCGAAGGCGAGCAGGTCAACGTCCAGGATCGCCGGCTCCATGGGGGTCGTGGCCACTGGGGGCCACGATGCCCCCTCCCGCTCCCCCCGGCTGCGGCGGAGGGTCCAGCTGCCGCTGCAGCCAGGAGCGCCAGGCCTCGGGCAGACCATGGTGTGCGGCCCCCCGCAGGATGTGGGCGGCATAGCCGGGGCTGGGCCGCAGACCGGCGGCCACCACTTCCGGCTGGGGCACGTAGGTGAGCACCGGCAGCCGTTCCCCGCCGCAGTCCACCTCCACGCTCTGGTGGCGGTACTGACCGATGGCCACGCCCTCCAGCAGATCCAGCACCGAGCGGTCGCGGTGGCTGAGGTGGTGCACCAGCCCCCAGCAGCTGGCACCGGGCTGGGGCTGGATGTCGGCGAAACCCTCACGGGGATCGTGAAGGGCGCGCTTGTTGATCGCCCAGCGCCAGTGCTCCAGGCGGGCCACCAGGCCGAAGCCGTCCCAGCCGGCGCAGCGCTGGCGCAGCTGCCACGGATCGAGGTTGGAGCCGTAGCTGAACACCGGCGTGGCCCCCCAGTCGTTGAAGGGCACCCGCCGGCAGCCGCGCACCTGCTCGGGTCGGCCGGTGTAGACCCAGGCGGGCTGGCCATCGGCCACCGGCAGCTGACGGCGGCCGTAGAGATGGGGATAGTCCTCGAGCACATCAAGCCGGGCCAGGCCCTCCCCGTCCACCCGGTAGAGCTCGGCATGGATGCGGGCCCGCGGGTCGACGCTGGGCACGGCCATCGGATACTCGCCAAGGTTGTAGAGCTCCAGGCCGGGGATGCGGGTGCGACCGAGGAACGGCGCACCAGCCAGCCAGTCGTGGTTGCTCTCCCCGCGCTTGAGGGTGCCGTAGACCGCCACCCGGATCCGGCGGCTCACGGCGCCAGCCGCAGCCGCCCCTGCAGCGGTTCGAGCCACACCAGCACCGCCAGCCAGTGGATCAGCACCGGCGGCCAGAGGGAGCCGGTGACCACATAGACCAGGGCGCAGGCCAGCCCCAGAAGCGTGCACTGCACCAGGAAGCGGGGGTCGTCGAACACCGGCCGTGCCTGGCGGTACCAGAGACGCGCCGCCAGGGGGTGATAGAGCACGAACAGGCCCGTGCTGAAGGCGATCCAGGCCAGCAGGGAGCCGCCGTGCTCGCCCTCGAGGGGATGGGGCAGCAGGGCGACGCGGAAGATCAGTTCCTCCACCAGGGCCGGCAGCAGCAGCAGGCAGGCGGCCCTGGGCAGCAGGCCCCCAAGGGGGGTCCAGCGCCAGGGGCCGACGAGAAAGCCGCTGCGGAAGCCGTGGCTGAGGGCCACGGCGCCGTAGATCACCAGCACCAGCAGGCTGAAGGCCTGGGCGGCCGGCACCAGGGGCGGGAACAGGCTGTCCAGCAGCCGTTGCAGCAGGGTGCCCAGCACCGGCAGCTGGCCCAGCACCGTGGTGGGGGCGAGGGGCTCCAGGCGGGGATCGGCGCCGGGGATCTGGTTGCTGCGCAGCACCCACAGGGGCAGGCCCGCGCGCAGGAACTCGCGGGCCATGGCGTCGTGGGCCCGGCGGGGCAGCATCGATCGCCAGCTCAGCAGCACATCCAGCGGCCGCTGGCTGGCTGCGAAGGGACTGGAGCCGTTGCCAACGCCGGCCTCGGTGGTGAGCAGGCCGGTACCGGCACTGAAGGTCACTTCGGCATTGCCGCGCCAGTCGGAGCGCACCCTTCCGAAGGGGGTGAGCAGGCCGTCGAGGGCGTTGGCCAGGCGCAGCCGCCGCTGCCGCTGGGCCGGCGACAGGCCGGCGAGGGCATCCTCCCGGCGCAGCTGCTGCAGGGCGATCCAGAGGGCCTGGCTGGAATCCTGCACGCAGGAGGTGGCCGGGGTCACCAGGGCCACGCCGGAGCCGTCACCACTGCGGTAGCGGGCGGCCAGGATCTCGGTCTGCAGGGCAACGGCATCGAGGGCGTCCCCATCCAGCCGCACGAGCACATCGGCGATCGGCCGGGTGCCGATCCAGCCGCGCTGGAGACTGCCGGCATAGGCACTGGCGTCCTGGCTGCCGGAGATGATGCCGTTGGGGTTGTTGGCGTAGATCTGGTGGTAGAGAAGCCGGAAGCGGGGCTCGCCGCTGAAGGGGTCGCGCACCACCTCGGCCTCACCGAAGGCGAAGTGCCCGGTCACGGTCCAGCCGGGTGTGGGCTCGCCGTCGGCGCCGCCGATGCCGCCGAACAGGTGCAGCAGCAGGGCCCGATCCCCCACCGCCCACTCCTCCAGTGCGCGCAGGTCCGCCGCCGCTCCGCTGGGTTGCAGCAGGGTGGTGTGCAGGCTCCCGCGCCCCAGCTGGGCGGGGCCCCAGTTGCGGCGGCTGATGTGCCCGAGGCTGGCCGCGGTGCCGCTGACCCGGCGCTGGGGCTTGAGCTCCAGCAGCTGGCGGGGTTCGGTCGACTGCACCGTGAACAGCCCGTCGTCAGCCGGGGCGCCATGGATCAGCCAGCCGCCGGCGTTGAGGGGCGAGGCCGCCAGCCCGCGGGGGTCGAACTGGCGGCGGCCGAAGCGATCCGGCGGCAGCAGGGGGATACGGATGCGCTCCTCAGGACCGTCGAAGGCTCCGCTGGCGGCATTGAAGTGCCGCACCCGCAGCAGATCGGGGTCAGCGCTGGGGTCGTCCGCAGGGGCGGTGCCCAACACGGTCACCAGGGCCGTCCAGCGGCCGCTGGTCTGCACCGGCGGGCGGGCGATGCGCAGCTCGCCGTCCCCCACGCTGACGCCGTCGAGACGCACGATCACGTCGTCCCGCGGCCGGGCGCCTGCAAGCGACTGCAGCGGCCCCACCTCTCGGCGTCCGTCGAGGCGGGTGGGCACCACATTGGCGGCGGCGGCGGCCTGGCGGGCCGGCTCACCCAGGCTGATGTCGGTGGTGACGGTGCGCACCAGGCGCTGTACCCCGGGCTGTTCGGCCCAGCGCAGGCGCAGGCGTTCACCAATCAGCTCCTGGCGCTCGGCCGGCGCCTGCTCCAGCTCAATCCACACCCAGTCGCCCTCGGGGCCGGGCTCCTCGGCTGAGGGCAGGATCAGCCGCCCGATCCAGGCGGCGCTGGGGCGGTAGAGGCCGGGGTCGGGGCGCTGATCGAGGGGGTACGACTCCGGACGTGTCCAGGGGGAGCGGCTGGCCAGCTCCTCACTGCTCTCGGGCAGGGGCTCGCGGGGTGTGCCGGCGGCGCCGTGGCCGGGCCTGGGGGCCAGGGCGGGCAGCAGCACCGCCACCACCAGCAGGGCGGCCAGGAGGGCGGAGAGCAGGGACGGCAGGCGCCGGGCCAGGGGAGCCGTGAGCCTGCGGGGGGAGGGGAGCACGGAGCCGAGCGGGGCTGCTGGGCGGACCCTAGGCGCCGCCCCCGGTGGGGCCCACCCGCAGCCGCGAGCCACGCTCACCGGCCACCACCTCGATGCCGCTGCGGATGCGCTCCCGCAGGGCCGACACATGGCTGATCAGGCCGATCATCCGTCCCCCCTCCCGCAGGCGGTCGAGTTCATCCATCGCCAGCTGCAGGCTATCGGGATCCAGGCTGCCGAAGCCCTCGTCGATGAACAGGGCGTCGAGCCCCACCCCGCCGCTGTGGGCCTGCACCGTGTCGGCCACCCCCAGGGCCAGGGCCAGGGAGGCCTGGAAGGTCTCGCCGCCCGAGAGGCTGGCCACCTCCCGCTCCTCGCCGGTGAAGGCATCGAGCACCCGCAGCCCCAGACCCGCCTTGCTGCCCTTGCGCTGGCCGCTGTCGTCGCTGAGCAGCAGCTGGTAGCGGCCGCTGGTCATCTGCTCCAGGCGCTGGTTGGCATGGGTGCAGATCTCCTCCAGGTAGGCCGAGAGCACCCAGCGCTGCAGGGAGATGTGGGGGGCGCTGCGGCCCCGGCAGCGGTCGGCCACGGCCGCCAGGCGATCGGCGCGCCCCTGGGCTGCCGCCAGCGCCTCAGCACCGGCCCGGTGGCGCTCCGCCAGCTCGGCCAGGGCCGCAGCGGCGGCAGCGGCCTG
>SLIG01000146.1 GCA_007135755.1 Cyanobium sp.
AGGACACCGAACTGCTGGAGCTGCTGGCGGGTGATGAGGAGCTGCCGGAGGAGCGTGTGGACGGAGAGTGCCTGAAGGGCGACCTGCGGGCGCTGCTGGAGCAGCTGCCGGAGCTGCAGGGGCGGGTGCTGAAGATGCGCTACGGCATCGCCACCGACGGGGAAGGTCTGCGCGAGCCGATGAGCCTGAGCTCGATCGCCAAGACCCTGGGCATGAGCCGCGACAAGACCCGCAACCTCGAGCGCAAGGCTCTGGAGGGCATCCGCTCCCAGTCGTGCCGGCTGGAGGGCTACCTGGCGGCCTAGAGGAAGCCGCTTAGAAGAACTGGTCGAAGTTGTCGAAGTCCACGGCGCTGAAGGTGCCGTTCTCCACCTGGCTCATCAGCCGCTGCAACTGCACCCAGAGGGCGCCGGCGGTGGCCACCGAGAGCACGAACGACACCAGCAGCGCCACACCGGCTGAAAACCCGAACACCTGCAGGCTGCCGCCGATGAACAGGGTGACGCCGATCACCACCCCGGCATAGGGCAGCAGGATGTTGCCGTTGGCCAGGGGCAGCAGGGCCAGGCGGTCCTGTTTCCATCCCTCCAGCTTGTCCTGCACCAGGCGGGCGAAGGTGAGTCCGCAGAGCACCCCCATGGCCAGACCGATGCCCGCCAGCAGGTAGGGCGGCTGCACGAAGGTGGCCACCTGGAAGATGTAGAGGTCGGCATCGAGATCGCCATCCAGCTCGCCCGCTGCCATGGCAGAGCCAGCGAGGGAGAGAAACAGGGGCAGGGAGTGGATCACGGGGCAGCGGCGCTCAGGGCCCGACCCTAGTGGCGCCTCAGGCTCCTGAAGACAGGGGGTTGAACCGGGCCAGCATGCCGCCGGCAAGCTTGGCCGGCGTGAACGTGCGCCGCAGCAGGCCGGCCAGGGCCCGCAGATCCTCCGTGTGCAGGTGGTTGTCCTGCACCAGGGTGAGCAGCAGCCGCTGGCGCAGGCTGCTGCCCTCGGGACCCAGCAGCAGCTTCAGGCCTGAGCCCACCACCGGCAGCAGGTCGGGGGTCGATCCCGCCTCCTCCACCACCGAAAGCAGGTTGTCGAGCCGCTGCACCCGCAGGCGGCCGTCGCCGTCGAACAGCACGTCGAGCAGCTTCTCGCGCATCTCGGCGGTGTCCCCCGCCAGCAGCCGCCTGGCCACGTAGGGATAGGCCACGCGGATGATCTTGAAGTCGGGGTCGAGGCGCAGCGCCAGGCCCTCCTGGCTCACCACCGCCCGGATGATCAGGGCAAAGCGCGCCGGCACCCGGAACGGGTAGTCGAACATCAGCTCTGAGAAGCGGTCGGTGACCGACTTGAAGTTGAAGCTGCCCACGTTCTCCCCCAGTGCCCCCCCCAGCACCTCCTCGAGGGCGGGGATGATCGGTTCGCGATCGCTGTCCGGGGTGAGGAAGCCCAGGGCCACGAAATCCTCAGCCAGGGCGCGGAAGTCGCGGTTGATCAGATGCACCACCGCCCCGGTGAGGGTGAGTCGGTCGGCATCGGTGATCGAGTCCATCATTCCGAAGTCCACGTAGGCCACGTGGCCCAGGCCGCCGCTGCGGCCTGGCAGGGCGAACAGGTTGCCGGGATGGGGATCGGCGTGGAAGTAGCCGAACTCGAGCAGCTGGCGCAGCCCGGCAATCACGCAGGTGCGGATCAGGGCGGAGGGGTCGAGACCCTGGGCCTCGAGGGTCCGGCGCTCCTGCAGCTTGGTGCCGTGGATCCAGCTGGTGGTGAGCACACGCCGGGAGCTCAGCATGCGCTCCACCCGGGGCACGGTGACCTCCGGGTGGTGTTCGAACAGGGCGGCGAAGCGCTCGGCGTTGTCGGCCTCGCAGCGGTAGTCGATCTCCTCGAACAGGGAGCGGCCGAACTCGTCGATGATGGCGCTCAACCCCACGCCCAGCTTGAGGGGCAGCACCGGGGCCACCACCACGGCCAGGGCACGGATCAGCACCAGATCGCGTCGCAGGATCCGCTCCAGCCCGGGCCGCTGCACCTTCACCGCCACCCAGCGACCGTCGCTCAGCCGGGCGCGATACACCTGGCCCAGGCTGGCCGCCGCCATCGGGTAGTCGGGAAACTCCTCGAACAGCCGGTCGGCCGGCGCCCCCAGCTCCGCCTCGATCGTGGCCAGGGCCACGTCCTGGGGGAAGGGCGGCAGGTTGTCCTGCAGCTGGGTGAGCTCCTCCAGCCAGTCGCGGCGCACCAGGTCGGGACGGGTGGAGAGGGCCTGCCCCACCTTGATGAAGCAGGGCCCCAGGTGGGTGAGGGTCGCCAGAATGCGCTGGCCCAGCCGCCGCTGCACGCCGGCGTCCTGGCTGCGTCCCTGCACCAGCAGCACCAGCGTGAGGCTGCCCAGCTGCCAGAGCACGCTGCTCAGGCGGCCGATCAGGATCCAGGGACGGCGCAGCAGCCAGGCCCGGTCGGCCTGGGGGTCGTAGACGCTGTCAGCGGTGACGGAGCTCGTGCCGGAGTTCTTGACGGAGCTGGCGGCGGTGGCGGCCGCAGCTGGCGTTGGCGGGGGGGAGGTGGCGCTGGCGGCGGTCAAGGGCGATGCCGGCCAGGGGCCACGGCAGGGGAAGCACGCAGACTCTAGGAACCGCGCACCGGTGTCTTGAAGCCCTCGCAGCTGCTGCCTGCCCTGGCGCCGCGCCGGTTCGTTCCCCCCTGGCGCCGGCCCCTGGCCCTGCATCTGCCCGCCCATGGTCGGGGCCGGGGCCTGCCGCCGGAGCTGGAGCGGCTGCTGCGCCGGCCCCCCGGCAGCTGGGACCTGCCGGAACTGCCTGCCATCGGTGGGCCCCTGGAGCCCGACGGCGCCGTGGCCCGGGCCCAGGCCGCCTGCGCCGCCCTGCTGGGCGCCGAGCGCTGCTGGTTCGGCGTCAACGGAGCCAGCGGCCTGCTGCAGGCCGCCCTGTTGGCCCTGGCACCCCCCGGCAGTCGCGTGCTGCTGCCCCGCAACCTGCACCGCTCGCTGCTGCACGGCTGCGTGCTGGGGCAGCTGCGGCCGGTGCTGTTCAACCTGCCCTTCGATCCGGCCAGCGGCCTCTGGCAGCCGCCGGACACTGCCTGGCTGGAGCGGGTGCTGGCGGCGGCCCTGGCCGGCGGGCCGCTGGCGGCGGTGGTGCTGGTGTCGCCCAGCTATCAGGGCCTGGCGGTGGATCTCGCCCCCCTGGTGGCGGCGGTGCATGGCGCCGGCCTGCCGCTGCTGGTGGACCAGGCCCACGGCCGCGGCGAGGCCCTGGCGGCCGGCGCCGACCTGGTGGTGCTCTCCTGCCAGAAGGGCGGCGGCGGACTCGCCCAGAGCGCCGCCCTGCTGGGGCAGGGGCCGCGGCTCGATGGCGCGGCGATCGAGCGCAGCCTGCTGTGGCTGCAGACCTCCAGTCCCAGCGCCCTGCTGCTCGCCTCCACGGAGGCGGCCCTGCGCCACGGCGGCAGCCCGGCCGGCCGCCGGCAGCGACGCCGCGCCGAGGCGGTGGCGGCCCGGCTGCGCCGCCGCTGCACCGCCTTTGGGTTGCCGCTGCTGGCCAACCACGACCCCCTGCGCCTGGTGCTGCACACCGCCGCCCTGGGCATCAACGGCCTGGAGGCCGACGCCTGGCTGCTGACGCGGGGCGTGATCGCCGAACTGCCCGAGCCCGGCGCGCTCACCTTCAGCCTGGGGGAGGTGCCGCCTGCGGGGCTGGTGTGGCGGTTGCCGCGGGCCTTGCGCGCACTGGCCCAGGCCCTGGGTGGCGATCCCCTGCCGCCCTTCACGGCCCCGCCCCTGCCGCTGGTGGCCGAACCCGACCTCGACCTTGGCGTGGCCTGGCGGTCCACGGCCCGCCTGCTGCCTCTGCACCAGGCCGCCGGCCGGCTGGCCGCTGAGCCACTCTGTCCCTATCCCCCCGGCATTCCCCTGCTGGTGCCCGGCGAGCGCATCGACGCGGAGCGGGCGGCCTGGCTGGCCGTCGAGGCCCGCCGCTGGCCCGGACAGATCGCTGATACGGTGAAGGTTGTGGCCAGTTAGGACCCCGTGTCCGGACCACCAGCGCCCTGCGACCAGCCCTACAGCTGGGACTTCGTGACTCCCGGGTTGCCGGACGGCGCCTTCGACGACGCCCCCGGCTTCAGCCCCACGCCGATGGAGCTGCGGGTGATGCTGCTGGCCCATCTGCGGCCCAGGGCCGACTCGCTGGTGTGGGACGTGGGCGGCGGCACCGGCGCCCTGGCCCTGGAGATCGCCCGGCTGATGCCCGCCGGTGCCGTGCACACCCTGGAGCGCGATCCCGAGGCGATCGCCCTGCTGGAGCGCAACCGCCGGCGCTTCGGGATCACCAACCTGCACATCCATGCCGGCGCGGCCCCTGCCGACCTGGCGCTGCTGCCGCCCCGGCCCGACCGGGTGCTGCTGGAGGTGGGCCGTCCCCTCGGCGCCGTGCTGGCGGCGGTGTGGCAGGCTCTCCAGCCCGCGGGACGGCTGGTGATCAGCACCGCCAGCCTGGAGGGGCTGGTGGATGCCACCGACACCCTGGGTCAGCTGGCCGCCCAGGATCTCCAGGTGGTGCAGGCCACGGTGCACCGCATGCAGCGGCGGGGCTCCCAGGCCAAGCTGGCGGCCGCCGAGCCCCTGTTCCTGATCGCCGCAGAGCGGCCTTGAGCGCACCGTTGCCGCCGTCTCTGCCGCAGCGATCACCCCGCGCCACCTCCCTGGCCCGGCTGGCCAGTGGCTGGGCGGCGGGGGGCTTCGGCTTCGTGGTGGTGATGCTGGGAGGCTGGTGGTTCACCGTCGCCGTGGGGGTGATCGTGCACCTGGGCCTGCTGGAGTTCTTCCGCATGGCCCAGTTCAAGGGCATCCGGCCGGCCACCAAAACCACCCTGGTGGCGGTGCAGCTGCTGCTGTTCAGCACCCAGGCAGCCAGTCAGGCGGGCAGCGGCTGGCTGGCCGGGGATGTGGCGGCGGCGGTGCTGCCGGCTTCAGGGGCGGTGATCTGCGGCTGGCTGCTGCTGCAGCCCGTGACCGGCACCATCGCCGACATCGCCGCCTCGGTGTTTGGCCTCTTCTATCTGGGTTTTCTGCCCAGCCACTGGATCAAGCTGCGGGCCCTGGCCGATGGCGGCCTGGAGCTCACCCTGCTGGCCTGCTTCCTGATCGTGGCCACCGACATCGGCTCCTACGTGATCGGCAGGCGCCTGGGTCGCCGCCCGCTGTCACCGATCTCCCCGGGCAAGACCGTGGAGGGGGCCCTGGGGGGCGTGGCCTGCGCCATGGCGGTGGGCGTGATCGGCGGCACCTGGATCGGCTGGCCCTGGGGCTGGCTGGTTGGTGCCCTGCTGGGGGCGGTGGTGGCCCTGTTCGCCCTGGTGGGCGACCTCACCGAATCGATGATGAAGCGGGATGCCGGGCTGAAGGATTCCGGCGACGCCATCCCCGGCCATGGCGGCATCCTGGACCGCATCGACAGCTATCTCTTTGTGCCGGCGGTGGTGTACTCCCTGGTGACCCTGGTGCTGCCCCTGCTGCAGCGCTAGGGCGTCACGGTCAAGGCGCGACGGTCAAGGTGTCACGGTGGCCTCGCCCTCGAGCACCAGCAGGCCGGCCTCCACGCTCGCCCGCTCCAGCCGCAGGGACGGGCCCATCGCCACCAGGCTGCGGTGGCTGCCATCCGCGCTCACCAGCACCAGCCCGCCAGCGCCCGCCTCCACCGTGGTGGGCACCTCCACCGGAGGGCTCTCCCCCACCCCCTGGGCCGCCAGCACCAGGCGGTTCGCTTCCAGGCGCAGCCCCACCAGGGGCGTGATGCCCAGCAGCTCTTCGCCCAGCTGGTCGGCCAGGGGCCGCCAGTGCGGCTGGGCCAGGGAGTGGTTCAGGCCGGCGGTGGTGAAGCTCACCACGCCGCGGACCGTAAAGGGCTCCTGGAGCTTCACGGGCTGGCCTCGCCAAAGGCTGCCCATCTGCACCCGCAGCGCGCCACTGCTGAGGTCCACCAGGTCCAGCTTCAGGTGCTGGTAGCGGACTCCCCGCGCCCTCGCCCGCACCCCCGCCAGCCGGCCGCGCACCAGGGCCGCCGCTGAGCCCTGGAGCTGCAACTCCAGGCTGTCCAGGTGCTCGCATTGCTGGCGCAGCCAGAGCTGCAGGCCCGCGGCGAGCAGCCGCAGCAGCGGATCGCCAGCGCCGGCGGCGTCGCTCACAGGACCGTTGCCGGACGGGCCAGCCAGGTGGCCGCCACGGTGGCGGGCTGATCGATGTGGGGCAGGTGGCCACAGGCATCGAGTTCGCGCACCCGCTTGCCCAGCAGGGCCAGGGCCGCCCGTTTCTGGGGAGGGCGCAGGATGCGGTCCTGGGCTCCCCAGAGCACCTCCAGAGGCTGGGGCGGCAGGGGCAGGCCGCAGCCCGCGAAGCCGCCGCTGCGGGCGAAGGCGGCCAGGGCCGGCGCCCAGCCCGGGGCCTGCAGGTGCAGGGAGGCGATCTCCAGTTCCGCCGGCCCCACGGCGTGCTCGGGATCGGCGAAGGCGCTGCGGCAGAGGCCCCGCCGCACGCCGGGCAGGGCCAGGAAGCGCACCCCCAGCCCATCCAGCAGCGGTGGCAGGGGCATGGGCCGTCCCGTGAGCCCCGCCGGGGCGAGCAGCAGCAACCGCTGGATCCGGGCCGGGTGGCGGCGGGCCAGCTCCACCGCCACCGAGCCGCCCATGGAGGCGCCGATCAGGCCGAGGCCAGCGGCACGGGTGCCGCCGTCTGTGCCGTGACGTGCCTCGATGGCCGCCAGCAGCCGTCCCAGCTGATCGAGCACCGGCCCCGGTCCGAAGGGGCCGCCGGCGGGCCTGGGGCTGAAACCGAAACCGTGCAGATCGGGAATGAACAGCTGGTGGTGCTCCGCCAGCAGCGGGGCCAGGCGGCGGAACTCCAGAAAGGAGCTGTCGAAGCCGTGAAGCAGCAGCAGGGGCGGCCCCTCCCCGAGCACGGCCACCGGCCAGTCGCCAGCGAGTCCCTCCAGGGGCCACCACTGCACCTGGGCGGCGAGCTGACGGCCCTGGGGATCGAGCAGGCCTGCGGCGGCCTCGCTCACCAGGGTCCGGCAGCGGTCCTGCTGCTCGCTGGGGATCACGCCGGCTGACGCTCCGGGCTGGGGAGGGGGGAGCTGGTGGTGCTCACCATCGCCGCCAGCAGATCGGCCTGGCCCACGGGGAAGGGCAGGTGGTGCAGGTCGGAGCCGGGGGCGCAGGCGTGGGCGCAGACCGCCTCGAGATCGCTGAGGCTGGCCTGGGCCAGGCCCAGCTCAGCCAGGGTGCAGGGGATGCCCAGGCGCTGGAACAGGGGCAACAGCTGGCGCCGGGCCTGAGCCGCCAGCTGCTGGCCGCCCACCAGCTCCTCCAGCCGCAGCTGCACCAGCACGCCGAAACCCACCTTCTCGCCGTGCAGGCTGCCGTGGCAGGCGGCCAGCTGGGTGAGGCCGTTGTGCACGGCGTGGGCGGCCACGGTGCGGCAGCGGGCACCGCCGAGGCCACCGATCAGGCCGGCCGTGAGAGCGCAGGCCTCTGCAACCCGCACCCAGGCCTCGCCGCCGGGCTCTGTCAGGGCGGCCTCGGCATCGAGTAGCAGCTGATCGCGCAGCACCCGGGCCATCTGCACGGTCTGCTGAATCAGGCCGTCGTGGCTGCCGCCGCTGCTCACCGACGCCTCGTACCACTTGGCCATGGCATCGGCGATGCCGCTCACCAGGGTGCGCGGGGGGGCCTGGCGCACCAGCCCGTGGTCGAACACGAGCAGATCCGGGCAGCGCTCCAGGGCCACATCACCCTGAAAGGCCCCCTCGGGGGAATAGAGGTTGGAGAGGGCGGTCCAGCCGGCGCAGGTGGCGGCGCTGGTGGGCACGGTGACGCAGGGCAGCCCCAGGCGCTGGGCCAGCAGCTTGCCGGCGTCCAACACCTTGCCGCCGCCCGCGGCGATCAGCAGGTCGGCGCCGGTGCTCCGGGCGCCGGTGCCCCGGGCCTCGGCCTCCAGGCGTTCCAGATCCTTGGCGCAGCAGTCGTGGCGGAGGGTGAGCTGCCGCACGGCCAGGCCCCTGGCCTGCAGGTCTTCGCCCAGTGCCTGGCGCAGCCCGGTGGTGGCAGCGCTGCGCCCCAGCAGCAGCACCCTGGTGCC
The DNA here is from genome assembly GCA_007135755.1 of Cyanobium sp. Classification (GTDB taxonomy): domain Bacteria; phylum Cyanobacteriota; class Cyanobacteriia; order PCC-6307; family Cyanobiaceae; genus NIES-981. Next base: position 8,147 of record SLIG01000146.1, read on the forward strand.
GAGGCCGGCGATCAGCGGAACCGCCTCAGACCAGGCGCCGGCCCCGCGCAGGACC
>SLIG01000082.1 GCA_007135755.1 Cyanobium sp.
GAGTGCGTCACGCAACAGCCGAGTGCGTCACGCAACAGCCGAGTGCGTCACGCAACAGCCGAGTGCGTCACGCAACAGCCGAGTGCGTCACGCAACAGCCGAGTGCGTCACGCAACAGGTGAGTGCCTCACGCAACAGGTGAGTGCCTCACGCAACAGCCGTGGCGGCCTGCTTGTAGGCCACTTCCACCACCTCGCTGAGGGTGGGGTGGGTGTGCACCTCACTGGCCAGCTGCACCACGCTCTGGCGGCGGGCCACGGCGTTGGCGATCTCCTGGATCAGGTCGGCCGCGTGCAGGCCATAGATGTGGGCGCCGAGCACTTCACCGGTGGCCTTGTTGAAAAGCAGCTTCATCAGGCCGTCGCTCTCCAGCTCGGCCAGGGCCTTGGAGTTGGCCTTGAAGTAGCTGCGCACCGACCCCAGCTCAAAGCCCTCCTGGGCGGCGAGGGCCTTGGCGTCGGCCTCGCTCAGACCCACCGAACTGATCTCCGGATGGGTGAAGGTGGCGGCCGGGATCGAGCGGTAGTCGATCTGGCGGGCGTGGCCCAGGATGTTGTCGATCGCCACGGTGCCCTGGGCGGCGGCGGTGTGGGCCAGCATCATCTTGCCGGTCACGTCGCCCACGGCCCACAGGTGCGGCACGGGCTCGCCGCCCACCAGCACCCGCATGTGGTCGTCCACCGGGATGAAGCCCCGCTCGGTCTCCACCCCCACCGCCGCCAGGTTGAGGGAGCCGCTGCTGGGCACCCGACCGGTGGCCACCAGCACCGCATCCACCTCCAGGGTCTCCACCAGCTCCTTGGTGGCCATGTCGGCCAGTTCGATTTTCACCGGGCAGCCGGGGGTCACCTTGCGGGCCAGCACGCCGGCGCGGGCATCAATGTCGCGCCCGTCGATGAGGTGGCGGGCGGCGATCTTGGCGATGTCGGGATCGAAGGTGGGCATCACCCGATCCAGCGCTTCGATCATCGTCACCTCGCAGCCCAGGGCCGTGTAGACGTCGGCGAACTCCAGGCCGATGTAGCCACTGCCGATGATCGCCAGCCAGCGGGGCAGCCACTCCAGGCTCACGGCCTCGTCGCTGGTGAACACGGTGCGTCCGTCGGTCTCGATGCCGCGGGGCACGAAGGGCTCGGAGCCTGTGGCCAGGATCACGTCGCGGGCGCTGAAGGTGCGCTCCACGCCGCTGCCGCTCTCACGCACCGTCACCTGCTGGTGGCCGACCAGACGCCCCGCGCCCCGCAGGATCGTGACGCCGGCCCGCTCGAGCGTCTTGGTGAGGTTGGCGCGGATCGTGGCCACCAGCTGGTTGGCGTGGTCGGCGATCTTCTGGCGCTCAAAGCGCACCGGGGCAGCATGGATGCCGAAGCCGGCCAGGTGCTCGGCGTCGGCCAGCTCCCGCACCCGGCCGCTGGCCGCCAGCAGGGCCTTGGAGGGCACGCAGCCGCGGTTCACGCAGGTGCCGCCCATGTCGCGCGATTCCACGATCGCCACCCGCAAGCCATGCTCAGCAGCGTGCTTGGCCGCATCGAAGCCGCCGTAGCCGGCACCGATCACGATCACATCGAAATCGAAGCTGTCGCGGGAAGTGGCGTCGCTCACGGGGCCGGGATCTGCTGAAGGGCATTCTCCCCCGCCGGGGGGAGAGAACCAGCGGTGCCTCAGCGGCCGGGTTGCTGGCCTGACTGCTGGCGCTGGCGCTCCAGCAGCAGCGGCGCCGCCGCCACCGCCACGTTCAGCGACTCCACGGCGGGGTGGTGGGGAATGGTGACCCGATGGCTGGCCAGCGCCAGCAGCTCCGGCGCCAGGCCCGCACCCTCGCTGCCGAGCAGCAGCACGGTGGGGCGGCACCAGTCGAGGCTCCAGTACGGCTGGGCGCCGCTGTGGGGGGGCTGGGTGGCCACCAGCTGCACCCCAGCGGCACGCGAGCGCTCCAGCTGGGCCGCCAGGGCAGGCCGGGACGCACGCCACAGGGGCAGGGCCAGGGCGGCACCGGCCGAGGCGCGCAGCACCTTGGGCTGATGGGGGTCAGCCCCATCGGCCAGCCACAGGGCGTCGACCCCCGCCGCCAGGGCGGTGCGCATCAGTGTGCCGAGGTTGCCTGGGTCCTGAATCGTGTCCAGGGCCAGCACCAGGCCCTCGCTGCCGGTGGAGGGGCCTGGTGCCTGAGGTTCCTCGGGCAGCGGCAGGGTCAGCACCACGCCATCGGGATGGCGGGTGGTGGCCACGGCCTCCAGCACCTCCGCACTCACCGGCTGGAGCCGGCAAGCGCCAGGCAGCCGTTCGAGCAGCTGACCATGGGCCGCCGCCCAGTCCTCGGTGGCCAGCAGATGCGCGGGCGTCAGGCCCAGGCGCAGAGCCTCCTGCAGCAGGTGGGTGCCTTCGAGCAGCAGGAGGGAGTGGTCACGCCGGCCGCGTGGCTCATGCAGGGCGCGGAGCCGGCGCACCAGGGGGTTGCGGCGGCTGGTGATCAGCTCGGGCGAGCCGGCAGATGGGGGACCGACGTGGTGCGTAGGAGAGGAGTGCGTGCGGGAGACGGGCTGCGAGGGAAAGCCAGGTTCGCGGCCTGGCTGAATGCGGCGACGGTCCACAGACCGTGACGAGTAACCCGTGACGAATCAGGGAGTGATCGACGAATTCAGTGGGTGACCATTGATGCGGATGGGGAGACTTGAACTCCCACGACATTGCTGCCACTAGTACCTGAAACTAGCGCGTCTACCAATTCCGCCACATCCGCGTGGCTGCCGCCTGTGGCGACCGCCCAAAGGTACGACATCACCAGCCGGCGGGCCGCCCGGGCGAACTCCGCGCCAGGGTCCAGTTCACCCGGCGGACCGCTGGACGGGATACGAGTTTGTTGGCACACTGCGTCGACCATTGCAAGGGACAGATCGGCCCGTGACCCTCAACGCTGTCCCCACCAAGACCCAGGCACCCGGCAACCGGGCAACCGGCACCCTGGCTACCGGCGTCCTCGCAGGGGCAGCTTCCGGCTCCGGTTCCCCCTTACTCTCGGCCACGCAGTTGGCCTCCCCGATGACAGCTGCACTCACCAGCAGCGAGCCACCCCTGGACAGCGATCGTTCCTTTCTGCGCGTCCTTGGCGGACGGTCCCTGAGCGGCGAGCTGCGCGTCAGCGGCGCCAAGAATTCGGCCCTGGTGCTGATGGCCGCCTGCCTGCTCAGCCGCGACGCCATCCGTCTCCGCAATGTGCCGGCCCTCACCGACATCGACGGCATGGCGGACATGCTCGAGAGCCTCGGCGGGCGGGTGCAGCGCCTTGGCGATGCCCTGGAGCTGGACGGCTCCGGCATCAACCGCACCGAAGCTCCCTATGAGCTGGTGAACAGCCTGCGGGCCAGCTTCTTCTGCATCGGCCCCCTGCTGGCCCGGATGGGCATGGCCAGGGTGCCCCTTCCCGGCGGCTGCAAGATCGGCAGCCGTCCGGTTGAAGAGCACGTCAAGGGCCTGAAGGCCCTTGGGGCCCAGGTCACCATTGAGCATGGCGTGGTCACCGCCGCGGTCCCTGGTCCCAGCCGTCGCCTTAAAGGGGGTCGCATCGTGCTCGACTGCCCGAGCGTGGGGGCCACCGAAACGCTGATGATGGCGGCCGCTCTCGCCGACGGGGAGACGCTGATCGAGAACGCCGCCCTCGAACCCGAAGTGGTGGATCTGGCCGACCTCCTGGTGGCCATGGGCGCCCGCATCCGCGGAGCCGGCACGGCCTCGATCACCATCGCCGGTGTCGACCGTCTGCACGGGGCCGACTACGCGGTGATTCCCGACCGCATCGAGGCCGGCACCTTCCTGCTGGCCGCCGCCATCACCCGCTCCAGCCTGCGGGTGGCACCGCTGATCCCGGAACACCTCTGTGCCGTGCTCAGCAAGCTGGAACAGGTCGGGTGCGTCCTCGACTACGACGATGATGGCGGTCTCACCCTCTCGGCCGAGCGGGTGACGGGCCTGGATCTGCGCACCCAACCCTTCCCCGGCTTTCCCACCGACCTTCAGGCCCCGTTCATGAGCCTGCTGGCCACCGCCGAGGGCACCAGCATGGTGACCGAGAGCATTTTCGAAAACCGCCTGCAGCACGTGGCTGAGCTGCAGCGCATGGGCGCCTGCATCCGCACCCAGGGCCACACAGCCTTCATCGAAGGCGTCGCCAGACTGAGCGGCGCGCCGGTGCAGGGCACCGACCTCCGGGCCTCGGCGGCGATGGTGCTGGCCGGGCTGGCCGCTGAAGGCAGCACCGACGTCTACGGCCTGGAATACCTCGACCGCGGCTACGCCAACCTCGAAGGCAAGCTGAATGCCGTGGGAGCCTCGATCGTGCGCTGCAGCCCCACCACCAAAGCCGGCCCCAGCGCCCTCGCCGCCTAAGCTCCCAACCGTGGGAGCGTGCCGGAATTGGTAGACGGACTCGACTCAAAATCGAGCGCCTTCGGGCATGTGGGTTCAAGTCCCACCGCTCCTATCCCCGATCCGGTGATGGACACCTACGCCCGCTTCCCGGTGGAGCTGGCCCGGGGCAAGGGGGTGTGGCTGTGGGACACCGGCGGTCGGCGCTACCTCGACTGCGTCGCCGGCATCGCCGTGTGCACCCTGGGTCACAGCGACCGGCGCCTGCGCAAGGCCCTGTGCCGCCAGCTGGGGACCCTGCAGCATGTGTCCAACCTCTACCGGATTCCGGAGCAGCAGCAACTGGCCGCGGCGATCACCGCACGCAGCTGCTTCGACCGGGTGTTCTTCTGCAACTCCGGCGCCGAGGCCAATGAGGCGGCCATCAAGCTCGCCCGCAAGCACGGCCAGCTGGTGCGGGGAATTGATGGGCGTGACGGCCGCCCGCCCCTGATCCTCACCGCCGAGGCCAGCTTCCACGGACGCACCCTGGCCGCCGTGACGGCCACCGGCCAGCCCCGCTACCACCAGGGTTTCGAGCCCATGGTGCAGGGCTTTCGCTACTTCCCCTACAACGACACCGCCGCCTTCGAGGCACTGCTGGCCGAGTGCGAGGCCGACGGGCCCCGGGTGGCAGCGGTGCTGGTGGAGCCCCTGCAGGGGGAGGGTGGGGTGAATCCCGGCGATCCGGCCTTCTTCCAGCGCCTGCGCCAGCTCTGCGACCAGCACCGCATCCTGCTGATCTTCGATGAGGTGCAGATCGGGGTGGGCCGCAGCGGCCGCCTCTGGGGCTACGAGCGGCTGGGGGTGGAGCCCGACGCCTTCACCCTGGCCAAGGGGCTGGGCGGCGGCATCCCCATCGGCGCCCTGGCGGTGAAGCAGGCGGCGGACCACTTCCGCCCGGGCGACCACGCCAGCACCTTCGGCGGCAATCCCTTCGCCTGCCGCGCCGGCCTCACCGTGCTGGCGGAGATCGAGCGCCGCGATCTGGTCGCCCAGGTGCAGCGCAGCGGCGACCTGCTGCGTCAGCTGCTGGAGGAGCTGGTGGCGCGCCACCCCCAGCTGCTGGCCGGCCAGCGCGGCTGGGGTCTGCTGCAGGGTCTGGTGCTGCGCCCCGAGGCCCCCAGCGCCCCGCAGGTGGTGAAGGCCGCCCTGGCCGAGGGGCTGCTGCTCGTACCGGCCGGGGCCACCGTGGTGCGCTTCGTGCCGCCGCTCACGATCAAGCCCAAGCACCTGCGTGAAGCCGTGCAGCGCCTGGAGCGGGCCCTGCTCAGCCTTGTCTGACGCCGCTGGCCTGGGGGCCGCCGATCCCTTCGTCGACCTGATCGAGCCCTTCAGTCGCCGTGGCGTGGACCTGGGGCTGGAGCGGCTGCAGGGCGCCCTGGCGGATCTGGGGCACCCGGAGCGGCGGTTTGCGGCCGTGCAGGTGGCCGGCACCAACGGCAAGGGCTCGGTCTGCACCCTGGTGCACCAGGCCCTGTTGGCCGCTGGCCTGCGCGCCGGCCTCTACACCTCGCCCCATCTGGTGAGCTGGACCGAGCGCATCCGCCTGGGGGCCGACTGCATCAACGCCCCCGAGCTGCGCCGGCACCTGCAGGCCGCCGGGCCCGCCGCCCGCCGCCACCGGCTCACCCCCTTCGAGCTGGTCACGGCCGCGGCCTTCCTGGCCTTCGCCGACAGCGGCCAGGAGCTGGTGGTGCTGGAGGTGGGTCTGGGCGGGCGGTTGGATGCCACCAGCTGCCATCCGCGCCGGGAGGTGGTGGGCTTCGCCAGCATCGACCTCGACCACGCCGAATTCCTGGGACCGGACGTGGCGACGATCGCCAGCGAGAAGGCCGGTGTGCTGCAGCCGGGGATGGTGGCCGTGAGTGGTCCCCAGCGGCCGGAGGCGGCAGCGGTACTGCGCCGCCGGGCCGGGGAACTCGGGGCGGAGCTGCGCTGGCCGCCGCTCCTGGATCGTCAACGCTGGCCCCTGGAACTGCCCGGAGCGGTGCAGAGCGCAAACGGGGCCGTGGCCCTGGGCATGCTGCAAGCCCTGGCCGAACGGGGCTGGCCGATCGACGAGACGGCGATCCGCCAGGGCTTCGCCGCCGCCCGCTGGCCGGGTCGCCTGCAGCCGCACCGCTGGCAGGGCATCCCGCTGCTGCTGGATGGCGCCCACAACCCCGCCGCGGCCCGCGCCCTGCGGGCGGAGCTGGATGCCGATCCCGGCCGCTACGACCTGGCCCCGGGGCCGCGGCGCTGGGTGCTGGGGATGCTGGCCGCCAAGCAGGGCCCGGCGATCCTCGAGGGCCTGCTGGGGCCTGCCGACCGAACCTGGATCGTGCCGGTGGCCGGCCACAGCAGCTGGAGCGTGGCCGCGCTGCGGGAGGCCCTGGCCACCGGACCGCAGCCGGGGCTGGCCGCCCAGCTGCAGGCGGCCGCGGATCCCGGCAGCGCCATCCGCGAGGCCGTGCAGGCCACGGACGCTGAGCGTGCGCCCGTCGGGGCTGGCTGCGGCGATCCTCCCGTGATCGTGGCCGGCTCCCTCTACCTGATCGGCCAGCTGCTGGCTGACGCTCCCGGGGTCAGAGTGTGATTCAGCCCCCCGCCGATCGCCCGCGTGTCCACTCCCGCCCTGACGGCCGCCCGGCCGGCCACCAGGCTGCTGACAGCCCTGCTGCTGCTGGGGCTGGCCCTGGCCCTGCTGCTGGCACCGGCACCGGCCCGGGCTGAGTTCTCAGGGGTGGACTACACGCTCACCAACCAGAACGAGGCCGACTTCCATGGCCAGGATCTGGCCAACACCTCCTTCGCCGGCGCCTCCGGCCGCCACGCCAACTTCGCCGGCGCCAATCTGCACGGGGCGATCCTCACCCAGGCCGCCTTCCCCGAGGCCAGCTTCCGCGGTGCCGACCTCAGCGGCGTGCTGATGGACAAGGTGGACTTCGCCGGCGCCGACTTCACCGATGCGCTGCTCAGCGGCGTGATCGCCTCGGGCAGCAACTTCACCGGCGCCACCGTCACCAACGCCGACTTCAGCGAGGCCCTGATCGACCGGGCCGATCAGCTGCAGCTCTGCCGCGAGGCCGAGGGCGTGAACCCCGTCACCGGCGCCGACACCCGCCTGAGCCTGGGCTGCCGCTGAGGGGAGCCCCTCAGCGGACAGCGGCGGGCCAGCCCCGCAGCTTGCCGGGGTTGAGCAGCCCGGCCGGGTCGTAGGCGGCCTTGGCGGCCACCTGGTCGGCATCCACCACCCCCAGGCCGCCGTCCTCCACGGTGATCACGTGGGGGTTGAACAGCACCGCCCCCAGACCCCTGGCCTGGTCGATCAGCTCCTGCAGCCGCTCCTCCCCCTGCCAGCGCAGCAGCGGCAGGGCCGCCAGCCGCGTCACCCCCTGCTGGCGCACGGCTTCCAGGTGCCAGAGCAGGTCGTCGCCCCACCGCTGCCGCAGGGCCTCCAGGCAGGGAGCCGCAGGCTCGGGCAGCAGCAGCTGAAGGTAGGTCCAGCCGCTCACCTGGGCGCGCCAGTGCAGGGTGGTGTGGTTCCAGCAGAGCTCCCGCAGGGGCAGGCCGCGGCTGGTGCCCTGGGGGGCCTGCCACACGAGATCACCGCCCCGTTGCGCCAGCCAGGCGGGCAGGGGCTCGAGGGCATCGGGGGCCGCCAGCAGCAGCAGGCGGTGCTCGCCGGCGGCCGCCGCCGGGCAGCCGGCCGGCCAGGGAGAGCGCTGGGCGATCGGCGCCTCCAGCAGGGTGAGGCCATTGAGCAGCAAGGCCGTGGCCGGCAGGCTGCGGGCCGCCTCCAGGGCCCGCTCCCAGCTGGCGAAGCCCACCACCAGCTGCTGCCAGGCCAGCGCCTCGGTGGTGGGCAGGCGCAGGGCCGTGAGGATGCCGTTGGTGCCATAGGCGTGGTTGAGCGGGGCGCTGGCGGCCGCATCCAGCCGCAGCAGCCGTGGCTCGGGCTCCACCGTCACCACCTCCAGGCCGAGCAGGTTGCCGGGATCGCGCAGGAAGCCCCAGCGCAGCGAACCGATGCCGCCGGCGCCGCCGGCGATGAAGCCGCCGATGGTGGCGCTGCGCCAGGTGCTGGGCACCAGCCGCAGGGCCCGGCCCTGGGGGGCCAGCTGCTCGTCGATGGCCGCCATCACGGCGCCGGCCTCCACCTCGATCACGCCACTGGCCGGCTCCAGCTGGCGCAGGCGCCTGAGGCCGGTGAGATCGAGCACCACCCCGCCGGCCAGGGGGACGCACTGGCCGTAGTTGCCGGTGCCAGCACCGCGCACGGTGAGGGGAACGCCGTGGCGGGCGCAGGCGCCGGCCACCAGGCGCACCTGCTCCACGGCGGTGGCCCGCACCGCCAGCTGGGCCCGGGCGCCGGCAAAGCGCTCCACCAGCACCGGGGAATAGTTGAAGAAGTCGCGCGAGAGGCGCTCCAGCTCGGCGCCGTCGGCCGTCGTCACCAGGGCCAGGGCTGGATCCAGACGCCGCAGCTCAGCGGCCAGGGCGTCGATCTGGGCATCGCTGGTGATGGGCGCCATGGCGGCCAATCGGCTCAGGCCATGCTGACGTCCGGCAGCAGGGGCGAGGGTTGCTGCAGCGGCGGCGGCGGCAGGCAGCGCCCGTCGCGTAGCACCAGACGCTGGGGGCTGCGGGCCAGCAGGTCGGTCCAGTCACCGGCGGCCAACAGCACCAGATCCGCAGGACCGCCCTCGCGCACCAGGCCGTCCCACTCCAGATCCAGCAGCCGCGCCGGGGCCGTGGTCAACGGCGCCAGCCCCTGACGCTGGGCCGGCCAGAGGTGGCTGGTGAGCGGCGCCAGCCGCAGCAGTTCGATCGGATCGAAGTCGCCGCCTGGATACCAGGGGTCCTGCACGTTGTCGCTCCCCATGGCCACCAGCACGCCGGCCCGCTGCAGGCTGCGGATCGGCGCCTGCACCCGCAGCAGCGGCGTGCGCTCGGGCCGGCGGCCCAGCAGCCAGAGGTTGGTGAGCGGCAGCGCCACCACGGCGATCCCGAGGGCGGCCAGCTGCTCCGCCAGTCGCTCAAGCCGCCGCGTTCCCAGCAGGGCCACGCTGGCGGCATGGCTGCAGGTGATCGGCACGCCGCAACGCCGTTCGCCGGCCACCGCCACCACCAGGGTGACGCCGCGGCCGGGCTGGTCGTCGGCCTCATCCACGTGCAGGTCCACCCCCGTGCCGAGGCGCTCGGCCAGCCCCAGCAGGGCCCCCAGGGCATCGCGGTCGGAGCGCAGGCGCCCGTAGGGCGGCCCCAGCACGCCCCCCAGCAGGCCCCCGCGGTCGGCCACCCAGCGCGCCAGCTCCTCCCCCTCGGCGCTGCTCCAGTGGGCCAGGGGCACCAGGGCCACCAGCTGCAGCTCCACCCGGCCGGCCCAGCGCCGGCGCAGCTCCAGCAGCGCCTCCCAGCTGGGGCGGGTCGCAGGCCCGCCGCTGTCGATGTGGCTGCGGATGGCGCGCAGGCCATGGCGCCAGGCCCGCTCCAGGGCCCGCTCCCCCCGCTCCAGCACCTGCTCGGCGCTGCGCTGCTCGCTCTCGCGGCGGTTGCTGGCCATGGCCCCGGCGATGGTGCCCTCCGGGTTGGGGAAGGCGCCGGCGGTGAAGCACTTGTCGAGGTGGGCGTGGGGCTCCACCAGGGGGGTGAGGGCCAGGGGCAGGGGCCGGGCCGCGGCCGCAGCCGCCGGGTCCAGGGGCCGCAGGGCCGTGATCCGGCCCTGGCGCTGCTCCAGCTCGATCGCCACCAGTCCGTCAGCGGTGCCCACCGGCAGGCCGTTGAGCCGCGGATCCAGCAGGGCTCGCGGCAGACGCAGGCACAGGCGCTCGGGGGCCGCTCTCATGGCTCGACGTCGTCGAGGCTGGCCTGCACGATCACAAACCGGCCCGCCACCCCCAGCACGGTGGCGCGGAAGCGGGGCAACTGCCAGATCAGCACCTGCTGGCCACCCATGTCAGTGCGGTACACGCTCAGCAGCCCCAGGTTCCAGCGCTGGCTCTGCTGACTCACCAGGGCGCCGAGGGCCACGTTCTGGGCCTGCACAAGCTCGCTGCAGTTGGGCAGCGCCAGCCGCACCAGGGGCGGCAGGGCGTCGCCCTCACACAGCAGGCGGTCGAGCTCGTCCACCAGGTGGCGGGCGGCGAAGCGCTCGAAGGCGGCCGGCGAGGGGTTGGTCGCCCCCAGCCCGGCCGCCGCCAGAGCGGCCAGCAGCAGCCCACCAAGCCAGGGACCTCGGAAGGCAGGGGCCAAGCGGGAGCAGCAGCCGGACGCATTGGTACATTGGCACCCACCACGGCGGGCGTCGCCAAGTGGTTAAGGCAGCGGCTTGTGGCGCCGCTATTCGGGGGTTCGAATCCCCTCGCTCGCCCCTTCTTTCCCGGCCAGCCCCGATCAGGCCAATCCGGATCCGGCCAGCACAGCCGCCAGCAGGGCCTCGCCCCTGTGGCGCACCGGATCGGCACAGGGCAGCCCGGTGAGCTCGGCCGTGGCCGCCAGAGCGGCCTGGGCGGCGGCGTCATCCATCTGGGCCGTGTTGAGGGCCACGGCCCGCACCCGCGGGCGCAGCCCGTCGCAGCGGCCCAGGCCGGCCAGACCTTCGGCCACCGCGATCAGTTCGGGGAGCGGGGGGATCGGCACCTGGGGCAGCCCCTTGAGATGGCGCTGGCCGGCCCGGTGCACCAGCAGCAGGTCGGTGGGCTGGCTGCCGCGCAGCAGCGGCAGGCTGGCGCTGGAGCCTGGGTGGGCCAGAGACCCCTGGCCCTCCACCAGCAGCAGTCCCCCGGTGCCGAGACCCTCACCGGCCCTCAGCACCACCACCTCCACCGCACCGGCGGCGTAGTCGACCCGCACCGCATCGAGGGCCACGCCCGTGCCGCTGATCAGGATGCCGGCCTGGCCGGTGCCCACGAACCGGGCCGCCAGCCCCTGCCGTCGCGCCGCGGCCGTGAGCTCCAGGCAGGCGCTCATCTTGCCTACGGCCATGTCGCTGCCCAGGGCCAGCAGCCGCCGGCAGGGCAGGGCCGCCGCACGGCCGCTGGCCACCGCCAGGTCCGGCGGTTCCTGGCGCAGGTCCCAGATCCAGGCGGGATCGCGCCGCAGCGCCGCCAGCTCGGGATCGTCGCCGATGCGGCTGTGCAGCCCGCAGGCCACGCTCAGCCCGGCCGCCAGCGCCGCCGCCAGATCGGCCCGCACCGCCGGCCCCAGCCGCCCGCCCGAGGGGGCCAGGCCCACCACCGCCACCTCGGGGTGGAAGGCCAGCGCCTCCACAAGCGAAGCCACCACCGGCACGGGCCGGTCGATGCCGGTGACCTCCAGCAGCGAGCGGCCGGCCTGGGCCGGATCCACCACGGCCACGATCGGGCCGGGGCGGTAGCGCAGGAGAGCCAGACCGGTCTTGCCGGAGAGGTCGGCCAGGCCGCCGTGTTGCAGCAGCACAAGGGGCTGCTCAGGCTTCAGCATCGCTCCCCCAGCCCGCCATCCAGCTCCCCGTCCCGCAGGCCAATCCCCAGCCCGGGAGCGCCGGGAGGAACCAGCCGGTCGCCGACAAGCTCCAGACCGCTGAAGGGGTCATCCACGAGATTGAGGTGGCTGTCGAGGTCGGGCCAGCGCACCAGCGGCAGCACCTGGGCTGCGGCGCCGTTGAGCAGGCTGCCATCGGAATAGCAGCCCAGCATCACCCCCAGCCCCAGCCGCCGGGCCGTGCGCGCCATCAGCAGGGCCTCATCCAGGCCGCCGCTCTTGAGCAGCTTGATGTTGATGCCATCCACAACCGGGGCCAGCCGCAGCAGATCGCCAAGATCCCAGCAGCTCTCATCGGCCACCAGGGGCATGGGGCACTGGGGCTTGAGGGCAGCGAAACCGGCGAGATCGCGATGGGGATCGGCCAGCGGCGCCAGGGGCTGCTCGAGCAGCACCACACCGGCGCGCTGCAGGGGCTGCAGCATGGCGCGGGCGGCGGCCAGATCCCAGCCGCCGTTGGCATCCACCTGCAGCTCGCAGGGGGCGCCTGTGCTCTGGCGACGGCATTCGATCGCCGCGGCCACCGCCTCCAGCAGCCGGCAATCGTGCTCGGTGCCGTCAGGGCTGCCCAGCTTGAGCTTGATGCGGGTGGCCGGCAGCTGGGCCCACCAGCGCTCGAGCCGCGCCAGCACCGCCGCGGGCTCCCCCAGCCCGAGGGTGACGCTGGTGGCGACACAGGCCCCCGCATCCAGGCCCCAGAGCCGGTGCAGCGGCTGCCCCAGTCGCTTGCCCCACCAGTCGTGCAACGCCAGATCCAGGCCGCAGCGGGCCGGCGGCGAGAGCTCCGCCAGCAGCGGCTCCAGGGCCTGAAGCGGTTGGGGCTGCAGCTCCTCCAGTTGCGGAAACACCGACTCCAGCTCCACCGCCACGGCGTCGGTCTCGAACCGGCGATGGCCTGTGTCCAGGCCGCCGGTCTCGCCGAAGCCTGTGATCCCCCCATGCTCCAGCTGCACCAGCAGGTGCTCCACAGCCGCCGTGGTGCCGCGGCTGATCGCCAGGGGCACGGCCTTGGTGAGGGCAAAGCGTTGCGAGCGGCAGCGCATCGGGTCGGCGGCCCCAGGCCAACGGTGTGGCCCGTTCACGCTGGCATGGATGCGGGCACCGTCCGCAGCCGTGATGGCCGAAACTGGGGCGATGACGGCCACCATCCCTGCAGCACCCGGCACCGCCCCGGGTTCAGTCCCCACCTCCGCCCCCACGCTTCCCTCAGCGGCCGGGCGCGGCAGCTACTGGATCACCACCTTCGGCTGCCAGATGAACAAGGCGGATTCCGAGCGCATGGCCGGGATCCTTGAATCGATGGGCTACCGCGAGGCCCCGGCTGAGCTCGAGGCCGATCTGGTGCTCTACAACACCTGCACGATCCGCGACAACGCCGAGCAGAAGGTGTACAGCTACCTGGGTCGCCAGGCCCAGCGCAAGCGCACCAATCCCCACCTCACCCTGGTGGTGGCGGGCTGCGTGGCCCAGCAGGAGGGCGAGTCGCTGCTGCGGCGGGTGCCCGAGCTGGACCTGGTGATGGGCCCGCAGCACGCCAACCGCCTCGATGTGCTGTTGGCCCAGGTGGAGCAGGGCCAGCAGGTGGTGGCCACGGCCGAGCACCACATCCTCGAGGACATCACCACCGCCCGCCGCGACAGCCAGGTGTGCGCCTGGGTGAACGTGATCTACGGCTGCAACGAGCGCTGCACCTATTGCGTGGTGCCGTCGGTGCGGGGCCAGGAGCAGTCGCGCCTACCGGAGGCGATCAAGCTGGAGATGGAGGGCCTGGCCGCCCGGGGGTTCAAGGAGATCACCCTGCTGGGTCAGAACATCGACGCCTACGGCCGCGACCTGCCCGGCATCACCCCTGAGGGCCGCCGCGCCCACACCCTCACCGACCTGCTCCATCACGTGCACGACGTGGAGGGGATTGAGCGCATCCGCTTCGCCACCAGCCACCCGCGCTATTTCACCGAGCGCCTGATCGATGCCTGCGCCGGGCTGCCCAAGCTGTGCGAGCACTTCCACATCCCCTTCCAGAGCGGCGACGACGCCGTGCTCAAGGCCATGGCCCGCGGCTACACGGTGGACCGCTACCGCCGGATCATCGAGCGGATCCGCGAGCGCATGCCCGATGCTTCGATCAGCGCCGATGTGATCGTGGCCTTCCCGGGTGAAACCGATGCGCAATACCGCCGCACCCTCGATCTGATCGAAGAGCTCGGCTTCGATGCGGTGAACACCGCCGCCTACTCGCCGCGGCCCAACACCCCGGCGGCCGGCTGGCCCGATCAGCTCCCCGAAACGGTGAAGGTGGAGCGGCTGCAGGAGCTCAATGCCCTGGTGGAGGCCAAGGCCCGCGAGCGCAGCGCCCGCTACGCCGGCCGCCGCGAGCAGATCCTGGTGGAGGGCAGCAATCCCAAGGATCCAGCCCAGGTGATGGGCCGCACCCGCACCAACCGGCTCACCTTCTTCCCCGGCCAGCGGCCCGACGGCACCACCATCCAGCCCGGTGAGCTGGTGACCGTGCGCATCGACCAGGTGCGTCCCTTCTCGTTGAGCGGCACACTGGCCTGAGTTTCAGCCCGGCGATGCCCTCCGCCGCCCACCCCGCCCTGGGGGATCCCACCACGGCTCACGAGCATCCCGGGGGCGCCGCGCCACTGCGGGTGGGCCTGATCTTCGGCGGGGCCTCCGGCGAGCACGCCGTGTCGATCCGCTCGGCGGCCACGGTGGCCCAGGGCCTGCGCCAGGGGGGTAATGGCGGGCGTTACAGCGTGCGCTGCTTCTACATCGACCTGGCCGGCCGCTGGTGGGGGCCGCCGCTGGCGGCGGCGGTGCTGGAGCAGGGCACCCCGGCCAGCGATCGGCAGCTGCAGGAGGCCCTGGCCGGCGCCGGCGCACCGCCGGCGCAAGGGGGCTTCCGCGGCTTTCCCGCCGGCGCCCTGGAGATCGATGTGTGGTTTCCCGTGTTGCACGGCCCCAACGGTGAGGACGGCACCATCCAGGGGCTGTTCACCCTGATGGGCACACCATTCGTGGGCTCGGGCGTGCTGGGCTCGGCGGTGGGCATGGACAAGCAGGCCATGAAGGCCGCCTTCGCCGCCGCCGGCCTGCCCCAGGTGCCCTACGCCTGCGTGGCCGCCGCCGAGCTGGAGGCTGATCCGCAGGACCTGCTGGAGCGTCTGGAGGGGCAGCTGGGGTACCCCTGCTTCGTCAAGCCCGCCAACCTGGGCTCCTCAGTGGGCATCAGCAAGGCCACCGACCGCGCCGGACTGCTGGCGGGACTGCGGGAGGCCGCCGCCCTCGATCCCCGCATCGTGGTGGAGCAGGGGGTGAGCGCCCGGGAGCTGGAATGCGCGGTGAAGGGGGGCGGCGGGCGGCCGCTGCAGGCCTCGGTGCTGGGTGAGATCCGCTTCGACGCCGACTGGTACGACTACGAGACCAAGTACAGCGAGGGCCGCAGCCACACCGTGATCCCGGCCGAGGTGCCCGAGGCCGTGGCCGAGCGGGCCCGGGCCATGGCCATCGAGGCCTGCCAGGCGGTGAACGCCGCGGGGCTGGCGCGGGTGGACTTCTTCTATGACGACGCCAGCGGCCAGCTCTGGCTGAACGAGATCAACACCCTGCCGGGCTTCACCAGCCAGAGCATGTATCCGATGCTGTGGCTGGCCAGTGGTGTGGGCCTCGATGCCCTGGTGCACGAGCTGCTGCAGACGGCGGGAGAATGCCGTCCTTCCCTGCTGATGGAAGGGGTGGGGCCATGAGTCAGGGCCTGCTGTGGCTGCCGCTGCTGCTGGTGTTCGTGCTGCTGGTGGCCCTCGGCTGGCTGGAGCGGCGGCGCCAGCAGCTGTTCCGCGACTGGGCCGCCGGCGCCGAGCTGGCCAAGCTCGACGGCTGCGGCGCCGCCCGGCTGGTGGATGGGGTGCTGAGCTGGAGCCGCTTCGAGGCCGGGCGGCTGCAGCTGGAGGACAGCTTCGTGATCAAGCAGCTGGAGCTGGTGGAGCTGCTGGCCCTGGGCTCCGGTGAGGCCCCGCTCACGGAGGAGGCCCAGGGCAGCTGCCGTCTGCGCCTGGTGGGCGGCGGCGAGCAGAAGGATCTGGCCTTCGCCGATGCCGAGCGGGCGCGGCGCTGGATGGATGAACTGATGTCCCGCTCCCGCTGCGAGCTGTGAGCCAGGCCCGCCCCCTGCCCCCGGGTGTGGAGCGGCGCCGGGAGCTGCGCCTGCAGCGCCGCAACGAGCGTTTGCGCAATGCCTGGCGGCTACTGGTGCTGCTGGGCCTGAGCGCCGGCCTCGGCGCCCTGCTGCTGCGCGAGGGCTGGACCCTCACCAGCGCCGAGCAGGTGGAGGTGGACGGCAGCCGCTACATCGACCGCGAGCAGGTGATCAAGGCTGCCGGCCTTGACTTCCCCCAGCCCCTGCTCAGCCTCGAGCCAGGGCGCCTGGCGGCGGAGATCAAGGAGTCACTGCCGGTGGAGGAGGTGCGGGTGAGTCGTTGGATGGCGCCACCTCGGCTGCGGGTGGATCTGGTGGACCGCAAACCGGTGGCCCGGGCCCAGCGGCGCGGGCCCAATGGTGTTGAGCAGGGCTTTGTGGACCGCCAGGGCCACTGGATGAGCCTTCGCCAGGCCCAGGGGCTCAGCGCCGTCCCCAGCGGGGGACCGCTGGTGCTGGGCTGGCAGGAGCGGCACCGGCCGATCCTCACGGCGATGCTGGAGGGCGGTGATCGGCTCAGCTCCGACCTGCGCCAGATCCGCTTTGAGCCCGACGGCAGCCTCACGGTGCAGAGCACGCGGCTGGGGGAGGTGCGCCTCGGCCCCGCCGACAACCGCCTGCCACGCCGGCTGGAGGTGCTTGACCACCTGATCGACACCCTGCCTCCCCATCTCCAGGGCAAGCCCCTGCACGCCATCGATCTCACCGAACCGGAGCAGCCGGAACTGGCCCTGAAACAGCCGCCCAAAGCGCCAGCCGCTGGCCCTTGATCAAACCGTGATCAGGCTGTGATCGGTGCTTGTAATGTGCGCTGACGAGCAGCAGCCCCCCAGAAACCCGGTAATCGTGTGAAACTTCCCCGATTCCGCCGTTCAGGCGCTCCGAAGCATGCACGGGCAGGCCAACGGACACGGGCACTTCGACCAGACGAGCCTCGAGGTGGATCTCACCATGGGAGCTGAACTCCCTTCCTCCAACGGAGCTTCCCCCCACGCCACCACCATGACCTCCAGCCCAGCCCAGGACCTCGGCATCATCCCCAGCCAGTCGGCGCGGATCGAGGTGATCGGCGTGGGCGGAGGCGGCAGCAATGCCGTAAACCGCATGATCGTCTCCGATCTCCAGGGGGTGGGCTACCGGGTGCTCAACACCGACGCCCAGGCCCTGCTGCAATCCGCCGCCCAGCACCGTACCCAGCTCGGCCAGATGCTCACCCGCGGCCTGGGGGCGGGCGGCAACCCGGTGATCGGCCAGAAGGCGGCCGAGGAGTCCCGCAGCGAACTGCAGGAATCGCTGCAGGGAGCTGATCTGGTGTTCATCGCAGCCGGCATGGGCGGCGGCACCGGCACCGGTGCGGCTCCGATCGTGGCCGAGGTGGCCAAGGAAGTGGGCGCCCTCACCGTGGGCATCGTCACCAAGCCGTTCGGCTTCGAGGGGCGCAAGCGGCAGCGGCAGGCGGAAGAGGGCATCGCCCGCCTGGCCGAGCACGTGGACACCCTGATCGTGATCCCCAACGACCGCCTGCGCGACGCCATCGCTGGAGCACCGTTGAACGAGGCCTTCCGCGCCGCCGACGACGTGCTGCGCATGGGCGTGAAGGGCATCAGCGACATCATCGTGCGGCCAGGCCTGGTGAACGTGGACTTCGCCGATGTGCGCTCGGTGATGTCCGATGCCGGCACCGCCCTGCTGGGCATCGGCGTGGGTTCAGGCCGCAGCCGCGCCGTCGAGGCGGCCCAGGCGGCCATGACCAGCCCCCTGCTGGAATCGGCCCGCATCGACGGCTCCCGTGGGGTGGTGATCAACATCAGCGGCGGCAAGGACATGACCCTCGAGGACATGACGAGCGCTTCGGAGGTGATCTACGACGTGGTGGATCCCGACGCGAACATCATCGTGGGCGCCGTGGTGGATGAGCGCCTGGAGGGGGAAATCCACGTCACCGTGATCGCCACCGGCTTCGAGAGCGGAGCTCCCTACCGCCACGAACGGCCGGCGATGAGCTTCAACGACGCCAACCTGCTCGGCGGCCTGGGCGGCGACGGTCCGGCGGCACCTGCCCAGCGGGAGGAACGTGGTGCCATGATCCCGCCCTTTCTGCTCAACCGTCAGAAGCGCGGGCCCGCCGACAGCTGAACATCAGCTCCCCCGCCCGGGCGTGGCTCAGGCGGGGTGTGGTTCAAGAGGGTGACCCGGAGTCCACGCCTGCTCTGAGCATCCCGTGTGGCTGCTGCCTTCCGGTCCTGACCAGGTTTGGGCGTCGGGGCCGCGTGGGTCCGAGTCGACCAGATGCTAGCAATGCCCCCTCTTTGTGCCTTCGCCGTGCCCCTGCGCCCCGCGGACCTGCTGCGCCGCAAGCAGGCCGGCCTGCCGATCACCGTGCTCACCGCCTGGGATGCCCTCTCGGCGGCACTGGTGGCCGAAGCGGGCGCCGACGCGCTGCTGGTGGGCGACTCCCTGGCCATGGTGGTGCTCGGGCACCCCACCACCCTGCCGGTGACCCTCGAGGAGATGCTCCACCACTGCCGCGCCGCCGGGCGGGGCCTGGCCAGCACCTGCCCGGCGGGCCAGGAGCCTTTGCTGATCTGCGACCTGCCCTTCCTCAGCTATCAGTGCAGCAGCGATGAGGCCGTGGCCGCCGCCGGGCGGGTGCTCAAAGAAACGACCGCCGCGGCGGTGAAGCTGGAGGGGGCCGAGCCGGAAACCCTGGCGGTGATCGACCGGCTGGTGCGCAGCGGCATCCCGGTGATGGGCCACATCGGCCTCACGCCCCAGTCGGTGCACCGCCTCGGCTACCGGCGCCAGGGCAGCGACGAGGCCGGTCGCCAGCGCCTGATCCACGATGCCGACGCCCTGCAGGCGGCGGGCTGCTTCGCGCTGGTGCTGGAGCACGTGCCAGCGGAGCTGGGGGCGGAGCTGAGCGGCCGGCTGCGGATTCCCGTGGTGGGCATCGGCGCCGGCGACGGCTGCGACGGCCAGGTGCGGGTCACCGCCGACCTGCTGGGTCTGACGCCGCGCCAGCCCCCCTTCAGCCCGCCGCTGCTGCCGGGACGGCAGCGGGCGGTGGAGGCGCTGCGCCAATGGATCGCCGACCAGCCACGGCCAGCGGCTCTCCCCGCTGCTCCCACCAGCCCAGCACCTCCCGCAGCACCCCATTGCTGAGGGCCAGGCCGGCCGGATCGGCCAGCCGCCAGCGGCCGCCCTCCTCCAGCAGCAACCCCTCCTCCAGCCAGGGCTCCAGGCGGCGGCGCAGCTCCGCGAGGGCCTGGGCGGCCTCGGCCGCCGGCCACCCCGCCGCCGCCAGCAGGGCCGGCAGGCGCACCCCCTCGCGGCGGCGCAGGCCCACCATCAGGCGCTCATCCAGCGGCAGGCCGGGGCGGGGCGGAGCAGAGACGGCCGGGGCAGAGGGGGGCGTGGCAGAGGGGGGCGAGGCGAGGCTGTGCTCCAGCCAGGCGACGTAGGCCGCCCGGGTGCGCGGCCGGGCCTGGCGCTCTCCCCAGGGGGCGGCGGTGGCGCCCATGCCGAAACCCCACCAGCCGGCACCGCTCCAGTACACGCGGTTGTGGCGCGAGGCGTGGCCGGGCCGGGCGTAGTTGGAGATCTCGTAGTGGCCGTAGCCCGCCGCCGTGAGCTCGGCCCAGGTGAGGTCCATCAGGTCGGCGGCCAGCTCGCTGTCGGGCAGCTCCAGCTGGCCGCGCTCCAGGCGGCGGGCGAACACGGTGCCCGGCTCGATCGTGAGGTCGTACACCGACAGGTGCGGCGCACCGGTGGCGACAGCCCGGCGCAGCTGCCGACGCCAGCCGGCGGGATCCTGGCCCGGCGCCGCCTGGATCAGATCCAGGCTCCAGCTGGCCAGATCGCCGCGGCCCCGCGCCCGTTCCAGCCACCCGGCCGCCTGCTCCAGGTCGGCGCCGCGGTGGCGCCGACCCAGGGCCGCCAGCACCGTGTCGTCGAAGCTCTGGCCGCCCAGGCTGACGCGGTTGACGCCGACGGCCAGATAGCCGTCCAGCCGCTGCTGATCGAAGCTGGCCGGGTCGAGCTCCAGGCTGACCTCGGCGCCGGGCGCCAGGCCGAAGCGGACGCGCAGCGCCGCCAGCAGCTCCCCCACCTGGGCGGGGGTGAGCAGCGAGGGGGTGCCGCCGCCCAGGTAGAGGGTGCTCAGGGGCGGGCCTGGGGGTGACGCGGCGATTTCGCGCCGGAGCAGCTCCAGGTAGGCCGTGATCGACCGGGCCCCCGGCGCGCCGGCCTCAGCGGCGGCCCGGTCGCCCAGGGGCACCACCGGGAAGTCGCAGTAGAAACAACGCCGGTGGCAGAAGGGGATGTGCAGGTAGGCGCTGCGCGGTGGGTAGGGGCGCGGCGGGTAGGGGCGCGGCGAGGGGGGCTCCACGGAGTGTGCGGACACGATCAAGTGCGGTTACCCCCGCAGGCCAAGGGGCCGGGTTTCAGGCATGCTGCCTGCCTGAGCGGACGGCACACCAGAGTCAGCATCAATGGTGGACTCCCTCATCCTGATCCTGTTTGTGATCTCCGGGGCGGCGGCCGGCTGGCTGGGGGTGGACCTGCTGCCGGAAGCCCTGCTGGTGCAGGTGAACAACCCCGAGGGGCTGCGCACGGTGCTGGCCGGCTTCGGGGCCTTCTTCGGCCTGCTGGCGGGATTCTTCTTCAGTCAGCTGCGCCGCCGCCTCACCCAGCAGGTGCGCTCGATGCCCACCGACCTGCTGGTGAGCCGGGCCGTGGGCCTGATCCTCGGCCTGCTGGTGGCCAACCTGCTGCTGGCGCCGATCCTGCTGCTGCCCCTGCCCTGGGAGGTGATCTTCATCAAGCCCCTGGCGGCGGTGCTCAGCAACGTGTTCTTCGGCGTGTCGGGCTACAACCTGGCCGAGGTCCACGGCCGCACCCTGCTGCGCCTGTTCAGCCCCGGCAACGCCGAGGCCCTGCTGGTGGCCGAGGGGGTGCTGCGGCCGGCCAGCGCCAAGATCCTCGACACCAGCGTGATCATCGACGGCCGCATCCGCGGCCTGCTGGACTCGGGCCTGCTGGAGGGCCAGGTGATCGTGGCCCAGTGCGTGATCGACGAGCTCCAGGCCCTGGCCGACTCCGGCAATGCCGACAAGCGCGCCCGCGGCCGCCGCGGCCTCAAGCTGCTGAGCCAGCTGCGCGAGCGCTACGGCCGCCGGCTGGTGGTGAACAGCACCCGCTACGAGGGCAAGGGGGTCGACGACAAGCTCCAGACGCTCACCGCCGACACCGGCGGCACCCTGCTCACCGCCGACTACAACCTGGCCAAGGTGGCCGAGGTGAAGGGGCTGCAGGTGCTCAACCTCAGCGAGCTCGTGATCGCCCTGCGGCCGGAGGTGCAGCCCGGCGACGAGCTGCAGCTCAAGATCGTGCGCGACGGCAAGGAGGCCGAGCAGGGGGTGGGCTACCTCGACGACGGCACCATGGTGGTGGTGGAGGGGGCGCGCGGCCGCCTGGGCGAGCGCCTCGACGTGGTGATCACCGGGGCGCTGCAGAATCCCACCGGCCGCATCGTGTTCGCCCAGCTCGAGCCCGCCCGCCACCGGGGGGAGCGGGCCCCGGGCAGGCCCCGCTAGGCTCCGTTTCAGTGCATGAGCAAGGTTCGCGGATGTCGGTGTCAGCCCCCTACTACGGCGACTCCGCCGTGATGCGCACCCCGCCGCCGGATCTGCCCTCCCTGCTGCTCAAGGAGCGCATCGTCTACCTGGGTCTGCCCCTGTTCAGCGACGATGACGCCAAGCGCCAGATGGGCGTGGACGTGACCGAACTGATCATTGCCCAGCTCCTCTATCTGGAGTTCGACAATCCGGAAAAGCCGATCTTCTTCTACATCAACTCCACCGGCACCTCCTGGTACACCGGTGATGCCATCGGCTTTGAAACCGAGGCCTTCGCCATCGCCGACACCATCCGCTACGTGAAGCCGCCGGTGCACACCATCTGCATCGGCCAGGCCATGGGCACCGCCGCCATGATCCTCAGCGCCGGCACCAAAGGCCATCGGGCCGCCCTGCCCCACGCCACGATCGTGCTGCACCAGCCCCGCAGCGGCGCCCGCGGCCAGGCCACCGACATCCAGATCCGGGCCAAGGAGGTGCTGCACAACAAGCACACCATGCTGGAGATGCTGGCCGAGAACACCGGCAGATCGGTGGAGCAGCTGAGCAAGGACTCCGACCGGATGACCTACCTCACCGCCGAGCAGGCCAAGGACTACGGCCTCATCGACCGGGTGCTCAGCAGCCAGAAAGACCTGCCCACCCCCGTTCCCGTCGCCGCCGCCGGCATCGGCTGATCCCCCGCCGGCACACCAGCCGGATCACGGCTCTCTTGCAGCCCTGCGCTGCACACGTCCTTTTTCCGATCCCCCCTTTTTCCGTCAGCCATGCCCATCGGCACTCCCAGCGTTCCCTACCGCCTGCCCGGCAGCCAGTACGAGCGCTGGGTGGACATCTACACCCGCCTCGGGGTGGAGCGCATCCTGTTTCTGGGCTCGGAGGTGAACGACAGTGTCGCCAATGCCCTGGTGGCCCAGATGCTGTATCTCGACTCCGACGACAACTCCAAGCCGATCTACCTCTACATCAACTCCCCCGGCGGATCGGTGACCGCCGGCCTGGCGATCTACGACACGATCCAGTACGTGAAGAGCGACGTGGTGACGATCTGCGTGGGTCTGGCGGCCAGCATGGGCGCCTTCCTGCTCGGGGCCGGCACCAAGGGCAAGCGCCTGGCCCTGCCCCACAGCCGGATCATGATCCACCAGCCCCTGGGCGGCACCAGTCAGCGCCAGGCCAGCGACATCGAAATCGAGGCCCGTGAGATCCTGCGCATCAAGGACATGCTCAACCACAGCATGGCCGAGATGACCGGCCAGCCCTTCGAGAAGATCGAGAAGGACACCGACCGCGACTACTTCCTCAGTGCCGCCGAGGCCAAGGACTACGGCCTGATCGACCGGGTGATCGCCCATCCCAGCGAGGCCTGACGCCTGGCCGGGTCGGGCCAGGCAAGCAGGGCGCCTGCGTAAGCTCCCCTCTTGCTCCTCTGCCCACGCCCGCGCCCGGATGGCCCAGCTCTACTACGACTCCGACGCCGATCTCTCGCTGCTGAACGGCAAGACGGTGGCCATCATCGGCTACGGCTCCCAGGGCCACGCCCACGCCCTCAATCTCAAGGACAGTGGCATCGACGTGGTGGTGGGCCTGTACGCCGGCAGCCGCTCGGCCGACAAGGCCAAAGCCGACGGCCTGGAGGTGCTGAGCGTGGCCGAGGCCTGCGCCAAGGCCGACTGGATCATGGTGCTGTTGCCCGATGAGGCTCAGAAGGCGGTGTACGCGTCCGAGATCGCCCCGCACCTGAGCGCCGGCAAGGTGCTGAGCTTCGCCCACGGCTTCAACATCCGCTTCGGGCTGATCCAGCCCCCCGCCGATGTGGACGTGGTGATGATCGCCCCCAAGGGCCCCGGCCACACCGTGCGCTGGGAATACCAGAACGGCCAGGGCGTTCCCTGCCTGTTCGCCGTGCAGCAGGACGCCAGCGGCAAAGCCCGCGACCTGGCCATGGCCTACGCCAAGGCGATCGGCGGCACCCGCGCCGGCATCCTGGAAACCAACTTCAAGGAAGAAACCGAAACCGACCTGTTCGGGGAGCAGGCCGTGCTCTGCGGCGGCCTCAGCGAACTGGTGAAGGCCGGCTTCGAAACCCTGGTGGAGGCCGGCTACCAGCCCGAGCTGGCCTACTTCGAGTGCCTGCACGAGGTGAAGCTGATCGTGGACCTGATGGTGAAGGGCGGCCTCACCGCCATGCGTGATTCGATCTCCAACACCGCCGAATACGGCGACTACGTGAGCGGTCCGCGGCTGATCACCGCCGACACCAAGGCCGAGATGAAGCGCATCCTGGCCGACATCCAGGACGGCACCTTCGCCCGCAATTTCGTGGCCGAGTGCGAAGCCGGCAAGCCGGAGATGACCCGGATCCGCGAACGCGACAGCCAGCATCCGATCGAGCAGGTGGGCACGGGCCTGCGGGCGATGTTCAGCTGGCTGAAGGCCGCCTGATCCAGCCCCTGCTGCTGGTGGCCCTGGCCTGCGGGCTCGACCGGCTCGTGGGAGATCCACCCTGGAGTCCCCACCCGGTGGTGGCCATGGGCTGGCTGATCACCCGGCTGCGGCGGCTGGCCGAGGCCTGGGCGGGCGATCGGCCCTGGGCCCTGCGGCTGGCCGGCGGCGCCATCACCCTGGTGCTGGTGGCCGGCTCCGGCCTGGCGGGCTGGGGCCTTGAGCGCCTGGCGCTCACGCTCTGGCCGGGCCAGGTGCTGCTGGTGGTGGCCCTGGCCAGCGCCCTGGCCGGCCGCAGCCTGGAGCAGGCCATCGCGGCGGTGCTGGAGGTGCTGGCGCCCGCCGCTGGCCAGGCCGCAGCTTGGCATCACGCAGCCGGGAAGCCAGCAACCAAACCGGATCTGGCGGCGGCGCGGCGGCGGCTGGCCTGGATCGTGGGCCGCGACACCGACCGCCTGGAGGCCAGCGGCATCCTGCGGGCGCTGGCCGAAACCGCCAGCGAAAACGGCGTGGATGGCCTGTTCGCCCCCCTGTTCTGGATGCTGGTGGGAGCGGGGATCTGGAGTGCCGGGCTCTGGCACCTGCCGGGGCCGCTGGCCCTGGCCTGGGGCTTCAAGGCCGCCAGCACCCTCGATTCGATGCTGGGCTACCGGCGCGGGCGGCTCACCTGGCTGGGCAGCGCCGGCGCCCGCCTCGACGACCTGCTGGTGTGGCTGCCCTGCCGCCTCACCGCGCTGACCCTGCCCGCCGCGGCCGGTCACCCCTGGCGCGGGGCGGCACTGCTGCGGGCCGCCTGCCGCGACGGGCGGCCCGACCCCTCCCCCAATGCCGGCGTGTCCCAGGCGGCCTACGCCCGGCTGGTGGGGGTGCAGCTGGGGGGCCAGAACCACTACGGCGGCCA
>SLIG01000021.1 GCA_007135755.1 Cyanobium sp.
AGCAGTTCGTGGCGGCCTACAACAAGACCAAGGCCCCGTTCAACTGGACGGCCACAGCGGATTCAATCCTGGAGAAGCTCCAGCGACTTTGCTCGCAAATCTCTGGGACGGCACACTAGATAGCAGGACACTATCCAGCGAATGGCTGGGGGCGCGATCGGCCACAGTTGCGATCAAGGGCCGGCGCATGAAGGGCCAATTGCACAATAATGCTTCCAGAACTAGGCTGCATTTCTGGGCTCAGCTCAGCACCTCGGGCTTGTTACTTCCTGACAGGTTCTGCAACTTCCCGGGAAATCATTTTATTGACCCCATTACAACCCTTGAAAAGGACTCTATAGCCATGAGATTATCGCTCAAGACCATCATTCTGGCCCTGTCTTCGGGCTTGGTCCAAGTTGCAGCCATTGCCGTCCCGCTTCCAGCTGCTTTTGCTGGGAATCGCACCTATACCTACACTGCCTGCTATTTCCAGAGAGGTAATGACCTTAGCAGCGTAAAGTGGCAATGGGGATTGCAGGCAAATAATAGTTGGTATCAAATGAATGGCCGATGGGTTGATACGCCTCATACAAGGGTTAAGATTTTCGAGTCAGAGGCGAGCCAGCAAGCCATTCGGACTAGCTGCGCCAACTCGCAAAGATACTATCAGCTGGCGGGCTATCGCGTCATTGGTATCTATGCTGCGGATAGAAACGTAGGACGGAACTACCAAATTCATACGGACAACGGAACGCAACTCGTGTCGAAATAGCCCGCTCTGTGGTCGTGACTTGTAGTCCCAGCACTGGATCTGCCCATTGCCGCGACGTCATGGCCACAACGCCATCTCATTCGGTAAGTGAGTTGCCGTTTCCTTTGCGCTGGCCCTGTTGTCGCTGCCACTACTATCCGGATCAGCGCCTTGATGTCAACAAAAAGCAGGGCATGAAGGGCTGACAACAGACAAGAAAAACCGCCCGGAGTTCATCTCCGGTCGTTCAAGGTGTATACCTGGTGCATCCCTCACCAAACAGAGTATGCACAAACTCCTGCACATTGTAAGTACCTTGCAGAAGTGGTGCTCATCAGGTCAAGAACGAGCGGATTGTGCGGGCGGAGCTGCTGGCTCTGGCACCTTGGGCTAAGGGTCGATTGGGACGTTCCGTTGGGGCCGAGGCACCTCATGCTGGGCCGTTAACGGTGCAATGGACAGCGACACTCGTCGCCATGCCCCTCAGCTTTGTGACAAGCCCTTGAGGATCTTCTCCTATTGAGGCCCATGCACGCTCACTGCTGACCCTCTCCACCAAACCTCTCCAGGGCTTGCTCTCAGGCCAACCGCCGTTGCATCCGGCCTACGCCTTGCGAGCGGCTGCCCGCGTGCTCGATCCGCACCGGCAGCATGCTGGATCGCTTCAGGCGCTGCGCTTCCCGCAGGCAGCTGGCGGTGCCACCGCCACCCGGAAATGCGAGCACCACCAGCTCAGCGCCATGACGCTGGGCCAAAGCAGCTGCGGCCTCGAGCATCTGGCGGTTGCGGATCGGCCCGGCGGCCGGCCCGAACACCGACCATGCGGCGGGCACAGGCCGCACCGACCAGGCGATCCTCCGGGCGGCCTGATCCACCAGGGCATCGGCACCGCGGGCCGCGCCGTGGAACAACGCCAGCACCCGCTGGCCGCCGGCGGCCGAGCGCAGCGCCGCCTCGATCTGCGCTGACGGCCAGGCCAGCGAGCGGCTGCCGGTGGTGACCATCACCAACTCACCGATCCGGGGCACAGCGGCGGCGGGCAGCAGCGCCTGCCCGCTGAGATCCATTGCCATACCTGATGACTAGCGGACCCTACGCTAGCAGCAGCACCGCTTAGGGCCTGGCACTGACAGCAGCGGCCTGCGGGTGCCGAGCCCCGCCCAGCGGCATGACCTGGGCCGCCGCGACCCAAGCCACCCAGCCGGGTGGCGGCGAGGGGAAACCAGCCACGCCAGCGCAAGGGTCGGTGTCCGCGGCAGCGGCCACGCCGACTCGCGTAGCCCTTGCGCCGCGTGACACCCTGAACCCCCGCCGCCTGGCCCAGCGCTGCTGAACCCTAGTGTTAAGCCCTAGTAACCTGGGGAGCACTACTAGCCAATCGTCACGGCTCCCGATCTCCCCACGGCCGAACCCCGCCAGCAGGTGCGCACGGCCCTGATGCTGGCCCTGGGCGAGATCACGCCCGACGATCCCGCCGTGGAGGTGCTGCGCAACTCGGCCCCCCTTGAGGACGCCGACGGCAACCCGGTGTGGCCCGAGCCGCCTCCGGAGGAGCGGCCCAGGGGCCGCCGCAAACGCAACCCCGCTGCCGAAGGCGCGGGTCACCGCTTCCCCGGCCAGGCCGTCTCCAAGCGGCCCACCCGCGCCGAGGTGGAGCAACGCATCGCCCAGCTGCAGCTGTGGCTGGCCCAGCGCCAGAGCGCCAGCCACATCCGAGACCAGGCGGCCCTGCTCTGGGGCATGGGCTCCTACTGCACGCTCAAGAAGTACCTGCGCGTCGCCCGCGCGCGGATGGTCGAGGAGCTGGTCGAGGACCGGCTGGTTCACCAGGCCGAGGCGATCTTCGCGCTGCAGGACGTGGCGCGGCGTGCTGCCGATGCCGAGCAGTTCTCTGCTGCCGTTGGTGCTCACCGGGTGCTGGCCGAGATCACCGGGATGCTCCGCGCTCCGGTCAAGCCGCCGACCGCCACCTGATGCTCGCCCCTGCCCGGCCTTTGGTGCTCGCCCCGCCTCTGGCGCCCTGTGCTCCAGCTGGGGTGCTCGGCTCTCCGGTCCACGGCGATCCCTGGGGTGACTGCGGCGTTCTCGGCTTCCGCGATCCCTCCCTCGATGCCGGCAGCACCGCGCCGCTGAGCCTGCGGCAGTTCATCGCTGAGGCGATGCCGCAGTACGGCTTCCACCGCTGGGCGCTGGTGCTGATCGCCCTGCTGCAGCAGATCGCCGACGGCGAGCTCTCGCGCCTGATCGTCACCTGCCCGCCGCGGCTGGGCAAATCGCTGCTGATCTCCAAGCTGTTCCTGGCCTACTGGGTCTACCGCCACCCGCAGCTGTTCGCGGCGGTGGCGAGCTACAGCGGTGAGCTGGCCTATGCCCACTCCCGTGAGGCGCGGCACTTCTACCGCGGCAACGGCAACCCGCTGAGCAAGGACTCGGCGGCCGTCGGCAACTGGCTCACGCCCCTGCGCGGCGGCTGCATCGCCGCCGGTGTGGATGGGCCCTTCAACGGCAAGGGCTACAGCCTCGGGATCATCGATGACCCCTACAAGGGCCCCCACGACGCCGGCTCGCCGCGGGTGCGGGCCCGGATCGTGGAGTGGCTCAAGTCCGTCTGGTTCCTCCGGGCTGAGCCCTCCTTCATCGATGCCGGTGAGGGGGCCCTGCAGCGCAACCTCTCGGCCCAGGTGATCGTCCTCACCCGCTGGGACGAGGAGGACATGGTGGGGTGGCTGCTCCAGCAGGAGCTCGGCGAGGCGCCGCAGCACTGGCACGTGCTCGACCTCCCCGCCATCGCCGAGTACCCCGCCGACCGGCCCTCCTACCCGCCGACCGTGACGGTGGAGCCCGACTGGCGCATCCCCGGCGAGCCGCTCTGTCCAGAGCGCTTCCCGCTGCAGGAACTGCTCAAGATCCGTGCCCGCACCGGTGCCTTCTGGTGGTCGGCGCTTTATCAGCAGCGGCCGGCACCGGCCACTGGCGGCATCTTCCAGCGGGCCTGGCTGCGTGGGTGCTTCCAGCGCAAACAGAAGCGCCGCTATACGCCCCTGGTGCTCGCCTGTGACCTCACCTTCAAGGACGAGGAGGACAGCTGCTACTGCGGCTTCGTGCTGATGGGCCTGCTGGCGCCCGACCCGGGCCAGGTGCAGAAGCTGGAGATCGAGGTGCTCTGGGCCGTGCGCAAGCGCCTTGGTCTGCCAGGCACCATCCACTTCCTGCTGGCCGCCAGCGCGGCACTCCAGCAGCAGGGTCTGCGGCCCAACGCCGTGCTGGTGGAGGACGCGGCCAACGGCCCGGCCGTGATCCAGACCCTGCGGCGCAAGATCCGCGGCCTGCTGCCGGTGCCGGCCCGCGGCAGCAAGGAGCTGCGCGCCCACGCCGTCGCGCCGCTGCTGGAGGCGGGACAGATGGCGTTCCACCCCCGAGCCGAGCCTCTGGTGGAGGAGCTGCCGCGGTTCCCCAAGGGCACCAAAGACCTCACCGATGCCTTCTGCCACGGAGCGCTGTGGCTGGAGGAGCGCTACTGGAAGGGCCTCGGCGTCAAGGACGCGCCGGTGCCGCTGCTGCTGTCGAGGTGAGCCGATGCAGCAGCTCTCGCTCTTCCACAGCCCGGCCCTGCCTGCTGATCCGCCGGTGGGCCCACCGGAAGCAAAGGCCCCAGAGACGAACTCAGCGGGACAGCTCACGGCGGCGCATGTGCCGACGGCCCCGGCCACCCCGACTGGGGCCGGTCGCCGGCGTCGCCGCACGCCCCATCCCCGCGCCGCGGCCCATGCCCTGGCTCTGCAGCATCTGGATCTGGCCGATGCGATCGCCGGCAACTTCGCCCGCCGCACCGTCCATCCCTTCGAGGACCTGCGCCAGGTGGCCATCATCGGTCTGCTCAAGGCGGCCGCGCGCTACAGCCCTGCTGGCGGGCGGCCGTTCCGGCCCTACGCCCGCACCTACGCCAACGGCGAGATCATCCACTACCTGCGCGATTCGGGCTTTGCGATCAAGGTGCCCCCCACCTGGCGGGATCAGTACGCCAGCGGCCAGAAGCTCTTACGGCAAGGGCTCCCGCCGGGGCAGGTGCCCGAAAGGCTGGGGATCAGCGGGGAGCGCTGGATCGAGATTCAGGAGGCCTGTTCGGTGACGGTTGTGGCGTTGCCGCATGAGAGCTGACGCAACATGGGATAGATCACGGCTACGCACAATTTACCCCTGTTCCTCAGGGACGCTCAGGCAACATTGAGACGCCATATTACATAATAGAGTGGAATGTCGTACAGCACTACCCAGCCGACATACGGAAATAGAAATAGCGCTGACTTTCGATCGAAGAACCAAAGAGATGTTTGTAGAATTGAGAGCGGCGCAAGATAAGCAATTAACCCAAGCAATCCAATTAATGGACTCTCTGTTGTAAAGAACGCATGGGTCCAGAATGCGTTGAATAGCATGACGATGCCTAGTGCAGTGAGTCCAATCACTCGGTCTCCGAACCGAAGTTGAACACTCAAGAGTCGATAGGCAATGAAGCCATTCAGCAGGTACACAATAAATACCACTGCGGCCCATCCCGTAATTGGGAGGTGCCAAGACGGTTTTTCAATATCTCCGTACCATGCCAAGCCTTCCGTGCCAAGTGAAATCTCAGTGAACGCAACTACCAAGCAGAGAGCGATGGCCCATGCCAGAGCCTGATAGTTAAAAGGTCTATTCTTGCCCATAGTTGACACTCGACACAACGCTGCCCCTGAGTGGCAGGCAAGAAGCCTGAGGAGGCGCCGCAGAGAGTTGATGGCGGCCTGTCCACTCGAGGGGCTTGTTCGACCTCATCTCTGACTTCCTTCCAGCTCGCGAAGCTCCCAATTCTTAAGGCGCTTGAATTCTAGAATCTGTACAGTGTCCTCTCGCGACAATGTCCTGCCAAGTTGGCTCTCAATTGATGCAATCTCCATCGAGCTTGACGATTTCCGAGAAATTATCTTCGTGCCATTCTCACTTCTTCGGTGGGCTATTTTAATATAGAGCTGTTCACCATTAGTTTCATTGACACCTTCTAATGCAATAACATCGCCAACTTGAAGGAAATCCATTGCGCCGTCGCAGTCGTAGAGCGTAAAATCGCTGCTCCTTCCCATTCTGATGCCATCGCCAACGGAACCTTGAAGGGAAAGCTTTCGATCATGGATGAGCCGTGTAGAAGGTTCTTGAAACTCTGCAGGAAAAATTGAGATACGTTTTAATTCTTCGAGCGATTCGGAGTGGTACTGACTGAAGCTAATGGATCTTTGCACCCCTGAAAAAGGTCCATTAGCCGCGTCAAAATCGACATAAATGTGCGGCATCTCCTTCTCGGCATCCCCCTCATCGTCGATAGCAACTATTGCTTCAAACCTCACTATCCGATGCTCTACAAGCGTAGCATGTTGTCTACGAGGGAAACTTTCGACGAAAGCCTGGATCCGTTGCCGGAGTTGGCACTCATCCTGGTTATCGGCATGATCGGGCGAACTGCGAGCTTGGTTGATCACATCCGTATAGTCCCAAGTCTTAGCTTCCAAGTCGCAGATGGCAAAGTACCTACCAACCTCGAAAATCAAACCCAAAGGATGCATCTGAACGACAGGCTTTTCTATCCAACGAGGACGTGAATCGAAGTCGTCATACTCTCCCTCATAAGGGTACAAGATGTCCTTTGAATCCCGTAGAAGGACAGGATCGTGGTTGGGGTGAATCCCGATCAGCTTTTGCAACCTATTCTTGACCGAAATCAAGGCGCGCAATTCTGCCGCACGTGATTTTCTACGGGTAATCAGCGAGATACCAAAGAAAGCGAACAGAATTCGATCGTTCTTTGGTAAATGAAGCATGTCCTCTAAGTCAGCTCGACCCCAGAGATAAAATTCCATCACTCCCCGGGACCGAAGCTCTTCTCGGAATTTGTCGTATGCAGCTTTGGAAAAATTCGCGGGTGCGGCCAAAACATAGCCGTACGGAGGTTCCAAGGCTGAGACGCCGTCTTCAATTATGGTTTGAACTTTCTTCGGTCCGACTGTCCTCTCCCTCTTGCATTGAAACATCCATACTCGGCCCTCCATCGGATGCACCGCATCTTTGTCTTCGTTGGATTCAACCGCCATTGGCGCAGAATATCCAGATCGCTCAAAAGCACGGATATCGAAACCGTCATCAGACCCAGAGCGACCAGTGGCCTCGATGGAAATCCAATCTCGAAAATCGTACGCCAACTCCCTTATGAGGTCTTCAAACCTATGCGGGTCTAGATCCTCAAAATGAAGCGGACCTAATGTCTTGGTCACCGTTGGCTTACTGGGCATACGTTTCATTGGTTGTCAGCTGCATCATGACGCCGAACTTGTTCTTAGTTTGACCCGCCTAAGGCGCATGTATTGCTGTGCATGGCAGCATAAGAGCTCTCGGCCAGCACCGCAACATCACCAAAGACCTGTCATGTCAATGCTTCTCGGAGTGGTGCCTCCGAGTTCCGGCTTCTTATGCGGATCCGCATACAAGCGTTCTTCTCGCTACATATCCCTCGCGGCTGCCGATGCTCTCGCCTCCTCAGTTTTTGACGCACTCCAGGTTACGAGTCGCGCCGAGGACGTAGGTGCCTTCCCTCAGATTTGCACGCAAAGCTGACCCTCTCAGATTCTTGCAGTAGCCGATCGATCGCTTGATCTGCCCTGCTCCCTGCACCTCAGCTGGCAGTCGCCACTCAGCCTTTCCCGCCGCATTGGACTGGCGTCGGCAGCGAGCTCAATGGATCAGGTCGACGGTCCCGAACGCTTGTGCTGGATGGGTCCCGAAATCCTGCGTGGCAATAGCCAGCAGCAGACTGCTCCCACACCCTTGTCCGCTCGCCGCCACCAGAAGCGCAACCGCTACCTGCCGCCCTCTCCACCCAAGCAGGGTGACGGGGCCGGCAGCAGCGCTGCTAACCCCTGGTCGCTGATCCACCCGACGCTGGAGGCGATCTGCGACCGGCTGCAGATCACCACCGATGCCTGGAATCTGCTCCGGGCCCCGGATGGCGCCTGCCGGCGCAAGCCCTACTTGCCGCAGGGGATCAAGGAGCCGGATCCGGTCTACGAGTCGCGCATCAGACACGCCCGGCCGTCGGGCTTCTACCGCGACGCCCTGCGCACCTACGCGGGCATGCTCTCCTTTCTGCACTGGCGGG
>SLIG01000052.1 GCA_007135755.1 Cyanobium sp.
CTTGGGCTTCTGCATGCCCCATTGTCTCGCTCAGATCCACTGCTGTCACTGGGATCTAGGCAGATTGATAGGCGTCTGAGGAGAGGCTGGCTGCTGATCTATGCGCGACAGGCTCCTAGCGGCGTGAGGTCGTGCACGTTTGCGGCAGTGGTGACGACGGAGTGGATCATGCCTGAGTCCTTGTCCACGCCCGCGTTGATCTACCGCTGCGCGGAAGCCTGCGGCTACATGCCGAAATGCCACTGGTTGTCCTTCTTGGTCTGGTGCATCTCAAGATCTCGCTCACGATCATTAGGGAATTTCCACCACTTCAGGGGACGCGAACGACACATCTGTGGAATCGGAGAGATTCTTCACCAGTTCGCCTACTGTTATCATTGGAAAATCCCTATGGGACGGTCGACCGATGGCTAAATGGGGTCAAACTGTTAGTGTTTTGTCCCCCAGAATATGCGCGCGAAGTTGCAGCAGTTCTTCATGGATTGAATCCGACGACCCCAGCCAGTTCAATGGGGCCGTGATTGCCTCACTTTAGTGTACTGGCATGCTCAGACAACTCGGCTGGACGATTGGGACTTCCAATCTGTATCTACCTATCTCAGAGAAGACGCTCTAGGATTCTAGAAACAAGTGCGCTGTAATCCGCGGTGCTAAAGTTTTGAAAGACATCTTCTAGCCCATTTGGATCGCCCCCAATATCCGCTGATGGGGGGACAGGAAATTCGGTTGCTATGTGGTTGAATACATCAAACCTAGAATTCAGTTCTTTGATCTCATGATAGTGATTTGAAATTATTACTTCTCTTTGGCTAGACTTAAGAATAGGCTTCTTCGCTTTGTTGGATTGGTTGAGTTCAGTGAATAATCGAATTAGCTTACTGCTTTTGGAGTCAAAAAAGCCATCGTCTCCTTGTAGGATTATCTTGCGATAGTTTGCAAGTAATACAAGTTGCTCAACACTAAGAGACTCGTTAGAATCTGCTGCAGAATCAAGACTAATATCCACGTCAAAAAAGGTATTTATTCTTTTCTCAAGATCATTAACAACATTACCGAAAGGGAAGCCGGATCTGTCAAACTCTGCCACATGAATTGACTGATTGCCGAACTCGCCAATCCATGGTTCAAGACGCCTAATGTAATTCGACTTAAATGCTGATGGGTAGACTATTTTACTTGAGGCTTTAGCGAGCTGCTGAACTAACGAGACATAAAACGATGGGGGATCTCGTAAATAGCAAAGAATATAGTACTCCTCAAATCCTTTGCAGTCAAGATAATGCTTCAGCTCTTTCACTTCAGTCCCGGAAAAGCCAAACAGAAATTCAGATGACAATAGTATCGACTCGCTCTGTCGCGTGATAATGCCAAAGGCTTGCTCAAACGTCTTCTTGTATTCATTGTAGCTTATTTGTTTTTTGCGAATCCTTGTTTGAATGACCCTGTTTAGACGCCGGGCATCTCTGAACATGATCTCAATATTCTTGTGTCCATTCTTCTCAATTATCGGGTAATCGATCGCAGCGACAGGTGCCTTGGAAAATCGCTCAAGAGCATGCTGGATTGATGTGGTGCCTGTCTTTGGAGATCCGATATGTAAGAATATTCTTTTCATGCAAAAGTCTAAGAAATATGGGTATGATCAGTGGGTTGCGAATCGAATGCGTCATTCTTGCACCTCTGGCAATAGGATGGCAAGGTCTCCCCGAGCTCCAGAGTCCAGGTATCACTGGATAAAGCCTCTGACGTTGCTCTGGAAGTGTGTCATGTGTCCCAATGCCCTTTCAGTCCCTCTGACAGCTTGTGGATGATCAGGCCGCTCTCTACGGCTGGAGGGTTTGCAGGGGGCTTGCTCATCGGTTGATGTTCCTCAAGGCTCGCTGCCCCTCCTCAGAGGAAAACAATGGACCTTGTCCAGAGATACCAGACCCACCCCAGGCCACTCGAGGTTTGTAATCTATGCTGCATACAGCATTTGGGCTGCCGTGAAGTCTTCATGTGCGACAACATTTATGGTCAGCTATCATGGGAGCTGAACTGATCTCTTATGTTAATGTTGTGAGTTACATCTTTCCCCAAACGAGCTATGGTAACAGTTCCGGGTTTGTCTGTTGAGGCGCACCCTAGTAGTCAGCTCACGATTAGCGATTCTGCGACCTTTGAGAAGTCAATCATCAAGATTAGCGGCAAAGGATGCAGTGTTTCTCTTGGCCGCGCCCGACGCTATAGGGGTCTGCTCATTCAACTGGATGGAAACGACCAGCATGTGATAATCGGGGAGACGAGGGAGCATATCACCAATCTGAAAATCTTCTGCCAGCGAGGTGAAGGCCAGTCCGCTGTCATCGGCACGGGTTTGCGTTGCAACGGGATGGGGATTCACATGACGGACGGTAGTGCGGGATTCAAAATGGGCAATGACTGCATGGTTTCCTGGGAAGTGAGAATACGAACTTCTGATGGTCACGCCATCATTGATATTGAATCTGGCAGGGCAATCAATACGCCTCAAGATGTAGTTATTGGTGATCGTGTCTGGCTCTGCGAAGACGTAAAAATACTCAAAGGCGTCGTGATTCCGTCCGATACCATTGTTGCCAGTGGGTCGATCATCGCCAAGCCATTTGGGCCCGAGGATTCGAATTCTGTGATCGGCGGCTGTCCCGGACGGGTCCTGAGGCGAGGGGTTCGTTGGGATAAGCGATCTGCAGCCGAAATCAACGCGCTTGTTCAGGATTGAGATTTGGCTTCAAGCTCAGAGTTTGCTCGAGCTTGGCCGACGTGAGATTCATGGATTTTCTGGGCCCTTTCCGCTTGCCCGTCAGGTGGCCAGGTCGATGTCCGCCAGCAGCCGGCGCTGCTGGCGGGCGTTGACGAAGCGATGGGCGGCCATGGCGCCGCTCACCGCTGCCGGCGGCATGCCGATGCCCGGGAAGGTGCCGGCCCCGCAGAGCACCAGCCCGTCGATCGGCGTGCCGCCGCCGGGAAAGGGGCCGGCATCGGCGGGCCAGGCCGGGCCATAGCTGCCCTGGGGAATGCGCAGGTAGTGCTGGTGGGTGAGGGGAGTGCCCTGCAGCTCCAGCACCACCCGTTCGCGCCAGTCGGGAATCAGGGGCGCGAGCACGCGGTGGAACAGGCTGCAGCGCTCGGCCTTGAGGGCGGTGTAGGCCGGGCTGCCCCGCTCCAGATCCTTCCACAGCTCCCAGGGTTCGTTGGCCGGGGTGTAACCGTGCAGCACCTGATGGCCGGCTGGTGCCAGGGAGGGATCGAGCAGCGAGGGCATCGACAGCACGGCCATGTTGCGCTCGGCGTCGATGCCGCGCTGCCAGTCGCCCACCCACACGTGGTGGATGGGCAGGTGCTGCAGGTCGTCGCCGCGCAGGGCCAGGTGCCAGTGCAGGAAGCTGCGGCAGGCGGGGGTGTCGGCCTGGCGGCGGCGCCAGCGGGCGGGGATGGACCCTTCGGGCAACAGCTCCGGCAGGCTCCAGGGGCTCACGTTGGCGATCACGCCGCGGCGGGCGCCGATGCGCTGGCCATCGGCGAGGCGCACACCGCAGGCCCGGTTGCCGCTCACCAGCACCTCCGCCACCGGACTGCGGGTGCGCAGGGCGCCGCCGTGACGCTCCAGGGCCCGCACAAGGGCGGCCACCACCGCGGGGCTGCCGCCGATCGGGTAATCGAGGCAGGCGCCGGGCTCGAACCACTCCCCGAACAGGGTGGCCATGGCGGCGGCGCTGGTCTGATCCATCGGCAGCCCGGAGATCAGGAAGCAGAGCAGATCCACCCAGTGCAGGAGGAAGGGATCGCTCAGGCGCTTGCGGGCCATCGGCCCGAAGGCGCCGCCCAGGGCCGCCAGACGGCCGGCCTGACCCAGCAGCCCCAGTCCCTGGCGGCCCAGGGTGGCGGCCATGCCCAGCCCCGGGCGCAGGGCCAGCAACGGCAGGGCGCGGGCGGCCTGGCAGCTGGGCTGCAGCCAGGTCATGAACGCCGCCCATTCCTCGGCGGCGGCGCTGCCGCGTAGCTCCCGCACCAGGGCCAGAAACGGCTCCAGCCCCACGCCCAACGTGAGCTGGCCCTCGGGCAGCAGCAGGCCCCAGTCGTGGTAGCTGACCACCGGCACGCTCTCGCCCACCGCCCGCAGCACCTGGGCCAGGGGATTGCTGCTCGGCCAGCTCCCCAGCCCCGACCACAGCGAGGGGCCCGATTCGAACTGAAAGCCCCGCCGCTCGAAGCCATGGGCGGCACCACCGGGCTGGTCGTGGGCCTCCAGCACCAGTACCTCCAGCCCGTGGCGGGCGGCCATGGCGGCGGCGCAGAGGCCTCCCAGGCCGCTGCCCACCACCAGCAGATCGGGATCCGAGGCGCCGCGAGACGGCGTGGGGGTCATGGGAGCGGGCGGCAGCGGTCGCTGCAGAGCTCATCGAGGCTCGGCCGCCCGGTGAGCCGCAGGCGCCAGCGGGCCCAGAGCCCGTAGGCGGCGTTGGCCAGCTGGCGCACCCCGGGCCAGTTGGTGGGGGCATAGAGCCAGCCCAGGCCGATCAGGCCGTAGGCGCGGCGGAACACGGCCACATCGCGCAGCACCTCACCGTCGGCAGCGATCGCCTGGATCCGGCCCATGGCGGCGCGGTAATCGATGCCGGCGTGGGCCGCGGGGTCGTAGGCGGGATCGTTGATGTCCACGAAGGCCAGCCGGGGTGCCTGCGGGTGCAGGCGCTGGTCGCGCTGGCGCAGAACCCGCACTTCCCGCAGGCAGAGGGGGCAGGCCCCGTCGTAGAGGATGCGCAGCTCGGCAGCGGGCCCACGGCAGGGGCCGGCAGCGGGCTCAGGCGTGCTGTCGGTAAGGGGTGGCATCGGCTGGCCGGAGGGCATGGCCTACTTCTTGCGGCAGTAGCGCCCGCCCACGTTCATCCAGCCCTCCGGGCAGGGCAGGCCGTTGGTGGGCTGCACGGTGTAGTTCATCAGGCCCAGGGTGCTGCAGGTGCCATTGAGCATGTCCACATAGCCAAGGGGGCAGAGGATGCCGAGCTTGGGCACAACCCTCTGGGCCTGGGCCGGCGGCGCCGCCAGGGCCAGCAGAGCGGCGCCGCCGAGGCTGATCACCAGGCTGCGGGCAAGATTGCGGGCGAAGTTGCGGGTGATGGAGGTCATGGCGGGAGCGACCCAATGTTTCAATGCTAGTGAGCCCTTCTGATGCTCCAGTGCAAGCCGACGCTGAACCAGCCGGAACTGGAGGCCTGCGGGCGCCATGCTGAATCAGACCCTGCGCCTGGTTCAGGTGACCAGCAGCGCCGAGGGCTTCACCGACCTCACGGCCGAGCTCAACCGCGAGATCGCTGCCAGCGGGCTGGACCTGGGCGTGGCCACGCTGGTGTGCCAGCACACCAGCTGCTCGCTCACGATCAATGAAAACGCCGATCCCCGGGTGCTGCACGACCTGGCGGCCTACCTGCGGGCCCTGGTGCCGGAGCAGGGATTCCGTTCCCTGAGCGGCGAGGGGGAGCGGGGCCGCTACGCCCACGACGATGAGGGGCCCGACGACATGCCGGCCCACATCCGCACCGCCCTCACGGCCACCTCACTGCAGCTCAGTTTCCAGCGGGGGCGGCTGGTGCTCGGAACCTGGCAGGCCGTGTACCTGTGGGAGCACCGCGCCCGCAGCCATCGCCGCCGGCTGAGCCTGCATCTGATCGGCGCCTGAACGCTTGGGCCTCGCCGGTGATCAGCACCGGCCGACCTACCGTGACCCTGAAGGATTCCTTGCTTATGCCATCGCCCATGCCGCTTGCCCGTGCGGCTGCCCTGCTGTGCGCAGTGGCCATGGGCTTGCCCCTCCAGGCCGCTGCCGCGCCTGCCGGGTCGTCCGGTCCAGCGCCGCTGGCGGGGGAGGTGGAGCTGAGCTCCCGGATTTCACCGGTGGATGCCTGCAGCCGGGCCCAGGGCCAGCGTCCCGCCGGTGCCGTGGTGTCCGACATGGGCTATGAGCGCCGGGTTGAACCTGGTGAGCCCCGCCTGTTCCACTGCCGCGTGAGCTGGAGCACGGCCGCCGACGCCCAGCCCACCCGCCGGCCGATCCTGTTCGGCGCCTTGCCTGTGGACGGCAGCGAGCCCTGAGGTCAGCCACCTGTCGGTCAGCCGCCGCGTCGAATACGCCACCATGCCGTTGCCGCGTTTGTCCCGCCGATGGCTGCCATTCCCCTCACCCCCGAGCAGATCAACGCCCTGCCCTCCACCCTGCCGGCCTGGAGCCTGGAGGCGGGCAAGCTGCACCGGGTGCTCAGCTTCGCCGATTT
The DNA here is from genome assembly GCA_007135755.1 of Cyanobium sp. GTDB lineage: Bacteria > Cyanobacteriota > Cyanobacteriia > PCC-6307 > Cyanobiaceae > NIES-981. Next base: position 6,291 of record SLIG01000052.1, read on the forward strand.
CACCGAGGCCTTCGGGTTCATGGCCAAGGTGGCCCTGGCGGCCGAAACCCTGGGCCACCACCCGGAATGGAGCAATGTGTGGAACCGGGTGACGATCGATCTCACCACCCACGACACCGGCGGCCTCTCCAACCTCGATGTGCAGCTGGCCCAGCGCATCGACGAGCTGGCCGGCTGATCCCGGTGCCGTGCTGAGTGCTCGGCTGGCGCTGTTCAGCCCAGCCCCACCAGCTCCTCGCTGATCGCCCAGAGCGCGGCGGCCAGGGCGTCGTCGCGGGCCTCGATGCTGGGCTGCACCGCCTCGAAGCGCCGCCGGCCCGGCCCCAGCACCCGGTTGCTCCAGTAGTGGAAGCCTCCGGCGGCATGGTCCGGATCGGCGGCCAGGCCCGCCAGCAGCGCCCCGGCCCCCTCGGCGGTTTCGGTGAGGCGCAGCAGGTCGCGGGCCACCAGGGCGAAGAGCCGCTGGCCGGCTTCGTTGTGGCGGCGGCTGTAGCGGAAGAAGCCCCCAGTCGTGCGTGGGATCACCAGGCCGGGGCTCCAGGCGATCACGGGCCAGGGCCGCCCCTGCTCCAGCCCCAGCTGCCGCAGCTGCTGCGGCAGCCGGCGGGCGAACAGCAGGTTGCAGAGCTTGCTGTCCTTGTAGGCCTTGTCGGCATCGAAGGGCGATACCCCATCCACCATCGCGAAGCCGGGCCCCTGGCGCAGCCCGCCGAGATCGCCCAGGCCGGCGGGCCTGCCCACCCGGCCGCCCTGGCTGGCCGGATCGTGCACCTCCGAGGCCGTGACCACCAGCCGTGGCTCCCGGCCGGCCTGGAGCAGGGGCAGCAGGCGCTGGGCCAGCAGCTGGTGGGCCAGGTGGTTCACGGCGATGGTGAGCTCGTAGCCCTGGGCCGAGCGCCGCGGTTCGGGGGCGCCGGTGTATTGCAGGCCGGCGTTCAGCACCAGGGTGTCGATCGGCTCGCCGCGGCGCAGCAGCTCCTCGGCGCAGCGGTTCACGCTCTCCAGATCGGCCAGGTCGCACACCAGCGCCTGCGGCGCGGGGCCAGTGCCGGCCTCGGCTGTGTCGGCCTCGGCTGCGCCGGCCTCGGTGGCGATGCGGCGGGCGGTGCTGGCGGCCCGCACTCCATCGCGGCAGGGCAGGGTGAGCCGGTGGCCGGCACGCAGCAGCCGCACGGCCGCCTGGAAGCCGATGCCCGAGCTGGCACCGGTGATCAGGATGTGGCGGGATGCGCTCATCAGCCCAGGGCTCCCCAGAGCACGGTGGCCGCCCCGAGCAGCATCAGGGCTGCTGCGAGCAGGCGCCGGGCCGCCTCGGTCTCGCCCAGGGCCAGCACGCCGGCGCCGCTGCCCATCAGCGTGCTGAGCCGTTTGATCGCGATCACGTGCACCACGGCGGTCTGGCGGATCGCCTCCA
>SLIG01000015.1 GCA_007135755.1 Cyanobium sp.
GTCGCCCGAGGAATCCTTGATGCCCACGATCCGCGGGCACTCCTCGCTGAGGCGGCGGACCGTCGGCAGGACCGCTCAAGGCCCCTGCCGCGCTCCAGTCGCCGCCGCCCCGGCTGACTACGCTGAAGCCAACTGAAGCAAGCTCCATGAGCAACCTGGTGGTGGTGGGTTTCCCCAAGGTGGCGGAGGCCGAGGAGGTGCGCCGTGAGCTGGTGGACATTCAGAAGGAGCGGCTGATCGCCCTGGAGGATGCGGTGGTGGTGGAGCACGACGGCGATGGCCAGGTGCACCTCAGGCAGGCGGTGAACCTCACCACCGCCGGCGCCCTTGGTGGCGGCTTCTGGGGCACCCTTGTGGGCCTGCTGTTCCTCAACCCGCTGCTCGGGGCGGCCGTCGGCGCCGGGGTGGGCGCGGCCTCCGGCTCCCTCTCCGACATCGGCATCAATGACACCTTCATGCGCGAGCTGGGCGAGACCCTGCCCCGCGGCACCGCCGCCCTGTGTCTGCTGATCCGCGAGGCCACGGCCGACCGGGTGATCGAGCGGCTGCGCGCCCATGCCCCGCACGCCAAGCTGCTGCGCACCAACCTCAGCCACACCGACGAGGACCAGCTACGCACCCTGCTGGAGAGCGCCGCCCGTCAGGCCGAGGCCCTGCGGCTCGGCTGATCCGCCGGCAGCAACCGCAGCGGCGGCCAGTCCCAGCCAGCGCTCCAGCTCGGGCGAGAACACCTCACGGATCACGGTGAGCGGCTCGCCACCGCGGAAGAAGCGGTAGTGGCGGCTCCAGAATGGCCCGTCATGGCCGAACCGGCTCGCCAGCCAGGGGGCCTGCACCAGGGCCAGGCCGTCCACCTCGCGGAACAGCTCGGCCCGGTTGCTGGTGAGGCTGCGCCAGATCGGCTGCTCCCGCTGGCTGAGGTGGGCGTCGGCCTGCGCCTGGTTCCACCAGCTCTCGGCCCAGGCCAGGGTGTGCTCGCCGCAGCGCAGCCACACCTGGCGGCGCAGCAGCGGCAGGGCCAGCTCGGCCACCTCGACGGGAGGCCGGGCCCCATCCTGGTCCGGCACAGCCTGGGGAGCCATGGCAATCAGCTCGATGCGCACCGGCAGGCCGGTGAGCGATTCCAGATGCCGGGTGGGGCTGCCGTCTCCGAGCAGCAGCAGCCGCCACGGCCCGCTGAGGGCCTGGCCCAGGCTCTGCAGCGTTCCCTCGCTCAGCTGCCGCTCCCACAGGGCTGACGGTGAGGGTGATCCCGTCGGCAAGGGGGTGGCCGGCGCCGCGGGCGATGCTGGTGCCGCGGGCGATGCCATCGGGGAGGGGGACAGGCTCGGCATCAAGGACGGCTGATCAAGGGCGGCTGGCTGGTTTCAGGCTAGAAACCAGGTCTGGGCGCCGTGCCTGAGCGCCATGGCGCCGCGTTCTCAGGAGCCGCTGCTGAGGCTGATGCGCCGCTGCTGGCCGTTGCGTTCAATCACCGCCGCATCGCCACTGGCGCCGGCCAGGCGCCAGCCGCTGTTGCCGATCGACTCGCCAATGGCCGCGCTGGTGGAGCTGCCGCCCACCTGGAAGATGGCCGAGGGGCTCTGGCCCGGCACCTGCACCACCCCCACCAGCAGGGGCATGGAGGGATCGTTCGCTGCGGGCGCCACGCTGGCCGGGGCCGGACCGGAGCCGGTGGAGGCCGCCGGTGCGGGCCGCGAGACGTTGGCGCTCATCGGCACCTTCAGCACGTTGGCGGCCGGGGCTGTACTGGCCGGCAGGGTGGCGAGCTCCTCCATCCAGGGTTCCACCGGCGGCGGCAGCAGCTCACCGCCAGCGCTGGCCAGGGTGGCGGCCTCCACGGCCTGGAGCGCCAGCTCGCCGGCGGCGGGGGTGGTGGCGGATCGCGTGGGGGCCGGCATGGTGGCCGGGCCCATGGCCCGCAGGCGCTCCACCAGCAGCATGTTGCGCTCCTGACGCAACGCCTGCTGACTCTGGCCCCACAGACTCAGACCCACCAGCACGCTGCCGGCCATGGTGGTCACCGTGAGTCCCACGGCCGCCATCACCAGAGCGGGTTGGTGCCGCAGTCCGCCAATCCAGGCCGAGGCCACCCGGCCGCGGGCCTTCCAGGCCTGGGGCCGCCGCGTCGAGGCGGCGGCGGGGCGGGGTCGAAACGGCGTGGCCTGGCTGCTGGCGGGGGTGTCACACACCTCCACCTCGATGGGTGCCTCCGGCGAGAACACCCGGTTGAGCACCTGCTCGGCGCGGAGCTCCCAGTAGGCCCGGGAGGTGGGAATGGCACGTACGGGCGTCACGGCCGGCCTACAAGGAAATTGGGCCATACCCTACCGGTAGTGGCCGGATCTGAACACATCGGTTCAACCCGTCCGGCTTGCGGGTGCCAAGGGCACAGGCGCCAGGTTCACAGGCTGTAGCCGAGGGCTTCCGCAAGCCGGGAGCAGGACTGCCGCACCCGTGCGATCTCCGTGGCGTTGAGGTGCTGGCGGTAGCTGCCCCTGTTGTCGAACAGGGGCTGGTTGATCTGGCGATTGCGGAGGTCCACATGGCTCAGCTCCGCTGGCTCCGCCTCGGCCTGCCCGTACCACCGCACCGGTTGCTGGTGGTAGCTGAGCTGCCGGGGTTCAAACCCCAGGCCTACAAAGGCCATCACCTCCTCCAGGCAGGCCTGGGGGCTCTGCACCAGGTCCTCGTAGCGCACCAGCAGCGTCTGGGGGTGGTTCTGCCAGCGCAACACGCGGCTGTTGTCCTGCTTCCAGCGGCGCAGGCCTTTGCCCAGCCGTCCGTAGCGCCGCTTCAGGGAGGCCACCGTATCCAGTGGATGGCGGCAGATCAGCAGGATCCGGGAGGAGGGGGCGGCGTCGAGGATGAAGCCGAGGTGGCGCACATGCTTGGGCGTCTTCTCCACCCACAGATCGGCTCCCGCCGCCTCGGTGGCCTGCCAGAACTGCTCCAGGGCGAGGTGGTAGCGGCCATAGCGTTCCTTCTTGGCCACGCCGGTCTCCCCGGCGATCGGATGGATGTGGGAGTGCTCTCCCACCAGGCGGGTGAGGATCGAGGTGCCGGAGTGGCCGCAGCCACACACGTGAATGCTCCCCCGCAGGGGTGGTCGCCAGAGTCTGCGCATCGTTCTGTCCTGCCTCGAGCCTCCCTCAGCCCCAGTGCCGATCGATCCAGGGCACCGGCATCGCGAACCGGCGCACGGCGCCCCAGTTGCCCTGGCGCAGTGCCCGGCCCAGATGGGCCCGCCGGCCGGCGTAGGGGGGGGAATCGGGTTTCCAGCGCCCGCGCCGTGCATCGTCCGGGTTGGGCCCGCCGGGGAAGGTGATGATCCGGCTGCCGGCCGGCAGCCGGGCCGGCCGCAGATAGCGCAGCGGCAGGGGGCCCAGGCAGTGGAGCCGGAAGTGACGGGTCCAGCCCCGGGGCCAGAAGCGCAGCTCCCGCCCCAGGCAGGCGGTCACGAAGTGCTGCTCGTAGCGGTAGCGGTCAGCGATCGCCTGGGGGTTGGAGCGGAACTGCTCCAGGATCTCGGGGTGGGAGCCGATCGGGAAGCGGAACACGGAGGTCTGCCCCAGGCCGCTGAGGGGGCGTGACCAGTTGCGCTCCAGGATCACCGCTTCCGGGTCGCCGTGGCTGAAGTAGGGATCCAGGCTGCCCACGATCACCGAATCCAGGTCCACGAACAGGGCCGTGCCCTGCAGGTCCGCCAGGGATGGGCCCCACAGGGCCAGCTTGCGCCACTTGCCGCGGGTGCGCTGCGGTTCCGGGCAGCCCAGCTCGGGCAGGGGCAGGGTGCGCACAGCCGGATCGATGCCTGCGGCATCGTCGGTGAAGCACACCAGCTGGAAGGGCGGCGTGATGTGGCGGGCCACCATCCGCTGCAGGCGGTTGACGTCGTCGGCGCCATACTTCGTGCCCCACTTGATGCACAGCACCAGCTTTGGGGTTGCCGGCGGTGTGGTGTTCAGCCTCGGGGTGTTGAGCCGCGTGGTGTTCAAGCGCGCAGAGCCTCGATTTCGCGGGCGCACACCTGGCGGATGCGCTCCTGGCTGGCGGCGTCCAGCACCTCCTGCCAGGGCCGGGGGTCGCGGCGGTGCTGGCCCTTGGGCCGTTGCTCCGGCAGGCGCAGGGGATGCTCCAGAGCCAGCCGCCGCGAGAGCTGCTGCAGATCTGAGGCCAGGCTCTCGTAGCGCAGCATCACATCGGTGATCACGTTGTCGTTGATCGTGTAGATCGCCCAGTTGGAGAGCTCCGAGGCGGGGCATTGGCGCAGATAGTCGGCGATCGCCGGTGGCTGGGCCAGCTTGCGGGTGCGCCAGTAGTAGCTGCTGATCGCCTTGTCAAAGGGATTGCGCTCCACGCTGATCTTGAGATAGCCATCCCAGACGGCCGCCGGCAGCAGGGCCTTCACCTCAGCCGCCGGGATGTGGTTGTAGAAGCGCTTCTTGAGCCGGGCCCGGGTGAGCAGGCGCGCCAGGTCGCGGCCCGAATACTCCCGCAGCGGGGCGCGGAAGTGGCGCGGGCCCGGTCGGCCCAGCCGGCGGCTGAGCCGCTCATCCTCCCGGGAGATCGGCGTGATCACATCCCCCCTGCCCATCACCGCGCGCAGGGCGATCTCGATGGCGGTGCCCGCCGTCTTCTGGGTTTTCAGGAAGATGAACCGGTGCTTGTGGCAGATCAGCATGGGCTGCTGCTGAGGCTCTGGCGGCGCCGGTCCAGCTCCAGCCAGAGCATCAGGGCGGTGACATCGGCGGGGCTGACGCCGGGGAGCCGGGAGGCCTGGCCCAGGCTGAGGGGTCGCACGGCGCTGAGTTTCTCGCGCGCCTCGCGGGAGAGGGTGGCGATGGCGGCGTAGTCGAGAGCGCTGGGAATGGGCCGGTGTTCCTGTTCCTTCACGCGCTCGATCTGCTGCTGCTGGCGGGCCAGGTAGCCGCTGTATTTGATGTCGATCTCCGCCCCCTCGCGCACGTCGGCGGCCAGGGCCCCATCGGCCAGGCCGTGGCGCACCAGGTGGGCGGCGTGGAAGCCGGGGCGACGCAGCAGTTCGGCCAGGGTGATCGAGCCCTTGATGGCGGCGCCGGTCTGCTCCTGCACCGCCGCCGCCGCCGGATCGCTGGCCTTCAGGCGCACGCTCTCCAGCCGGCGCTTCTCGGCCTCGATCGCCTCCTGTTTGGCCGTGTAGATCCCCCAGCGGCGCCCGTCGATCAGGCCCAGCTCCCGGCCCAGGGGCGTCAGGCGGCGGTCAGCGTTGTCGCCGCGCAGCACCAGCCGGTATTCGCTGCGGCTGGTGAGCACCCGGTAGGGCTCCCTGAGGTCTTTGCTGATCAGATCGTCGATCATCGTGCCGATGTAGCTGCCCTCCCGGGGGAAGTGCACCGGCTCCTGGCCCCGCACCAGCCGGGCGGCGTTGAGGCCGGCCACCAGCCCCTGGGCGGCGGCCTCCTCGTAGCCGGTGGTGCCGTTGAGCTGGCCGGCCGAGAACAGCCCGGCCACCCGACGGGTTTCCAGGCTGGGCTTGAGCTGGGTGGCGGGCAGGTAGTCGTAGTCGACCGCATAGGCCGGCCGCAGCATCACGCACTGCTCCAGGCCCGGCAGGGTGCGCAGCAGCTCCAGCTGCAGGCGCTCGGGCAGGCCGGTGGAGAAGCCCTGCACATAGATCTCCGGCGTGTCGCGGCCCTCGGGCTCCAGGAAGATCTGGTGGCTGTCCTTGTCGGCGAAGCGCACGATCTTGTCCTCGATCGAGGGGCAGTAGCGCGGGCCCTTGCTGTCGATGAAGCCGCCGTAGATCGGCGTGAGGTGGAGGTTGTCTTTGATCAGCTGGTGGGTGGCGGCGGTGGTGCGGGTGATGTGGCAGCTCATCGACTCGCCGCTCACCCAGGCCGCTGGATCGAAGGAGAAGAAGCGTTCGTCGGCGTCGCTGGGCTGCTCCTCCAGCTGGTCGAGGGCGATGCTGCGTCGGTCCACCCGGGCCGGGGTGCCGGTCTTGAGGCGGTCCATCTGGAAGCCGAGGGCCTGAAGCGCCTCGGTGAGGCCGACGGCGGCCTGCTCGCCGGCGCGGCCGGCACTCATCGATTGGTTGCCCACCCAGATCTGACCGCCCAGAAAGGTGCCAGCGGTGAGGATCACGGCCCCGGCGGCGTAGGTGCTGCCGAAATAGGTGCGGATGCCGGTGACGCGGGCCGCCGCACCCTGGCTTGGCTGCCAGTGCTCGCCGCCGCCATCGGCGTCGCCCTCCACCACCAGCCCCGTCACCATCGCCTCGCGCAGGGCCAGATTTGGCGTGTGCTGCAGCAGCTGCAGCATCTGGCGGGCGTACTGCCGCTTGTCGGTCTGGGCCCGCAGGGCCCAGACGGCCGGGCCGCGGCTGGCGTTGAGCACCCGCTTCTGCAGGGCGGTGGCATCGGCCAGCCGGCCGATCACGCCGCCGAGGGCATCCACCTCATGCACCAGCTGGCTCTTGGCCGGCCCGCCCACCGCCGGGTTGCAGGGCTGCCAGGCGATGCGGTCGAGGTTGAGGGTGAACAGGGCCGTGCTCAGCCCCAGCCGTGCCGCGGTGATCGCCGCCTCGCAGCCGGCGTGGCCGCCGCCCACCACGATCACGTCGAAGGTTTCGGTGGGCTCACCCCCCGCGTTGGGGAGGGCCGCGCCGGGGTCGCAGGAGCTGGGGACTGCCGTCGAAGCCATCGCTGCAGGCTAGGGCGCCGCTCCCAGTAGGCCCGCGGCGTGATGACGCAGGTGGTCGTCGATGCAGGAGGCCACGAAGAAGTAGCTGTGGTCGTAGCCCTCCCGGCGGCGCAGGGTGAGGGGATGGCCGCTGGCGCTGGCTGCCGCCTCCAGGGCCTGGGGCCGCAGCTGCTCCTCCAGGAAGCCATCGGCCGTGCCCTGATCCACCAGCAGCGGCAGCGCACGGCCATCGGGGCCCACCGGGCCCCGGCCGCCGGCCAGCAGCGCACTGGCATCCCAGGCCTGCCAGGTCTGGGGATCGGGGCCGAGCAGGTGGCCGAAGGCCTTGCGGCCCCAGGGGCAGTGGCTGGGCTGACTGATCGGCGCGAAGGCCGACACCGAGCGGTAGCGGCCCGGATGGCGCATGGCGATCACCAGGGCGCCGTGGCCGCCCATCGAGTGGCCGCTGATCCCGCGCCGGGCCGGATCCAGGGGCAGCTCCGCCTCCAGCAGCGCCGGCAGTTCAGCCGCCACGTAGGTGTGCATGCGGTAGTGGCGGCTCCAGGGCTCCTGGGTGGCATCCACGTAGAAGCCCGCCCCGTGGCCGAAGTCCCAGCCCCCGTCGGGATCGTCCGGCACCCCCTCGCCTCGCGGGCTGGTGTCGGGGGCCACCAGGGCGAGCCCCAGCTCCGCTGCCAGACGCTGGGCCCCGGCCTTGTGGACGAAGTTCTCGTCCGTGCAGGTGAGCCCCGAGAGCCACCACAGCGCTGGCACCGGCTGGCCCTTCAGGGCCTGGGGCGGCAGGAACACCCCCAGCGTCATCGCGCACTGCAGCGTCGGCGCCTGGTGGCGGTAGCGGCGCTGCAGGCCGCCGAAGCAGCGATGCTCGTTGAGGAGCTCCAGGGCGGTCATGGGCGGCAGCTCATCCAGGGGGTGGATCGGCGGGGCGGCGGGGGATTCAGAAGTGGATCACCGAGCGGATGCTCCTGCCCTGGTGCATCAGCTCGAAGGCGCGGTTGATGTCCTCCAGGCCCATGGTGTGGGTGATGAACACATCCAGGGGGATCAGCCCCTGCTGAAACTCCTCAACGAAGCCCGGCAGTTCGCTGCGGCCGCGCACGCCGCCGAAGGCCGAGCCGCGCCACACCCGGCCGGTGACCAGCTGGAAGGGCCGGGTGCTGATCTCCTGGCCGGCGCCGGCCACGCCGATGATCGTCGATTCGCCCCAGCCCTTGTGGCAGCTCTCGAGGGCGGCGCGCATCACCTCCACGTTGCCGATGCACTCAAAGGAATAATCCACGCCCCCGTCGGTGAGGTCGATGATCACCTGCTGGATCGGGGTGTCGAAGTCGCGCGGGTTGATGCAGTCGCTGGCGCCGAGCTGGCGGGCGATGGCGAATTTCTCGGGGTTCACATCGATGCCGATGATCCGCGACGCCCCGGCCATCACCGCGCCGATCACCACCGCCAGGCCGATGCCGCCCAGGCCGAACACGGCCACCGTGCTGCCCGGCTCCACCCTGGCGGTGTTGCGCACGGCGCCGATGCCGGTGGTCACGCCGCAGCCCAGCAGGCACACCTTCTCCAGGGGGGCTGCCTTGTTGATCCGGGCCACGGCGATCTCCGGCAGCACCGTGTATTCCGAGAAGGTGGAGGTGCCCATGTAGTGGTGCAGCATCCGGCCGTCCTTGGCGAAGCGGCTGCTGCCGTCGGGCATCAGGCCCTTCCCCTGGGTGGCGCGGATCGCCTGGCAGAGGTTGGTCTTGCCGGAGCGGCAGAATTTGCAGCTGCCGCACTCCGGCGTGTAGAGGGGGATCACGTGGTCGCCCACGGCCACGGACGTGACGCCCGGGCCCACCTCCACCACCACGGCGCCGCCCTCGTGGCCCAGCACCGCCGGGAACAGGCCCTCCGGATCGGCGCCCGACAGGGTGAAGGCATCGGTGTGGCACACGCCGGTGGCCACCACCCGCAGCAGCACCTCCCCGGCCTGGGGCGGCGCCACGTCGATCTCGGTGACCTCCAGGGGCTCACCCGGAGCCCAGGCGACGGCGGCGCGGGAGCGGATCATCGGGGCAGGGCTGGAGGCAGGTGCCATCCTCTCTCCACAGCGCTCAACGGGGCTCCTCGGTTCTCCCTGGCGACCGTGCCCCTACGCTTCCCGCCGGCACACAGGCGGGCATGACCAGCGGTTGGTGGACGGCCTTCGGGCGTGGGTGTCTGCAGTTCTGTCGGGATACGCCAGCGCCGATCTGGGCCTGCCTGGCGTTTGTGCTCCTGTCGTCGCTCTGGACCCAGTCACTCCCGGCCGAATCCGATCTGGCCAAGCATCTGGCCTCGGAGGAGGGATTCTTTGAGCAGGCCTCCGCCGCCTTTCTCATCGCCGCCGCCCTTCTGGCGGTGGTGTCGTGGATCGTCAGTCGCTCCCGCGTCTGGTTGGCCTCGGGGATCGTGATCCTCTATGCCGCGATGAGGGAACTCGATTTCCAGACACTGTTCACCTACCGCTCGATCATGTCCACGGGCTATTACTTCCGGGATGTGGCTCCGCCAGGAGAGAAAATCATCGTGATCGTCTTGATCCTCCCCTGCATTCTGGCGATCGCTTACCTGGCGCGCTACGGCTGGGACAACCGGGATCTCTGGCTCACCCGAAGCTGGCTGAGCGATCAGGCCTGCGGTCCGCTGCGGGCCTGGGGACTCTGGATGCTGATCCTGTTCGGCTGCAGCCACATCGCCGACCGACATCCTGGCTGGATTGCCTGGATGCCTGGGCGGATCGGCACCTTTGAGGCCGTTGTCGAAGCCGGGCTCTGTCTGGCGGCGATGCTGCTGGTGGTTGAACTCAAGCCCCGTTTCCTGCGCGGTTGAGTGGACGGCCTGCAACGCCATCCAGGACGGGCTTGTGTGCGCTGGTTGTGGTGTTGGCGCTCAGGCCGCCAGGTTGCGGAAGCGGGTGAACTGGGGTTCGAACAGCAGCTTCACCGTGCCCACCGGCCCATTGCGGTGCTTGGTCACGATCACCTCGGTGATGCCGCGATCTGAAGTTTCCGGGTTGTAGTACTCGTCGCGGTAGATCATCAGCACCAGGTCGGCGTCCTGCTCGATCGAGCCCGACTCGCGCAGATCACTGAGCATCGGCCGCTTGTTGGTGCGCGATTCCACCCCCCGGCTGAGCTGGGAGAGGGCGATCACCGGCACGTTCAGCTCCCGCGCCAGGCCCTTGAGGCCGCGGGTGATGCGCGACAGCTCCTGCACCCGGTTGTCGGGGGTGGAGCCCTCCATCAGCTGCAGGTAGTCGATCACCACCAGCCCCAGCTCGCGGCCCTGCTCCGCCATCAGCCGGCGGCAGAGGGAACGCATCTCCAGCACGCCGGCGTTGGGTTTGTCGTCGATGAACAGCGGCAGTTGCCCCAGGGTGTTGATGCCCTGGCCCAGCAGGGGCCATTCCTCCTGCTGCAGGCGGCCGGTGCGCAGCCGGCCGCTCTCGATCCCCACCTCCATCGACAGCAGCCGGTAGGTGAGCTGCTCCTTGCTCATCTCCAGGCTGAACACGCACACCGGCAGGTTGTGCAGCTGGGCCACGTTCTTGGCGATGTTGAGCACGATCGAGGTCTTGCCCATCGCCGGTCGCCCGGCCACGATGATCAGATCGCTGCGCTGCAGGCCCTGGGTGATGGCGTCCAGGTCGTAGAAGTTCACCGGCAGGCCCGCCACCGCCGTGCCCAACGAGCGGCTCTCGATCTCGTTGAAGGTGGAGGTCAGGATCTCAGCGGTGGGGGTGAGGCCGCTGCTGGGCTTCTCCTGGCTGATGGCGAAGATCTTCTGCTCGGCCTCGTCGAGCACCAGTTCCATCGGCTTGCCCTGGTCGAAGCCCAGGGCGATCACCTCGTTGCCGGAGCGGATCAGCTGGCGGCGCAGGAACTTGTCCATCACCAGGCGGGCCACCTGATCGATGGAGGCGGTGGAGGTGATCCGTTCCACCAGCTCCACCAGCCGGCCGCTGCCGCCCACCTTCTCCAACGCGCCCGTGTCCGCCAGCCAGGCGGTCATGGCGGTGAGATCGGTGGGTTTGCCCTGGCTGTGCAGCATCAGGGCGGTGCGGTAGATCTCCCGGTGGGCGCCGAGGTAGAAGGCCTCCGGTCTCAGCACATCGGCGATCCGGGCGATGGCGTCGGGATCGAGCAGGATGCCCCCCAGCACCGCCTCCTCGGCCTCCAGGTTCTGGGGCGGCAGCGAGTCGGGCAGGGCCTCGAAGCGGGCTTCGCCACTGGCTTGGCTGCGGTCCAGGGCGCGGTCCCGGTCGCGGCCGTTGGGGTTCAGGGGAACGCTCACCATCGGCGATCGGGAAGGCGGAGTGACCGGGCGCAGGCTGCCCGGAGGCGGGGGCCGGGCTGTTCACTCTGCCGTGTGGGGGACGCTTTGACCAGCAGCCGGGCACTGGCTGTGGGGTTCCCAGACAAAAGCCACCCCAGTGGTGGGGTGGCTGGCGACGGATCGAACAGCGGTGGCGTGGCGCCGTCCGTGGCGCTGCCGGGACTCAGTGGCTCACCACTTCCAGGTTGAGCTCGGCGGTGACCTCGGGGTGCAGCTTCACCTGGACCTTGTAGGAGCCGGTGCGGTGGATCTCGGGCACGAGGATGGCGCGCCGGTCCACATCTTTCTTCGTGGCGGCCTCGATGGCCTCGGCCACATCGCCGTTGGTCACGGTGCCGAACAGCACGTCATCCCCTCCGGTCTGCTTCTTGACGGTGAAGCGGCCGATGGTGGCCAGGGCGGTGCGGAAAGCCTCGGCCTCGGCCTTGAGGGCGGCCTGGCGCTCGGCTTCCTTGGCCCGGCGGGCCTCCACCTGGCGCATCACCGCAGCCGTCACGGGGACGGCCCTGCCGGTGGGAACCAGGAAGTTGCGGGCGTAGCCGGGTGCCACCTCCACCAGGTCCCCGTCCTTGCCCAGGCTGAGGACGTCTTGGCTGAGGACGACTTGTACGCGCTTGGCCATGGAGGTACGGGGAGGGAGATGGATCACGAGCCGATCGGCCAGCCTAGATCAGGGGTTGCCGACGGCCCCGGTGGGCTCAGCGCAGGGAGCGCAGGGCTGCCGCGGCGGGCAGACGCACCTGCCTGGCCAGCCCCAGCTTGCGCATCAGGCGGATGTGCTGCCAGGTGAGGTCGATCTGGCGACCGAAACCATGGCGGGCCGAATGGGGGAAGGCGTGGTGGTTGTTGTGCCAGCCCTCGCCGAAGGTGAGCGCCGCCACCCACCAGTTGTTCCTGGAGCGGTCGCCGCTGTCGTGGCTCACCTGGCCCCAGCAGTGGGTGGCCGAATTCACCAGCCAGGTGCAGTGGTACACCACCACCAGGCGCAGGGGAATGCCCCACAGCACCAGGGCCCAGCCGCCGGCGCCGGTGACCGTGCCGATCCAGAACAGCAGGCCGGCCAGGGGCAGCTGCAGCAGCAGGAACCAGGTGTTCAGCCAGCGGTAGTAGGGGTCCTTGGCCAGATCACCGGTGAGCCGGGGCACGGCCGACATGGCCGGGATGGTGTGGAACATCCAGCCCATGTGGCTCCACCAGAAGCCCTTCAGGCTGGTGTGGTGGTCCACCTCGGTGTCGGAGAACTTGTGGTGGTGGCGGTGCAGGCCCACCCAGTCGATCGGGCCGTGCTGGCAGCTGAGGGCCCCGCAGGTGGCGAAGAAGCGTTCCAGCCACCTGGGCACCCGGAAGGCGCGGTGGCTGAGCATGCGGTGGTAGCCGATGGTCACGCCCAGGCAGGCGGTGACCCAATAGAGCACCAGGAAGCTGGCCACGGCGGGCACGCTCCAGAACCGGGGCAGCAGGGCCACCAGGGCCAGGACGTGGATCGCCACCATGAACGTGATGGTGCCCCAGCGGGTGCCGCGCTTGATGGTGGGTTCGGGTTCGCCGGCGCGGGCGATGTGCAGGGCCTCGGCCCGGCGCAGGCCCCGCTCGCCGCCATTGATGAAGGCGGGTTTGCGGGTGCCACGGGAGGAGGGGCGCCGGCCCGTGGCCGAAGCCCCGTTGCGCGCTCCCGATCGTGTGGCGGTTGTAGCGGCCATAGCGGACCGGCTCCTGATCAATCGCTACGATGGTAGCAATACGAATTCGGATTGCGGGCCAATACGTGGGTTATCGGGATGACCTCACCGCCGGCCGGGTGGCCTTTGCCCACCTGATCCGCGTGTGGCACGGCCGCAACGGCTGGAGCCACCGGGTGCTGCCGGGCCTGGCTGAGGCCCTCGACCTGGGCCGCGTGCACAACTCCCAGCTGTCGATGCTGCGCAACGGCAAGCTCGCCTCCCCCGGCCCCGAGGTGTTCCTGGCCCTGGGCCGGATCAACCAGCTGCTGGCCGAGCAGGCCGCCGGCGGCAGCCTCTCCGCAGAGCTGCGCCAGCGTCTGGTGGCCCACCCCGAACTGCTGGCGGCCCTGGAGGCCTCGGCCCTGCCGGTGCAGGCCCCGGACGAACCGGTGCTGGGGCCCGGTGAACTGCTGGAGGTGTTCGTGGGCCTGCGCCAGCCGCCGGCGGCCTTTGATCTGCGTATCGCTGATGCCGAGGCCGCCGCCCTCAGTGCCGCCCTGGCCGACCTCCTCTGTGCCGGCCGCCCCTGGCGGCTCTGCCGCGAGGCGGTGCTGGCCGCCTACCCGGTGGCCAAGCGCCAGAGGCGCGAGCGCTTCGCCGAGGTGATGGCCGGCCAGCGTGACTACAGCGCCGCCGAGCTGGATGCGGAACTGCCCGACCTGAGCCTCACCCTGGCGGCCCTGGGGGGCGCCGGGGAGCACGGGCTGCAGAGCGATCAGGTGCTCGAGCTGCTGCGCCGGCGGGCCCGGGAGCTGCAGGAGCGCGGCTGGGGGGCGGCGCCCCAGGGCGATCTCGGGGCGGCGATCCGGGCCCAGCTGGCGTCGGTGGCGGTGGCCGGTCCGCACCGCGGCGCATGAGCGCCAGCGCCTGGGCCACCGGGCGGCTGGCTGCTGAACAGCTGGCCGCTGAACGCCTGGCCGCCGCCGAGGCGGCGATCGCTCCCCTGGCCGCAACCCACACCGCCGCCGTGGGGGGGCGGCTGGAGCGGGTGCTCGACGCCTTCGCCGCCGAGCGGGTGGGGGTGCAGCACTTCGCCTCCGTGAGCGGCTACGGCCACGGCGACCAGGGCCGCGAGGTGCTCGATCGCGTGTTCGCCCGGGTGCTCCAGGCCGAGGCCGCCGCCGTGCGGCTGCAGTTCGTGAGCGGCACCCACGCCATCGCCGCGGCCCTGTTCGGCGTGCTGCGCCCCGGCGACCGGCTGTTGGCCCTGACGGGCCGCCCCTACGACACCCTCGAGGAGGTGATCGGCATCCGCGGCAGCGGCCAGGGCTCCCTGGCCGAGTTCGGCATCCGCTACGACGAGCTCGACCTGCTGGCCGCTGGCGGCCTCGACTGGGATGGCCTCGAGCAGGCCCTGGCGCTGCCCACCCGGATGGTGCTGATCCAGCGCAGCCGCGGCTACAGCTGGCGGCCGTCGCTGGCGGTCGCCGAGATCGGCGCTCTGGCGGAGCGGGTGAAGGCGCTCCAGCCCGGCTGCGTGGTGTTTGTGGACAACTGCTACGGCGAGCTGGTGCAGGAGCAGGAGCCCACGGCCGTGGGGGCCGACCTGATCGCCGGCTCGCTGATCAAGAACCTGGGCGGCACCATCGCCCCCACCGGCGGCTACGTGGCCGGCCGGGCCGAGCTGGTGGAGCAGGCCTGCTGCCGGCTCACCGCCCCGGGCATCGGCAGCGAGGGGGGCACCAGCTTCGACCTCAACCGTCTGCTCTTCCAGGGGCTGTTCCTGGCACCGCAGATGGTGGCTGAGGCGCTGGTCTCAGCCGAGCTCACCGCCCGGGTGTTCAGCGACCTGGGCTTCGCCGTGGATCCCCTGCCCGGCGCCGCCCGCAGCGATGTGATCCAGGCCGTGCGGCTGGGCGATCCCGAGCTGCTCAAGGCCGTGTGCCGCGCATTCCAGGCCGCCTCGCCCATCGGCTCCTACCTCGATCCGGTGCCGGCGCCGATGCCCGGCTACGCCAGCGAGCTGGTGATGGCCGGCGGCACCTTCATCGATGGCAGCACCAGCGAGTTCTCCGCCGACGGGCCGCTGCGCGAGCCCTACGTGCTCTACGTGCAGGGCGGCACCCACCGGGCCCATGCCGCCATCGCCCTGCAACGGGCCCTGACGGCGATCAGCGAATCCCACCGCCTTCCGACAGACTGAGCGGCACCGAATCCGGGCCTGTCAGCCATGGCGCTCAGCTTCCCCAGCGACTGCCGCTATGCCGACAGCCATGAGTACGTGCGGCCCGAGGGGGAGCGCGTGCGCCTCGGCCTCAGTGCCTTCGCCGTGGATCAGCTCGGCGACATCGTCTTCGTGGAGCTGCCGGAGGTGGGGGCCGAGCTCAGCTGTGGCCAGACCTTCGGCAGTGTGGAGTCGGTGAAGGCGGTGGAGGACCTGCTGGCGCCCATCAGCGGCGTGGTGGAAGCCCGCAACGAGGCGGTGCTGGCCAACCCCGAGGAGCTGCAGAACGACCCCTATGGCGAGGGCTGGCTGCTGCTGGTGCGTCCGGGAGCCCCCGAGCAGCTCGAGGCCCTGATGCCGGCCGACACCTATGCCGCCACGGTGCAGGGCCAGGGATGAACGGGCGGCCGGCCATGACCAGAACAGAGTTCAGCGAGCGCCACCTGGGCCCGGGTGCAGCCGAGCAGGCCCGGATGCTGGCCGAGCTGGGGCTGGACAGCCTGGAGCAGCTGGCCGAGCAGGTGGTGCCGGCCGACATCCTGCTGCCCCCCGAGGCGGCCGCCGAGGGCCTGCCGCAACCCTGCGATGAGGCCCGGGCCCTGGCCGATCTGGGCGCCATCGCCGACCGGAACCGGGTGGTGCGCTCTCTCATCGGCCAGGGGTATTACGGCACCGCCACCCCGGCGCTGATCCAGCGCCATGTGTTCGAGAACCCCGCCTGGTACACCGCCTACACCCCCTACCAGGCCGAGATCGCCCAGGGCCGCCTCGAGGCCCTGCTCAACTTCCAGACCCTGATCAGCGAGCTCACCGGTCTGCCGATCGCCAACGCCTCCCTGCTCGATGAGGCCACCGCCGCCGCCGAGGCCATGGCCCTGGCCCGGGCGGTCTGCGGGCGGCCCGGCGCCGCCCGCTTCCTGGTGGACCGCCAGGTGTTCCCCCAGACCCTGGCGGTGCTGCAGACCCGGGCCGAACCGCTCGGCATCAGCCTGGAGCTGGTGGATGCCGAAGCCCTGGCCGCGCAGGCCGCCGCCGGTGATGGGCCGGCCCTGAGTGCCGATGCCTTCGGCCTGCTGCTTCAGCTGCCCGGCGACCGTGGCCGGCTCTGGGATCCGGCGCCACTGCTGGCTGCCGCCGGCGAGGCCGGGCTGATCCGGGCCGTGGCCATCGATCCCCTCGCCCAGGTGCTGCTGGCGCCGGTGGGCGAGCTGGGGGCCGACATCGCCGTGGGCAGCGCCCAGCGCTACGGCGTGCCCATGGGTGGCGGCGGTCCCCATGCCGCCTTCTTCGCCACCCGTGAGGCCTACAAGCGCCAGATCCCTGGCCGCCTGGTGGGGCGCTCCCGCGATGCCGAGGGCCGCCCGGCCCTGCGCCTGGCCCTGCAGACCCGCGAGCAGCACATCCGCCGCGACCGGGCCACCAGCAACATCTGCACCGCCCAGGTGCTGCTGGCGGTGATGGCCGGCTTCTACGCCGTGCACCATGGTCCGGATGGCCTGGCGGCGATCGCCGCCCGCATCGCCCGCCTGCGCCAGGCGCTGGTGGCCGGCCTGGCGGCCCTGGGCCTGGAGAGCGAAGCCGGCCCCGGCTTCGGCACTGTGGTGCTGCCATCCGCCGATCCCGATGGCCTGATCGCCGCGGCCCTGGCCGGCGGCTTCAACCTGCGCCGCCACCCGGATGGGGTGGGCATCAGCCTCGATGAGTGCAGCACTGCGGCCGAGCTGCGCCAGCTGCTGGCGGCCCTGGCGGGAGCGCCCGGTGCCGGCGCCCCTTCAGCCACCGGCGCCCCAGCGGCGCCCGCCCTGGCCGCCGCCTGGGAAACCCTCGAGCGGGCCCTGGACCCGGGGGATCAGCTCTGGCAGCAGGCCTGGCAGGGCGGCTCCAGCCCCCTGCCCCGCCGCCAGGGGGCCTGGCTGAGCCAGCCGGTGTTCCATCAGCACCGCAGCGAAACCGAACTGCTGCGCTACATCCAGCGCCTGGTGTCCCGCGACTTCTCGCTGGTGCACGGGATGATCCCGCTGGGCAGCTGCACCATGAAGCTCAATGCCGCGGCCGAGCTGCTGCCGGTGAGCTGGCCCGCCTTCGCCCAGCTGCACCCCTTCGCCCCCGCCGACCAGCGGGTGGGCTACGGGCACCTGGCGGCCGACCTGGAGCGCTGGCTGGCGGCGATCACCGGCTTCGCCGGCGTGTCCCTGCAGCCCAACGCCGGCTCCCAGGGGGAATACGCCGGCCTGCTGGCGATCCGGGCCTGGCACCGCAGCCGCGGCGAGCAGCACCGCGACGTGTGCCTGATCCCCACCAGCGCCCACGGCACCAACCCGGCCAGCGCCGTGATGGCGGGGCTGCGGGTGGTGGCGGTGGCCTGCGACGGGCAGGGCAACGTGGATCTGGCCGATCTGGAGGCCAAGGCCGACGCCCACGCCGAGCGCCTGGCGGCCCTGATGGTCACCTACCCCTCCACCCACGGGGTGTTCGAGCCCGCCATCCGCCGCATCTGCGCGCTGGTGCACGAGCGCGGCGGCCAGGTGTACCTCGACGGCGCCAACCTCAACGCCCAGGTGGGGCTGTGCAAGCCCGGGCTCTACGGAGCCGATGTGTGCCACCTCAACCTGCACAAGACCTTCTGCATCCCCCATGGCGGCGGCGGACCAGGGGTGGGACCGATCGCCGTGGCCGCGCATCTGCTGCCCTTCCTGCCCGGGGCTCCCGGCGAGCACGGGGCGGCGGTGGGGCCGGTGGCGGCGGCGCCCCTGGGCAGCGCCTCGATCCTGCCGATCAGCTGGATGTACATCCGCATGATGGGCGGCTCCGGCCTGCGCAGCGCCAGCCAGGTGGCCCTGCTGGCCGCCAACCTGATCGCCGAACGGCTCGAGCCCCACTTCCCGGTGCTCTACCGCGGCGCCGGCGGCCGGGTGGCCCACGAGTGCATCCTCGATCTGCGGCCGCTCAAGCGCAGCTGCGCTCTGGAGGTGGACGACCTGGCCAAGCGCCTGATGGACTACGGCTTCCATGCCCCCACCGTGAGCTGGCCGGTGGCCGGCACGGTGATGGTGGAGCCCACGGAGAGCGAATCCCTGGCGGAACTCAACCGCTTCTGCGCCGCCATGATCGCCATCCGCGCCGAGGCGGCCGCCATCGAGCGGGGCGAGGCCGACCCCCTCGACAACCCTCTCAAGCGTTCTCCCCACACCCTGGCGGCGCTCACCGCCGAGGACTGGGGGCGGTCCTACAGCCGGGCGCAGGCCGCCTTCCCGGCGGGGGAGGAGCAGCGGCAGCAGAAGTTCTGGCCGGCGGTGGCCCGGGTCGACAACGCCTATGGCGACCGCAACCTGGTGTGCACCTGCCCGTCAGTGGAGGAACTGGCGGAGGTGGAGCCGGTGGAGGATGGCCGGCCCGCCGCTCAGGCCGATCCGGCCGTGGCCCTGGCCTGAGGGCGATCCGGGGCCATAATGTGCCCGGGCGAACCTGAAATCCTCAGGTTTTCTTTGGTAACTGGCCCTTGCCGTCGCGGTCCCCTTGTGGTGCAACTGCTAGGGCCAGCGACTTGTCCGCTTTCCGGTGTGGGGATCATGAACGGCAGTACTTCAGGCGGACCGCCCTCCGGCCGTGATGCCAGCGGCGGCACCAGCTCAGGCACCAACGTGGTGCGGGTGCCGTTCGGCGTGCGCCGCCCCCGCCGCAGCCGTCCGGCCCGGCCCGAACGCTGGGCCACCGTGGTGCTGCCCTTCCAGAGCGGCAGCGATCCCACCCCGCCACCCCAGGCGGCCTGACGCGCCCGCTGGCCTTCCTGCCAGCGCCGTTCAGTAGTTGGCGCCGCTGCGGCGCTGATGCACCGCCGTGGTGCCGCTGGCATCCAGCACAGCCCCCCGCTCCACCTGGGCGTAGAGGAGCCAGTGGTCGCCGCACTCCATGCGCTGCTGCACCCGTGCCTCCAGCCAGGCCAGGGCCTCCGGCAGCACCGGCTGGCCGCCGGGGCTGGTCTCTAGTTCGAGGCCGGCGAAACGGTCGGCCCCCGGGGTGAAGGGTTTGAGGAACTGGCGCATCGTCCCGCTCTCCCGGCCGGCTGCCAGCACGTTGAGGGTGAAGCGGTCGCCGATGTGCAGCAGGGTTTCCACTGCCCGCTCCTTGGCCACGGCCACCGTGAAGCCCGGCGGCGTGAAGCTGGCCTGGCTCACCCAGCTGGCCACCATGGCGCCGCTGAGGCGGCCCTCGCCCTCCCCCTTCACCGTGGTGAGCACGCACAGCGATCCCAGTACCCGGCCCAGGGCCTGGATCGCCGGCTCGCTGCGGCTGTCCTGCATGCCGCCCGCAGCCGTCCGCCGGTCGCTGCGCTTCTGGGCCGCCCGCAGCTGCCGCCCGAGGGCGGTGCCCGTTTCCTCGATGGCCTTGAGGCGGGCCGCATCGGGGCTGAACTTCACCTTGATGGGCTCGAAGGCGAACTGAAAGCCGCCATCGCGCAGCTTGCTCTCCAGGAGGTCGAGGGCCTCCCCGCTCCAGCCGAAGCTGCCGAACACGCCCACCGGCTTGGCCCGGTCGCCCTCGGCCAGCACCGTGCCCAGAGCTGAGACGATCGGCGTGGGGGCATGGCCCCCCAGGGTGGGCGAGCCGATCAGCAGGGCGTCACAGGAGCGGATCGCTTCCAGCAGGTGCTCCGGTTCGCTGAACTCGCAGTTGATGCTCTCCACCCGCACGCCGGTGCGCGCCACCCCCTGGGCGAGGGCATCGGCGATGGCGGCGGTGTTGCCGTAGGCGCTGGCGAACAGCAGCGCCACCGACTGGTTGCTGCGTTCGCTGCTCTCGCCCCAGCGCCGGTAGTCGGCCAGCAGGCTGCGCCAGCTCTCGGCGATCGCCGGGCCGTGGCCCGGTGCGATGGTGCGGATCTCCAGCTCCTCGAGCCGGTCCACCACCATCTCCACCTGGCGGGCCATGGGCGCCATCAAGCAGTCGTAGAAGTAGCGGCGGTCTTCCTCGCTGCTGCTGCGGTTGGCCTCCGCCCAGCGCTCGCTGCAGAGGTGGGCGGCGAAGAACTTGCCGCTCATCAGCAGGCCCGTGGTTTCCTCGAAGGCCAGCAGGGCGCCGGGCCAGCGGGGGGTGGGGGCGGGGATCAGGCGCAGCACATGGCCGCCGCCCAGCTCCCGGCCGGCCTCCTGCTTCACCACATCCAGGGGCGGCAGCGGCGGCGGCTCGCTGGTGGGCGGCTCGTCGGCCGTGCCCGCCTGGGTGGGTTTGCGCTGGCTCCAGAGCTGCTCCAGCAGCCGTGCCCCGGGGTTGGACACCACCAGCATCAGGGCGGGCCAGCGCTCGGCCAGCTGGCGCAGCAGGGCCACCCGGTTGGGGTTCACGTGGCCCACCACCACCTTCAGGGCGGCGTCGGCAGGCACCAGGGCCGCCAGCTGCTCCAGGTAGGGCTTGGCGAAGGAGGCCCCCGGCGGGTGCACCAGCACCGGCGGCACTGGTCGCCCGCTGCTGCTTCTGCCCGGCAGGAACAGGAAGCTGTTGGCACTGGTGCCGCGCTCGAGGCCGTACTCCACTTCGAAGCGCAGCCGGGAGGGGCTCAGGCCCCGCAGGCACACCAGCCCCTGATCGACCGGCAGCACCAGCACCCGCCGGTCGCTGGCCACCGCAGCGCTGGCCGCCATCAGTAGTGGTTCCCCACCTTGCGGTGATGCACGGCGGTGTGGGCCTGGGTGTCGGCCACATTGCCCTGCTCCACCACGGCGTAGATGATCCAGTGGTCGGGACCCTCGAGGCGCTGCACCACCCGGCAGCCCAGGAAGGCCAGGGCGTCACCCAGCACCGGTCCGCCGGCGGCCATGCCATCCAGGGTGCTGACGCCGGCGAAGCGGTCGGCGCCGGGCGGGAAGCGGCGCAGGAAATGGCGCAGCAGTTCCTGGTGGTTGTCCTCCCGGAGGATGTTGAGCACGAAGCGGTCGTCCACCTGCATCAGGGCCTCGATGGCGCGGTCCTTGGCCACCGCCACGGTGATGCCCGGCGGATCGAAGCTGGCCTGGCTCACCCAGCTGGCCACCATGGCGCCGCTGCGGGCCTCGGCCCCCTCGCCCTGGCGTGCCGTCACCACGTAGAGCCCGCCGGAGAGCCGGCCGAGGGCCTTGTCCAGGTCGCCATCGAGGGCCTTCATGGCGGCGATCGTCCTGGCCTTGGTGAGCAGCTGGCCCAGGTCGGTGCCGGCCTCCTCGCAGCGCTGGTAGTCGCCGGTGCGGGGCACCTGGCGGATGCGCAGGGGCTCGAAGGCGCTCTTCTGGCCCAGGGCCCGCAGCTGGCCGGCCACGGTGTCGATCGGCTGGTCGTTGCCGCCGAAGGCGTCGTAGCAGGCCACCCACTGCTTGGGCTTGAGGGCCGCCAGCAGGGTGCCCACCGAGGCCTGCAGATCAGCGTCGGGTTCGGCCGGCCAGGTGGGCACCACCACCGCCGCCGCTTCACCCACCAGCGCCGAGAGCTCCTGGGCATCGGTGGCGCGCAGGTCCACCAGCTGCACCTGGGCGCCGGCCTTGTCGATGCCGTGGGCGATCGCCTGGCTGAGGCGGTCGCAGAAGCCGTACTGGCTCACGTAGCAAACGGCGGCATAGGTCTCACCCTTGCTGCGTTCACTGCTCCAACTGCGGTAGTCGTCGAGCCAGAGGCTGAGGTGGTGGCGCAGCAGGGGGCCGTGGCCCACGGCGATGGTGGAGATCTCGGGCAGGGCGTCCATGCGCTTCATCGCCTGCAGCACGCTGCGGGCGTTGGGCCCCATCAGGCACTCGTAGTAGAAGCGGAAGTCCGGAGCGATGGCGCCGGGATCCACATCGAACAGATCCTCCGAGCAGTAGTGCAGGCCGAAGGCATCGCAGGTGTAGAGGATGCCGGTGCCGTGATCGAACGAGAAGATCGTGTCCGGCCAGTGCAGATTGGGAGCGCTCAGAAACGCGAAGCGGTGGGCCACGCCGCTCTCGGGGTTGGTGCCCAGATCCAGCTCCTCGCCGCTCTTCACCGCCCGGCTCCTGAACGGCCGGTGCACCTGGTCTTCGAGAAACTGGATGGCCACCTTGGAGGCGACGATCTCGATCTCCGGGTTGAGCTCGAGCAGGTGGCCGATCAGGCCGGAGTGGTCGGGCTCGGTGTGGCTCACGATCAGGTGATCGATGGCCTGCGGATCGATCTGCTCCTGCAGCAGCGGCAGCCAGGAGCCGGCGAACTTGAGATGGCTGGTGTCGATCAGGGCGGTGCGCTCGCCCCGCACCAGGAAGCTGTTGTAGGTGGTGCCGTTGCGCAGGCCGAACTCGATGTCGAAGCGGCTGCGATCCCAGTCGAGCGAGCGGATGGCGGTGGTGTCGGCGGCGATGGCCCGGCACTGGAGGCTCAGGTGCGGCTCGGTCTGGGGGCCCGTGGTGGCGGAGACGGCGGTGGCTGGGGCCGGCATGGTCCGATCCTCCTGAGACGACGGGGTGCGGAGGTCAGCCTAGGGAGGAGGGTCTGGGCTCAGGCAGCCACCACCAGCTGCTGAAGCGGGCCGCCTGACCGCAGGGGCGCCCC
Organism: Cyanobium sp.; assembly: GCA_007135755.1. GTDB lineage: Bacteria > Cyanobacteriota > Cyanobacteriia > PCC-6307 > Cyanobiaceae > NIES-981. The sequence goes on from SLIG01000015.1 coordinate 22,456, forward strand.
TGGCCATCGTGCAGGGTCCAGAGGCGGGCTCCGGTGATCTGGAAGCGCCGCCCGCCGCTGTCCACGCGGATGCCGCTGTAGTGCTGCAGCGCACCGCTGCCCTGGGCCCGGCGCAGGGCCTGGCCGCGGCTGCCGCGCTCGGCGGGCGGGGCGGTGAGCCGCGAGGGCATCCCCACCATCTCCCCCCAGCGCCGCCGCCACAGCCCCAGGGCGGCCCGGTTGGCATAGGTGAGCCGCGGGCCGGGCTCCGCTCCGGGGTCCTGACCGTCGTGGGCGAGCACCACCAGCGGCGCCGCGAACAGGGCCTGGGCCCGCTGCAGCGGGCTGGCGTCAGCGGCCAGGCCTGCCAGCAGGGGCGTGCCGAAGGCGCCCCGATGGCTGGCGAGGATGCGCTCCGCCAGGGCCACTGTGGGGACCGTGAGCCACGGCGGCGGAGCGGGTTCAGGCACTGCCGTCGCCGGCACCCTGCTCCTGGCCATTGCCCATGGCCCGGGCCAGGGCCAGGGAGGCCATCTGGCTGCCGTGGGCGCGGATGTGCTCGAGAAACAGGCGGTTGGCCTCGGGGAAGCGGGGTTCCTCGGCCAGGGGCAGCGGGCCGGCTGCATCCAGACCGGTGTCGCCCTCGAGGGCGGGAGTGATCACCACCAGATCCGGATCCAGGGCGGCGCCGTAACGCCACCAGCGGCTGGGATCGGTGATCGCCGCATGCACCGGCGGCGGCGCGGCCTCGGTGGCTGCCGGCTCCTGGCCGCTGGCGCGGGCCTGGCGGGCCTGCCGGGCCAGGGCCCGCCGGCGGCGCTTGGCCAGATCGCCGAGCAGCTGGGCGCGGGTGCGGCCGCGCAGCTGGAACAGCACGAAGGGATCTTCGCTGAAGCGCTCGCCCATCAGATAGAAGACGGCGCTGATGTGCTTGCAGGGATTGGCCTTGTCGGGGCAGCTGCACTCGCTGCGCACCTCCTGGAGCTTGAACGGGAACAGCCGCTTGCCGCTGGCGGCAAAGGCCCGCTCGATGTCGGCCGGCATCAGCCCGGCCAGCAGCTGGGCCGACCAGCGGGCCTTCTGGCTGAGGGCGTCGAGCACGTAGCCCCAGTCTTCGTCGCTGAGCACATCGAGCCAGAGCTTCACCTTGTAGGGCTCCTCGTCGCTGCCCTGCACGCGGGCATGCACCCGACGGCCCTCGAAGCGGATCGAGGTGACGTTGCCGGAGCGGGCGTAGTCCCAGGCGCGCTCCAGGCGCTTCTTGAAGCGGTAGGCGTGGATCAGCTCCATCCACTGCTCCACCCACCAGGGCTGCTGGGCCAGCCCCTCGTCGCCGAGCTGGGTGCCGATCGGAGTGTTGGTCATGGCTGGGTGCTGGAGGCAGGGGGGGCGGAAGCGGCCGCCGGTGGCATCAGGGATGCGGCGGCCAGGGCCAGCACCACCGCATTGAGCAGGTGCCAGAGGAAATGGCTGCCCACCGGCAGCCACGGACAGACCAGTTGATCGATGCTGCGCAGCAGCAGCGAGAGGCTGAACACGCCCCCCGCCAGCAGCAGCTGGGGGCGCTGGCGCCGCTGCAGCTCACGCCAGCCCAGCACCAGCAGCACCACCAGGGTGGGGCCGTAATAGGCCAGCGATCCGTTCAGCACCTGGGGCCCGGCACGGCTGGCCAGGGTGGCCAGCAGGTAGAGGGTCACCAGCAGCAGCGCGGGGGCGGCCCCCAGGGTGGTGCGGCGGCGCAGGTAGAGCCAGAGGAACAGCAGCTGGAACAGCAGGATCGGCACCACGTCGGCCA
>SLIG01000041.1 GCA_007135755.1 Cyanobium sp.
AACCCGCGGGCGCCACGGCGGGGGCCCAGGCCAGGACGCTCGCCACCCGGTTGGCGAAGGTGCGCCCCGCCATCGGCGCCACCGCCGCCGCCGCCATGGCCGTGTCGGTGAGGATCGGCGCGCCGGCCCGCAGCGCCGCCACCCCGGCCGCGCAGGCCCCCGGCGTGAAGCGCAGCAAGGTGCTGACCGCCGGATCGCCGCTGCTGTGGATGCAGCGCTCCAGCACGTCCCGCTCCAGGGGATCCCAGCCCGCCAGCCGCCCCGCCAGCTCAGGATCGGCCGCCGCCCGCTCCCCCAGCAGCGCCCGGATCAGGGCGATGCTCTCGCTGAAGATCGGATGGTCCAGCATCCACAGATTCCGTACAGTCTGTACGGAATGATGGCATTGCTGGATGAAACCCCTGGACGCGCAACCCGTCGGATCGGAAGCGGCCCGGCGCCACCTGCCTGAACTGATCGAGCGGGCCCGCCGGGGCGAGGTCACGGTGATCCAGAAGCACGGCGTGCCCGTAGCGGCCCTGGTGCCCCTGGATCAATGCCCGCAGCCCCAGCGCGGCTCCCTGCTCAGCCTGCGTGGTAGTGGCCGGGGCTGCTGGGGCGAGTCCGCCGCCCGGCTGGTGGACGACCTCCGCCAGGACTGGCCCTGATGCCTCTGCAGCCCCTGGATCTCAGCACCCTGCCCGAAGGCGGTCTGATCGCCATCGACAGCGCCCCGCTGATCTACTGGCTGGAAGACCATCCCGTGTGGGGCTGCCGCTATGCCCCCCTGCTCGAGGGCATCGCCGCTGGCCGCTGGCAGGGTCTGCTCACCACGGTGACTCTGGCCGAGGTGCTCACGGGTCCTCTCCTGCAACAACGCGAGCAACTGGTGGAGCGCTATGCGGCCGCCCTCACCGACCCCGCCAGCTTTGCGATGACCAGCCTCACGCCGCCGGTGGTCATCAGCGCAGCCCGGCTGCGCGCCCGCTATGGCCTGCGCCTCCCCGATGCGGTGCAACTGGCCAGCGCCCTGCACGCGGGAGCCGTCGCCCTGGTGAGCCACGATCGCGACTTCGCCGGCTGCAGCGACCTGCCCATCCTCTCGGCCCAGGCCTGATGCCCATCCACCTGCTCTGGGGCGACGACGAGGCCGCCCGCACCCGCGCCGTGGAGGCCCTGGTGGCGGAGCTGGTGGATCCGGCCTGGGCGGCGATCAACCTCAGCCGCCTCGACGGCAACGAACCGGACCAGGCGGCGCGGGCCCTTGAGGAAGCGCGCACACCGCCCTTCGGCGCCGGCGCCCGGGTGGTGCTGCTGCAGCGCAGTCCCTTCTGCAACCAGTGGCCCGCCGAGCTGGCCGACCAGCTGGAGGACGCCCTGGAGCTCATCCCGCCCAGCTGCCACCTGCTGCTGATCAACCCGGCCAAACCCGACGGTCGCCTGCGCACCACCAAGGCCCTGCAGAAGCTGGTCAAGGCCGGCCAGGCCAGCGAGCGCAGCTTCGCCCTGCCCTCGGTGTGGGACGGCGCCGGCCAGGTGGAGCTGGTGGCCCGCACCGCCCGGGAGCTGGGCCTGCAGCTGGAGCCGGACGCCGCCGAGGCGCTGTCCGCCGCCGTGGGCAACGACAGTGGCCGACTGGCCGGCGAACTGGAGAAACTCAGCCTCTACGCCGGCGGCCCCCCGGGGGGCAACGGCGGCCCGATCACCCTGGCGGCGGTGCGGGCCCTGGTGGGCGGCCACAGCACCACCGCCCTGGCGGTGGGCGATGCCCTGCTGGCCGGCCAGGCCGCCGAGGCCATCGCCCTGCTGGACGACCTGCTGACCGCCGGTGAGCCGGCCCTGCGCATCGTGGCCACCCTCAGCGGCCAGATCCGCGGCTGGCTGTGGGTGGCCCTGCTCGATCGCCAGGGCGAGCAGGACGTGGCCGCCATCGCCAAGGCGGCCGGCATCGGCAACCCCAAGCGCATCTACGTGCTGCGCCGCCAGATCCGCGGCCGCAGCCCCGAGCGCTTCCTGCGCCTACTGGGCCAGCTGCTGGAGGTGGAGGCCGATCTCAAGCGCGGCGCCGAGCCCGGGGCCGCCTTCCGTGACGGTTTCCTGCTGGGGGTTGGCCACCCGCTCGGCGCCAGCGCGGACTGAGGGCAGATAATCGGGCCGATCGATGTGCGGACCGCGTGGGGCGGCCGCGGTGCCATGGCCCTGCTGGTTCAGAAGTTCGGGGGCACCTCGGTGGCCGACGTGGAGCGCATCCAGGCGGTGGCCCAGCGGGTGGCCCGCTGCCGCGAGGACGGCCACGAGCTGGTGGTGGTGGTGTCGGCCATGGGTCACACCACCGATGAGCTCACCGGCCTGGCGCGGGCGCTCTGCAGCGAGCCGCCCCAGCGGGAGATGGACATGCTGCTCTCCACCGGCGAGCAGGTATCGATCGCCCTGCTGTCGATGGCCCTGCATGCCCTGGGGGTGCCGGCCGTGTCGATGACCGGCACCCAGGCCGGCATCGTCACCGAGTCGTCCCACGGCCGGGCGCGCATCCTCGAGATCCGCACCGAGCGGCTGCGGCGCCTGCTCGATGACGGCCATGTCGTGGTGGTGGCCGGCTTCCAGGGCACCAGCAGCGGCGCCGCCGGCACCCCCGAGATCACCACCCTGGGCCGGGGCGGCTCCGACACCTCGGCGGTGGCCCTGGCGGCGGCCCTCGGCGCCGAGGCCTGCGAGATCTACACCGATGTGCCGGGGGTGCTCACCACCGACCCGCGCAAGGTGGCCGATGCCCAGTTCCTGGACACGGTGACCTGCGACGAGATGCTCGAACTGGCCAGCCTCGGTGCCGCCGTGCTGCATCCGCGGGCGGTGGAGATCGCCCGCAACTACGGCGTGCCCCTGGTGGTGCGCTCCAGCTGGAGCGAGGCGCCGGGCACCCGGCTCACCAGCGGCAGCCCCCAGCCGATCGGCAGCGGCGGGCTGGAGCTGGGCAAGCCCGTGGATGGCGCCCAGCTGGAAACCCACCAGGCGGTGGTGGCCCTCTCCCATGTGCCCGACCGCCCCGGGGTGGCGGCCCAGCTGTTCGAAGCCCTGGGGGCCGCCGGCCTGAACGTGGACCTGATCGTGCAGGCCACCCACGAGGGCAGCCGCGGCGACGGCTACACCAACGACATCGCCTTCACCCTGCCGGAGGCCGACCTCGACCACGCCCAGCTGGTGTGCCACGAGGTGCTCAGCGCCATGGGCGCCCCCCTGGTGGAGGACGGCGCGGGGACCCGGCTGCAGGGGGAGGGCGGCCTGGCCAAGCTGAGCATCTCCGGCGCCGGGATCATGGGCCGGCCGGGGGTGGCGGCCCGCCTGTTCGACACCCTGGCCCGCAGCGGCGTGAACCTGCGCCTGATCGCCACCAGTGAGGTGAAGGTGAGCTGCCTGGTGGCCGGCGAGCAGGGCCAGCGGGCCCTGCGGGCCGCCGCCGAGGCCTTCGAGTTGCACGAGGGCCAGCTCCAGCACAACCCCGAGCTCTGCCGCCTGGAGGCCCCGCCGGTGCGCGGCGTCGCCCTCGACCGCGACCAGGCCCAGGTGTCCGTGCGCCGGGTGCCCGACCGGCCCGGCACCGCCGCCGCCGTCTGCCGCGCCCTGGCCGATGCCGGCATCAGCCTCGATGCCATCGTGCAGTCGGAGCGCACCCACACCGAAGCCGGCCAGCTCAGCCGCGACATCAGCTTCACCCTGCGGCGCGACGAGCGCACCCGGGCCGAGCGGGCCCTGGCGGCGCTGCTGCGCCAGTGGCCCGGCTCCCGCTTCGAAGAGGGCCCGGCCATCGCCCGCATCAGCGCCGTGGGGGCCGGCATGCCCTGCATCCCCGGCACCGCGGCGCGCATGTTCCGCTGCCTGGCGGAGGCGGCCATCAACATCGAGATGATCGCCACCAGCGAGATCCGCACCAGCTGCGTGGTGGCGGCCGCCGACGGCGTGCGCGCCCTGCAGACGGTTCACGCTGCCTTCGGCCTGGGCGGCGCCGTGAGCCACCGCGCCGAGGGCACCGAAGCGCCTGTGTAGCGCCGCGCGGTGCGGCGCCTCAGGCCTTGCCCACCAGCTTCTGGCGCAGGCCCTTGATGCGGTCGCGCAGGTTGGCCGCCTCTTCGAACTCCAGGTTCTTGGCCGCCTTCTTCATCTTCTCCTCGAGCTGCTGAATCAGCTCCGGCAGGGCATCGAGGGGCACCGCGTTGTGCTCGGCCTGTTCGCTGGCCTCCTCGAGCTGCTCGTCGTTGAGGCGGCGCGACACCTCCAGAAACGCCAGGATCGAATTGCCGGCCCGTTTCCCCGCCGGGGTGGGGGTGATGCCGTGCTGCTCGTTGTAGGCCTGCTGGATGGCCCGGCGGCGCTCGGTTTCCGAGATGGCCCGGGCCATCGAATCGGTGAGGTTGTCGGCATAGAGCAGGGCGGTGCCCTCCACGTGGCGGGCAGCGCGGCCGATGGTCTGGATCAGGGAGCGCTCGGCCCGCAGGAAGCCCTCCTTGTCGGCATCGAGAATCGCCACCATCGACACCTCCGGCAGGTCGAGGCCCTCGCGCAGCAGGTTCACCCCCACCAGCACGTCGTACGCGCCGTTGCGCAGGTCCTGGATGATCTCGATGCGCTCGATCGAGTGGATCTCCGAGTGCAGGTAGCGCACCCGCACGCCGTTCTCGGCCAGGTAGTCGGTGAGGTCCTCGGCCATGCGCTTGGTGAGCGTGGTCACCAGCACCCGCTCCTGCTTCTCGGCCCGCACGCGGATCTCACCCAGCAGGTCGTCCACCTGGCCGTCGGTGGGACGCACCTCCACCACCGGGTCGAGCACGCCGGTGGGCCGGATCACCTGCTCCACCACCCGCCCCTCGCTGCGGCCGAGCTCCAGATCGCCGGGGGTGGCGCTCACGAAGATCGTCTGGCGCGCCTTCTCCCAGAACTCCTCGGCCTTGAGCGGGCGGTTGTCGGCGGCGGAGGGCAGGCGGAAGCCGTGCTCCACCAGCACCTGCTTGCGGCTCTGGTCGCCGTTGTACATCGCCTGCAGCTGGCTGCAGGTCACGTGAGACTCGTCCACCACCAGCAGCCAGTCGTCGGGGAAGTAGTCGATCAGGCACTCCGGCGGCGTGCCGGCGGCGCGGCCGGCCAGGTGGCGGGCGTAGTTCTCCACGCCGTTGCAATAGCCCACCTGCTCGAGCATCTCCAGGTCGTAGGTGGTGCGCTGCTCCAGCCGCTGGGCCTCCAGCAGCCGGCCCTGGCCGTTGAGCACGTCAAGGCGTTCGCGCAGCTCGGCGCGGATCGCCTTGATCGCCCCCTCCAACCGCTCCTTGGGCGTCACGAAGTGCTTGGCCGGATAGATGTTGATGGCGTCCAGGCTCTGCAGGATCTCGCCGCTGGTGGGGTCCACGTAGCGGATCGCCTCCACCTCATCGCCGAACAGCTCGATGCGCACCAGCCGGTCTTCGTAGGCCGGGCCGATCTCCAGCACATCGCCCCGCACCCGGAAGCGGCCGCGGCTGATCTCCACGTCGTTGCGGCTGTACTGGTTGTTCACCAGCTCGCGCAGGGAACCGCGCAGGTTGAGCGTGTCGCCCACCTGGAATTTCACCGCCGCCTTGAGGTATTCGCTGGGAATCCCGAGGCCGTAGATGCAGCTGATCGAGGCCACCACGATCACATCGCGGCGCTCGAACAGCGAGCGCGTGGCCGAGTGGCGCAGCATGTCGATCTCCTCGTTGATCGACGCGGTCTTGGCGATGTAGGTGTCCGAGACCGGCACGTAGGCCTCGGGCTGGTAGTAGTCGTAGTAAGAGATGAAATATTCAACGGCGTTGTGCGGGAAGAACTCCCGCAGCTCGTTGCAGAGCTGGGCCGCCAGGGTCTTGTTGTGGGCCAGCACCAGGGTGGGACGCCCGGTGTGGGCGATCACATTGGCGATCGTGAACGTCTTGCCGGTGCCGGTGGCCCCCAGCAGGGTCTGGTAGCGCTCGCCCCCGCCCACACCCCGCACCAGGCCCGCAATGGCGGTGGGCTGGTCGCCCTTGGGTTCGTAGGGAGCGTGGAGCTGGAAGAGGCCGGCCATGGCCCCATTCTCACTGGGGAGGGCGCCGGTGCGCGACCCGGCTGGGCCGACTCAGGCTCAGTCGGCGGCTCCGGAGAGGTGGGCGGCGACCCGGGTGAAACCGATCTCGAGGCCGAGCCTGCGCAGGATGATGGCCGAGAGCACCGCGTAGACAATCGCCCCCAGAGCGGCGCTGAGCAGGCCGCGCTCGAGCCGGAAGCCCTTGATCAGGGCCGCCGCCAGGCCGAACAGAATGATGGTGATCAGCCAGTTGAACAACAAACTCACCGGACTGATCAGGCCGCCGAGGCTGGTCACCGCCCAGATCGGGCCAAGCAACAGCCTCAGGGGCCAGATCAGCAGGGTGCCCAGCAGGCCGATCACCACAGACGAGAGCAGGGCGATGCGGAAGCTGTCCACCTTCACGCCGAGCGGCAGAACGTCAACCAACAGCAGAATCAGGGCACGGATCGGCCACTGCAGCAGCCAGATGAAGGCTCCCATGATGTCGAGGGAACAGGCGGCATCAGGGTAGACGCGGACGCTGCCGCCGACAGCGGCGACGGTGCGGGGCGTTACAGGAGGCTGGGGGCGGCCACGCCGGTGCCCAGGGCCTCACGCAGGCTGCGCACCACGGCCACCATCGCCAGCTCGTCGTCGAGCCTGTTGACGGCCGAGCCCACGCCCACCCCGGACGCCCCGGCGGCGATCGCCATCGGCACGCTCACGGCCGACAGGCCCGAGGCGCAGAGCACCGGCGCGGCCAGTCCGGCGGCGGCCAGGGCCCGGCTGATGCAGTGGGCGGCGGCCAGGGTGGGAGCGGCCTTCTCGATCAGCCCCAGGCTGCCGGCACTGAAGGGGCAGGCGCTGGTGCCGCCCTCGGTCTGGATCAGGTCGGCGCCGGCGGCCACCAGGTCGATGGCCAGCTGCTCCTGCTGATCGAGGGGCAGCACATGGGGCACGGTGACGCTCAGCACCACCTCGCCCAGCAGGGCGCGGCTGCGGCGGGTGAGCTCCAGTACCTCGGCGGCGTCGAAGATCCGGCCCTGGGGATAGAAGGCGTCGTAGTTGCCGATCTCCACCAGGGCGGCGCCGGCGGCCACGGCGGCTGGGAACAGCTCCGGATCCACCGCCGACACGCAGATGGGCAGGCCGCTGGCGGCGGCGGCGGTACGCACCAGCTCCGGATCGCAGGCAATGTCGATCAGATCGGCGCCACCGCTGCCGGCAGCGCGGGCGATGCGGGCCACGCCTGCGGCATCGAAGTTGGTGAGCCCGGCGATCACCTTGAGCAGGCGGCGCTGGCCCAGGGCGGCGCGCAGCGGGGCGGGCAGGCGATCGAGACGCGACATGCCGGGGGAAGCAAAGTGGGGGGTGATTCTCCCACCCCAAGCCCACGGCCCCCTGGAGCGGCGACCACCACCGCCTGCACCGCCTGCTGCAGCGCCAGCCGGAGCTGCTGCCGGCCGGCGCGCCCCTGCTGCTGGCGGTGTCCGGCGGGCAGGACTCGATGGCCCTGCTGGGGCTGCTGCTTGAGCTGCGGATCCGCCACGGCTGGCGGCTCAGCCTCTGGCACGGCGATCACCGCTGGCGGCCGGAGTCCGCTCAGCAGGCCGATCAGC
>SLIG01000111.1 GCA_007135755.1 Cyanobium sp.
GGCCAACCGCCGAAACAGCTGTGGCTGGGCACCCAGGCCCTGGTGGCGAGCGCCTGCAGCCGCAGCGGGGACCGGGTGTGGGCCCTGCTGATGGAGGGCACTGAGGAACCGCGCCTCACCCTGCTGGCCCTGGACCGGAACGGCGTGGAGCTGGGACGGCGCCTGCTCACGGGCTGGGAACTGGAGCCCGGCAGTGGACTGCACTGGGACGCCAGCGGCGAGCAGCTGCTCACCACCCTGCGCCCCCGGGCCCGTGGGGATGCCGCTCCGCCCCCGGCGCGGGCGGTGCTGATCGACGCCACCAGCCTGGAGCTGCGGCCCCTGCCGGGCCCCGTGAAACGGGCCCAGTGGCTGGTGCCCGGTTAGAACGGCCCCAGTGCTTGGCCCACCGATCCGCCCTGGTCCCCGTGGCTCCCAAACTCAGCTCCCGCCAGGAACAACTGCTGGAGGCCCTGCGCCGCGCCGGCCGCGAGCTCTCGGGCCAGGATCTGCACGCCCGCCTGCGGGCCAGCGCCACCCCCATGGGCCTGGCCACCGTGTACCGCCATCTACGCCAGCTGCAGCAGTGGGGCCGGGTGCGCTGCCGCCATCTGCCCAGCGGCGAGGCCCTGTTCGCCCCCACCGAATGCGACGAACACCACCTCACCTGTGTGGACTGCGGGCAGACCCACCGCCTGGAGCACTGTCCGGTGCATGCCCTGGAGCTCAGCGGCGAGGAACTGCGGGGCTACCTGCCCCTGTTCCACACCCTGGAGTTCTACGGCCTCTGCCCCGACTGCCAGCGCCGCCAGCGGCGCACGGCCAGCGAGGCCGTTGAAGCGGCGGGCCAGTCCGCTTCGCTGCCCTCTGCCTAACGTCTGAGAACCGTTCTCGCCGCCGCCATGAGCCCCAGCACCACCGCCACTCCCGCCGCCAGCACCGCCCCGCCGGACACGCTCGGAGGCGAGCCCAGGCCCCTGCCGGTGACCATCCTCACCGGCTTCCTGGGGGCGGGCAAAACCACTCTGCTCAACCACATCCTCAGCAACCAGCAGGGGCTGAAAACGGCCGTGCTGGTGAACGAGTTCGGTGAGATCGGCATCGACAACGATCTGATCGTCGCCACCGCCGACGACATGGTGGAGCTGAGCAACGGCTGCATCTGCTGCTCGATCAACGGCGAGCTGCTGGAGGCCGTGTACCGGATCCTGGAGCGACCGGAGAAAGTGGACTACCTGGTGGTGGAGACCACCGGCCTGGCCGATCCCCTGCCGGTGGCGATGACCTTCCTGGGCAGCGACCTGCGCGAGGCCACGCGGCTCGATTCGATCATCACCCTGGTGGATGCGGAGAACTTCAGCGACGAGCTGCTGGAGGGGGAGGTGGCCCGGGCCCAGATCGTGTATGGCGACATGCTGCTGCTCAACAAGTGCGACCTGGTGGCCGAGGAGCAGCTCGAGGCCCTCGAGAGCCGGCTGCGCCAGATCAAGACCGACGCCCGCATCCTGCGCTCGGTGAAGGGCGAGGTGCCCCTGCCGCTGCTGCTCAGCGTGGGGCTGTTCGAGAGCGACCGGGTGGTGGCCGACTCCATCGCGAGCGATCCCGAGCTCGACCACAGCGCCTGCGACCACGACCACGGCCATTGCGAGCACGACCACGGCCACGAGCACGGTCATGCCGAGCACGGTCATGCCGAGCACGGTCATCACGAGCACACCCACAGCCACGCGCACCACGACCACGCCACCCATCCCGACCACGCCGCCATCGAGGGCTTCACCTCCCTCTCCTTCGCCGCCGACGGCCCCTTCGCCCTGCGCAAGTTCCAGAACTTCCTCGACAACCAGCTACCCGAGAGCGTCTTCCGGGCCAAGGGCATCCTCTGGTTCAACGAGAGCGAGCGGCGCCATGTGTTCCACCTGGCGGGCAAGCGCTTCTCGATCGACGATTCCGACTGGCCCAGCGACCAGCGCAAGAACCAGGTGGTGCTGATCGGCCGCAACCTCGACCACGACAAGCTGCGCCGCCAGCTGCAGGCCTGTGTGGCCAAGGATGCGGGCAAGGGATTCGTCTGATCCCGCCAGCCTGATCCCGCTAGATCGCGCCACTGCATCAATAATGGCGCCAAGGGTTTCCCGGAGTCAGCCTGGGAAAGGCAACTGTCCCGCAGCTGTGATGGCGCCCCGGCCGCTTCGGCCAGCGCCTGAGCCAGAACGCTCACCCTCGCTTTGCTTCTTTATCTTCCGGCGCGGACCGGTTTCACCATGCGTTTCTCCACTGTGCGTCCCCTGCTGCTGCCGGTTGCGGCGGGTCTGGGCCTGAGCCTGCTCTCCGGTCTGCCCGCCCAGGCCCATGGCATCGCCGACGCCGGCTTCAGCACCGGCTTCAGCCACCCGATCAGCGGGCTCGACCACCTGCTGCTGCTGGTGGGCGTGGGTGGCGTGGCCGCCTTCATCGGCAGCTCCGTGCTGCTGTTTGCCCTGGTGGGAGCCGTGGCCGGTGCCGTGATCGGCTCGCTGGGGGGGGATCTCCCCGGCGCCGAACTGCTGGCCGCCCTGGCGGTGTCGGCCACGGGGCTGGTGATCCTGGCCAGCCAGCGCAGTGGCCGCAGCCCGCAGCTGGGTCTGATCGGCACCGTGGTGGCCCTGGCCATCGGCGTTCATGCCCTGCTCCACGGCCAGGAGGCCAGCGGCACCGCCAGCTGGTGGCTGGGGGCCGCCCTGGGATCGACCCTGGTGGTGGGCGTGAGCTATGGGCTGCTGCGCCAGGCCCACACCCGCTGGACGATGGTGGTGGCGGCCGTGCTGTCGGTGGCCGGCGTGGTGCTGGCGGTGGCCTAGCTCCGGCGACCGGGGGTGGGCGGCCGGGGGATAACCGCCAGCGTTGTTACACCACCCCCGGCCCATCTGGCTACGGTGAGTCGAGTCACCACCACCCCATGGCCGAACTGCTGCTGCTCTCGGGCGTGATCGCCCTGTTCGGCCTGGCTTTCTGGCTCACCACCGACTCCGACGACGACAACGGCGGCGGCGGCATGATGCAGCCCGTCCTGGTGCCGGTGCGGGTGCAGCGCCACCGCTGAGGCTCCCGTGATCAGCCCCTGGGCTGTGGAACCTCAACCCGTGCCTTTGGTTACACCCCGATGAATCCTGCTGCCGGCTCGGCAGCACCCGTCCCCGGTAGAACACCCTCACCGGCCGCCATCCGTTGATGGCGGTCAATCCGGTGAGCGTCGCCACGAGCTTCACAGGGGAAACGAGCAGGTCCAGCCCCCGGGGTTGGTAGCAAATGTCACCCGATCTCAGTCGATCGGTCACATGGCGCTGAGCTGGCGATCCCTAGGGTCGCTGAACGCTCCTGCTGGCCTGGCCACCTGACCTGGTTTGACGCTGCGCACCCGGCCCCCCAGCCGGCATCGCCGATCACCGTCGTTCCACCCCGTTCGTCACCACACCATGCGTCAACGCCGTCTGCTCAGTGCCGCGCTGCTCTCCGGCTCTCTGCTGCTCGCCGGCTGCCAGCAGGACAGCGCCGGGGACGACTCCCTCACCCTCTACTCGGGCCGCGGTGAACCCCTGGTGGCTCCGCTGATCGAGGCCTTCGAGCGCGAGAGCGGCATCAACGTGGAGGTGCGCTACGGCGGCACCGCCGAACTGGCCAACCTGCTGCAGGAGGAGGGGGCCAAGAGCCCAGCCTGCGTGTTCTGGGCCCAGGACGTGGCCGCCCTCGGCACCACCAAGCCACTCTTCAAGGGCCTGCCGGCTTCCATCACCAACAAGGTGGAGCCGGTGTTCCGCGACCGGGACGGCAAGTGGATCGGCACCTCCGGCCGGGCCCGGCTGCTGATCTATTCCCCCGAGCGCCTGCAGGAGGGAGATCTGCCCACCACCATGGCCGAGCTCGCCGATCCGAAGTTCAAGGGCCGGCTGGCGGTGGCACCCACCAACGGCTCCTTCGTGGCCCACGTGGCCGCGCTGCGGCTCACCCAGGGCGATGAGGCCGCCGAGGCCTGGCTGAAGGGCATCGCCGCCAACGAGCCGGTGATCATGCGCAACAACACCGCCCTGCACCAGGCAATCGCCGATGGCGAGGCGGATCTGGCCTCCACCAACAACTACTACCTGGGGCGGTTCAAGGCCAGCGATGCCGACTTCCCCGTGGCCCAGACCCAGTTCCAGCCGGGCGACATCGGCAACCTGATGCTGGTGGCCGGGGTGGGCATCCTGGAGAGCTGCAACACCATGCCGGCGGCCCAGAAGTTCGTGGAGTTCCTGGCCAGCCCCACGGCCCAGCAGTACTTCACCGGCAGCGTGTTCGAGTACCCGGTGACGGGTGTGTCGATCGTGCCGGAAGGCAGCGCCGGCGTGGACTACGCCACCGCCGCCGCCAATGCCCCCGAGGTGGATCTCAACGACCTCACCGACATGCAGGGCACCCTGACCCTGATCAACAAGCACCTCAACTGAGCGCTTGCTGATCGCGGCCCCGCCACACCGTTTCCCCATCCGGCGCTCCGGGCTGCCGCTGGCCCGCTGGCTGGTGAGCGGCCTCGGACTGCTGGTGGCGGGGCTGATGGTGCTGCCCCTGATCTACCTGCTGCTGCGGGCCAGCGAGGCCGAGCCCGCCCAGGTGGCGGCTCTGCTGTGGCGCTGGCGCACCGTGGAGCTGCTGGCCAACACCGCCGCCCTCACCGTGGGGGTGCTCGGCCTCAGCACCCTGATCGCCCTGCCCCTGGCCTGGCTGCTGAGCCGCACCAACCTGCATGGCCGCCGCTGGCTCAACCTGCTGGCGGTGCTCCCCCTGGCGGTACCGGGCTACGTGATGGCCTATGCCCTGATCGGCCTGGCGGGCAACTACGGCTTTCTCAACCAGACCTTCGGGGTCACCATGCCCAGGCCCCAGGGCTGGTGGGGCGCCACCCTGGCCCTCAGCCTCTACTGCTATCCCTACCTCTATCTCAATCTGCGGGCGGCCTTCGCCGGTCTCGAGGCCAGCCTGGAGGAAACGGCCCGGGTGCTCGGAGCCACACCCCGGCAGCTGTTCCGCCGGGTCACCCTGCCCCACCTGATGCCTGCCCTGATGGCCGGCTGGCTGGTGGTGGGGCTGTACGTGATCGGCGACTTCGGCGCCGTGGCCCTGATGCGCTTCCGCGTGTTCTCCTATGTGATCTACCAGCAGTACGCCATCGCCTACGACCTCCTCTACTCGGCCTGGCTGTCGCTGATCCTGATCGCCATCGCCCTGCTGGTGGTGTGGGCGGAGAGCAAGCTGCGCCAGGGCCAGCACTACAGCGGCAGCGGCAGCGGCAGCGGCCGGCCCCTGGCGCCCCTGCGCCTGCCGGGCTGGGGCCAGGTGCTGGGCCTGCTGTTCTGCCTGGCGGTGGCCGCCGCGGCCCTCGGCCTGCCCGTGGCCGTGCTCAGCTTCTGGATCAGCCGGGGCGTTTCCCAGGCCACCTGGCAGGGGTTGCTGACCAGCTTCGCGCAGTCGTTGAGCATGGCCGCCCCCGCGGCTCTGCTGGCTGGCCTGATGGCCATCCCGGTGGCGGTGCTGGCGGTGCGTTTCCCCGGCCGCCTGTCGCGCTGGGTGAACCGGTTGTCGTTCGTGGGCTACGCCGTACCCGCCCTGGCCTTTGCCCTGGCCTTCGTGTTCGTCACCCTGCGCAGCGCCCCCTGGCTGTACCAGACCCGCGGCTTGCTGGTGCTGGTGTATGCCCTGGCCTTTCTGGCCCTGGCGGTGGGCCCGATCCGCAGCGCCCTGTATCAGGCCCGGCCCGCGATCGAGGAGGCGGCCCGTGCCCTCGGCCTGGGGCCCCTGGCCAGCTTCCGGCGGGCCACCCTGCCGCTGATCCAGCCGGGGCTGGTGGCGGCGGTGGTGCTGGTGTTCGTCACCGTGATGAAGGAGTTGCCGATCGCCTTCCTGCTGGCACCGCCGGGGTTCCGGCCCCTGGCGATTCAGATGTTCTCGCGCACCTCGGAGGGGATGCTGGTGGAGGCGGCGCCCTACGCCGCGGCGATCATCGCCTTCTCGGCCCTGGCCGTGGGCGTGGTGCTGCGGCGTGATCGTCAGTGGCCGCAAACCAGCCCAACAACACCAGCTCCCGACCCAACCGCTCAGATCCCCCCTCCACCCAGCCGATGACCGCTGCTTCCCCCTTGCCCCCCCTGCTGGAAGTGCGTGATCTCTGCCGCCGGTTCGCCAGCGGCATCCCCGCCGTCGACCGGGTGAGTTTCAGCCTGGCCGAAGGTGAGCTGATGGCCCTGCTGGGTCCGTCCGGCTGCGGCAAGACCACCACCCTGCGCATGATCGCCGGCCTGGAAACCGTGGACGGCGGCTCGGTGTGGCTGCGGGGCATCCCGATCACCGGCTGGCGGCCGGAGCGGCGCGGCATCGGCCTGGTGTTCCAGGACTACGCCCTGTTCCCCCATCTCACCGTGGCCGACAACGTGCGCTTCGGCCTGCACCGCTGGCCCCGCGCCAAGGCGATGGCCCGCACCCAGGAGATGCTGGAGCTGGTGGGGCTGACGGCCCTGGCGCGCCGCTATCCCCATGAACTCTCCGGCGGCCAGCAGCAGCGGGTGGCCCTGGCCCGCACGCTGGCGCCCCAGCCAGAGCTGGTGCTGCTCGATGAACCCTTCTCCAATCTCGATGCCGCCATGCGCCTGGAGATGCGCCAGGAGGTGCGCCAGCTGCTGCACCGGGCCGGGGCGGCGGCGATTCTGGTGACCCACGACCAGGAGGAGGCCATGGTGATGGCCGACCGCCTGGCGGTGATGGAGCAGGGCCGCCTGCTGCAATGCGGCACGCCCGATGCCATCTACCGGCAACCGGCCAGTGCCTTCGTGGCCAGCTTTCTGGGCCGCTCCAACCTGCTGCGCGGCCAGGCCCACGGCGCGGCGGCAGACACGGCCCTGGGCTGCCTGCCCCTGGTGACACCGGCCCAGGGCGCGGCCACCATCGCCGTGCGCCCCGAACAGATCCGGCTGGTGGCCGATGTCCGGGCCGCGGCGACAGTGGAAGTGCGGGAATTCCGCGGCCACGACCAGCTCTACCGCGTGCGCGTGGGTGACATCGCCCTCACCGTGATCACGAGCAATGCCGAGGCGATTGAGGAAGGCGAACGCGTGCGGCTGGAGGTGAGCGAGCCGGTGGTGGCACTGCTGGCATGAACGGGGGCTCTGCAGCGCTGGCCCTCACCTGCAGTGCTCTGGCCGGCCCCGCATGGGCCCTTCCCGTCGAGAGACCCTGGGACGTGCGTCCCACGGACTGGACCTACCAGGCGCTCGCGAGCCTGATCGAGCGCTACGGCTGCGTCGCCGGCTACCCCGACGGCACCGTCAAGGGCCAGCGGGCCATGACCCGCTTCGAGGCCGCCGCCCTGCTCAATGCCTGCCTCGATCGCGTCACCGAGGTGACCGACGAGCTCAAGCGCCTGATGGCCGAGTTCGAGCGCGAACTCGCCATCCTCA
>SLIG01000062.1 GCA_007135755.1 Cyanobium sp.
AGGGCTGATCAGCGGGTCAGGCGGCAACCGGTTCGGGCCGGCGGCTCTGGCGGATGCCACGGATCGCTTCGGCGTAGTCGCTGGCGCCGAACACGCCCGAGCCACTGACGATGGCGTTGGCGCCGGCCTCGATCACCTTCCAGGCGTTCGAGGGCTTGACGCCCCCGTCCACCTCGATCCACGGGTCCAAGCCCTTCTCGTCGCACATGCGGCGCAGGGAGCGGATCTTGTCCACCTGACTGTCGATGAAGCTCTGGCCGCCGAAGCCGGGGTTCACGCTCATCACCAGCACGAGGTCACAGAGCTCGAGGCAGTACTCAAGCGTGTCGATGGGGGTGCTGGGGTTCAGAACGGCACCGGCCATCTTGCCCAGGTCGCGGATCTGAGCCAGGTTGCGGTGCAGGTGGGGACAGGCCTCCACCTGCACGGAAATGATGTCGGCGCCTGCCTTGGCGAAGTCGGCCACGTACTTCTCCGGCTCGACGATCATCAGGTGCACATCGAGGGGCTTGCTGGTGACGGGCCGCAGGGCCTGCACGATCAGCGGACCGATGGTGATGTTGGGCACGAAGCGGCCATCCATCACATCCACGTGGATCCAGTCGGCGCCGGCCTGATCCACGGCGCGCACGTCATCACCCAGGCGGGAGAAATCGGCCGACAGGATCGACGGTGAGACCACCAGTGACTTCGCGCTCATGGGGATGCCGGCAAGGAAACATCCATTGTAGGAAGGTGGTCTGCCGCCGCTCGCCGCCACCTCCAGCAGAGCCCTGGGGGCGCTGACGAGGGGCGCTGATAAGATGGCCGCGCTTCAGGCCCGGGAGGCAGCGCAGGGGCGGGATCCGGGTTCAGGGCTGACGGGCACACCCGCGCAGTGATCCGGCCACCGCTTCTGAGGTCTGGCTTCCGTGTCAGCCCTTTTCTCCCTGCCGGATCACCGTGGATCGCACCCTCATTCAGGAAATACTCGAGGTCGTTGAACAGGCGGCCATCGCCTCGGCCCGGCTCACCGGCATGGGACTCAAGAATGAAGCCGATGAGGCGGCCGTGGAGGCCATGCGCCAGCGCATGGGCCAGATCCAGATGCAGGGCCGCATCGTCATCGGCGAGGGTGAGCGCGACGAGGCCCCCATGCTCTACATCGGTGAGGAGGTGGGCAGTGGCACCGGCCCCGGCGTGGATTTCGCCGTTGATCCCTGTGAAGGCACCAATCTCTGCGCCAACAGCCAGCGCGGCTCGATGGCGGTGCTGGCGGCCTCCGACCGGGGAGGGCTGTTCAACGCCCCCGACTTCTACATGAACAAGCTGGCGGCCCCACCGGCAGCCAAGGGCAAGGTGGACATCCGCAAGTCGGCCACCGAGAACATCGAGATCCTCAGCCAGTGCCTGGGCATCCCCAAGACTGACCTGGTGATCGTGGTGATGGACCGCGCGCGGCACAAGAGCCTGATTGCCGAGATCCGCGCCACCGGTGCCCGCGTGCAACCGATCTCCGACGGTGACGTGCAGGCCGCCATCGCCTGCGGCTTCTCCGGCACGGGCACCCATTGCCTGATGGGCATCGGAGCGGCTCCCGAGGGCGTGATCTCCGCAGCCGCCCTGCGCGCCCTGGGTGGCCACTTCCAGGGCCAGCTGGTCTACGACCCGGCCGTTGCCCAGACCAAGGAGTGGGAGGGGCTGACCCGCGAGGGCAACCTGGCCCGTCTGGCCGAGATGGGCATCAGCGATCCCGACAAGGTGTATGAAGCTCAGGAGCTCGCCTGCGGTGAGAATGTGGTGTTTGCCGCCTCCGGCATCACCGATGGCCTTCTGTTCGACGGCGTGAAGTTCGAGCCCGACTGCACCCGCACCAGCTCCCTGGTGATCAGCACGCTCGACAACACCGCGCGCTTCACCACCACAGTGCACATCAAGGAGGGAGCCCAGAGCATCGCCCTGCGCTGAGGCCCCCTTCCGGCTGATCAGCCCCCTCCCTCTCTCTCCATGCACATCGCGGTTGTCGGACTGAGCCATCGCACCGCCCCGGTGGAGATCCGGGAGCGACTCAGCATCCCTGAGCAGACGATGGAGGACTCTCTCCAGAAGCTGCGCAGCGACGATCAGGTGCTGGAGGCCTCCATCCTCAGCACCTGCAACCGGCTGGAGATCTACACCCTGCTGCGCCATCCGGAGCAGGGGATCACAGCGGTGGGCGAATTCCTCAGTGAGGTGTCCGGTCTGGGCACCGAAGAGCTCTCCCCCCATCTGTTCACCTACCACCACGAGGAGGCGGTGGGACACCTGCTGCGGGTGGCCGCAGGCCTCGACTCCCTGGTGCTGGGGGAGGGCCAGATCCTCTCCCAGGTGAAGCGCATGGTTCGCCTGGGCCAGGAGCACCGTTCCCTCGGCCCGATCCTCAACCGGCTTCTGAACCAGGCCGTGAGCACCGGCAAGCGGGTGCGCACGGAAACCAAGCTCGGCACCGGCGCCGTCTCGATCAGCTCGGCGGCGGTCGAACTCGCCCAGCTGAAGGTGGGTCAGGCCCGTGGCCACGACGAGATGGTGCCCCTGGATCAGGAGCAGGTGGCGGTGGTGGGTGCCGGCCGCATGGCCCGGCTGCTGCTCCAGCACCTCCAGGCCAAGGGCTGCCGCGGCGTGGTGCTGCTCAACCGCACCGTGAGCAAGGCGGAGCTGCTGGCGGCCGACTTCCCCGATCTGCCGGTGCAGTGCCGTCCCCTGGACGATCTTGACCACTGCCTGAGCACCTGCTCGCTGGTGTTCACCAGTACGGCAGCGGAGGAGCCGATCATCTCCGCCGAGCGCCTCTGCGGGCTCAATCGCCGCAGCTCGCTGATGCTCGTCGACATCGGCGTTCCCCGCAACATCGCCGCCGACACCGTCTCCCTGGAGGGGGTGCGGGCCTTCGACGTGGACGATCTTCAGGAGGTGGTGAGCCGCAACCAGGAGGCCCGGCGTGAAGTGGCGGCGGAAGCCCAGGCCATGCTCCAGGACGAGGCCCGCCTGTTCCTGGAGTGGTGGGATGGTCTGGAGGCCGTACCGGTGGTGAACCGGCTGCGGTGTCAGCTCGAGGACATCCGCGAACAGGAACTGCAGAAAGCCCTCAGCCGCATGGGCCCGGACCTCTCGGCCCGCGAGCGCAAGGTGGTGGAAGCCCTCAGCAAGGGCATCATCAACAAGATCCTGCACACCCCCGTCACCAACCTGCGCGCGCCCCAGCCCCGCCAGCAACGCCACAGCGCCATGCGGGTGCTGGAGGAGCTGTTCGAGCTCCAGGAGCCCTCCCCAGGCGACTGACGCCGGCGCCACCGGGGGCGTCCGCCTTCACCTGCAACAGTTCAATCCTCTCCCCTCCCATCCCTGGCCTGATGCCCAGCCACTCACGTACGGTCGCCACAGTCCATCCAATGGGACGGCTGGCATGAAACGGGTCTTGGCGATCATCCTGGGCGGAGGGGCTGGTACCCGCCTCTACCCGCTCACCAAAATGCGGGCCAAACCGGCCGTGCCCCTGGCCGGGAAATATCGCCTGATCGATATTCCGATCAGCAACTGCATCAATTCCGAGATCAACAAGATCTACGTGTTGACGCAGTTCAACAGTGCCTCCCTCAACCGTCATCTGTCGATGACCTACAACCTCTCAGCTGGGTTCGGCCAGGGGTTTGTGGAGGTCCTGGCTGCCCAGCAGACCCCCGACAGCCCCAGCTGGTTTGAGGGCACGGCCGATGCCGTGCGCAAATATCAGTGGCTGTTCCAGGAATGGGACATCGACCATGTGCTGATCCTCTCCGGCGATCAGCTCTACCGGATGGACTACAGCCGCTTCGTGCGGCACCACATCGACAGCGGCGCCGATCTGTCGGTGGGAGCGCTGCCGGTGGATCCGGAGCAGGCCCAGTCCTTCGGCCTGATGCGCACCGATGCCCGGGGCCGGATCCAGGAATTCCGCGAAAAGCCCAAGGGCGAGGCGCTGGACGCCATGCGGGTGGACACCCAGAGTCTGGGCCTGTCTGCGGAGGAAGCGCAGCGGCGGCCGCACCTGGCCTCGATGGGGATCTACGTGTTCAGCCGCGACGTGCTGTTCGATCTCCTCAACTCCCACCCGGGTGCCAAGGACTTCGGCAAGGAGATCATCCCGATCTCCCTGCAGCGCGGTGACAATCTCCAGAGCTACCTCTTCGACGACTACTGGGAGGACATCGGCACCATCGGGGCCTTCTATGAAGCCAACCTCGCCCTCACCCAGCAGCCCAACCCACCGTTTTCCTTCTACGACGAGAAATTTCCCATCTACACCCGTCCCCGCTATCTGCCGCCCAGCAAGCTGCAGGATGCCCAGGTGACCGAATCGATCATCGGTGAGGGCTCCCTGCTCAAGGCCTGCAGCATTCACCGCTGTGTGCTGGGCGTGCGCTCCCGGGTGGAAGACCAGGTGGTGTTGCAGGACACCCTGGTGATGGGTGCGGATTACTTCGAGTCGTCGGAAGAACGCACGGCCCTGCGGAAGCAGGGCGCGACCCCACTCGGGATCGGCAAGGGGACCACCATCAAGGGTGCGATTGTTGATAAGAATGTTCGAATTGGCGAGAACGTGACCATCACCAACAAGGACCGCATTGAGGAGGCCGACCGTCCGGAGCTCAACTTCTACATCCGCAACGCCATTGTGGTGGTGGTGAAGAACGCCACAATCGCCGATGGCACGGTGATCTGACACACCCCCGCCGGGCGGACGGGACTGCCCATGGGGCACGGCAACCATGGGCGATGGCATCAGCATCCGGTGACACACCATCCTGATGTTGTGACGGTTCTGGACGGTCCGGCCCGGCTCTGTTCACACTGAGCAGGAGCCAACAACAACTTTCATGGGAACGGCGCATTTCGGCCTCATCGGGCTGGGCGTGATGGGTGAGAATCTTGTTCTCAACGCTGAGCGCAACGGGTTTTCCAGCGTTGTCTACAACCGCACCGTCGCCAAGACGGAGGCCTTTCTTGCCGGCCGGGGCGCCGGCAAGGACATCAGCGGCGCCGCCACCCTTGAGGAGTTCGTGGCGGCCCTGGAGCGCCCGCGCCGCATCCTGATGATGGTGAAGGCGGGCCAGCCCGTGGATGACATGATCGCCACAATCTCTCCGTTGCTGGAGGAGGGCGATCTGCTCATCGATGGCGGCAATTCCCTGTTTGCCGACACCGAACGGCGGGTGAAGGAGCTGGAAAGCCGGAGCTTCGGCTTCATCGGCATGGGTGTATCCGGTGGGGCCAAGGGGGCCCTGGAGGGGCCGAGCATGATGCCCGGTGGCACCCGCGCCGCCTACGACGCCATCGAACCGCTGGTGCGCAAGATGGCCGCCCAGGTGGACGACGGCCCCTGCGTGACCTACATCGGCCCAGGCGGTGCCGGTCACTTCGTCAAGACCGTGCACAACGGGATCGAGTACGGCATTGAGCAGATCCTGGCCGAGGCCTACGACCTGATGAAGCGGATCGCCGGCATGAACGGCGACCAGATGGCCGATGTGCTGGGCCAGTGGAACCAGACCGAAGAACTGGCGTCGTTCCTGGTGGAGATCACCGAGGTGTGCCTGCGCACCAAGGATCCGGAAACCGGCGCGGATCTGGTGGAGCTGATCGTGGATGCCGCCGGCCAGAAAGGCACGGGGCTGTGGACGGTGGTGAGCGCCCTGGAGATGGGCGTGCCCGTGCCCACGATCTATGCCGCCCTCAATGCCCGGGTGATGAGCTCGCTGCGCGCTGAACGGCTGTCTGCTGAGGCGGTGATCCCCGGGCCTGCTGCTCAAGGCTTCGATCTGGGCAGCGCCGCCGATGGCATGGGCCCCCTGCGCGATGCCTGCACAGCAGCCTGCGTGGTGAGCTATGGCCAGGGGATGGCCCTGCTGCAGGAGGCCTCCCGCCTCTACGACTACAGCCTCGACTTCGCCGCCATCGGCCAGATCTGGAAGGGGGGCTGCATCATCCGGGCCCGGCTGCTGCAGCGCATCCAGAACGCCTACAGCGCCAACCAGGAGCTGCCCAATCTGATGGTGGATCCCTGGTTCGCGGCCCTGATCAACCGCTGTCTGCCGGGGCTGCGCCAGGTGGTGGCCGGTGCCGCCCAGGCCGGCATCCCGGTGCCCTGCCTGTCGAGCACCCTCGATTACATCGACAGCTACCGCAGCGGCCGCCTGCCCCAGAACCTGGTGCAGGCCATGCGCGACTGCTTCGGCTCCCATACCTACGAGCGTGTTGACCGGCCGGGCGCGTTCCACACTGAATGGCTCAGCTGAGCGCCTTGATGAGCATCCCGGAAACCCCCTCCCCCTCCGCCTCCAACGTCCGCCTGGAGGTGCTGGAGTCGCCCGAAGCCCTGGCGCGGCGCTGCTCGGAGACGATCGCCGAGGCGATCGATCTGGCCCTGGCGGAACGGGACCGCTGCCAGATCGCCCTGGCCGGAGGCCGTACGCCGGCCGCCACCTACCGCCATCTGGGCCAGGAGCACCTGCCCTGGGAGCGGGTGGATGTGCTGCTTGGCGATGAGCGCTGGGTGAGCTCCGACGACGAAGCCAGCAATGCCCGGCTGGTGCGCAGCACCCTGATGGCGGAGGGTCCGGGCCGTGAAGCCCGCCTTCATCCGGTGCCCACCCACCTGGCCAGCCCAGCGGAGGGCGCCGAGGCCTACGCCGCCACCCTGGCCCAGCTCTGCCCCGGCACACCGCCGGTTCTCGATCTGGTGCTGCTGGGCCTGGGGGACGACGGCCACACCGCTTCGCTGTTTCCCGGCACCGCCGCCACGCGCGTTCGCGACCGCCCGGTGGCCGTGGGCGAGGGCAAGGGCACGCCACGGATCACCCTCACCGCGCCGGTGCTGTGCGCTGCCCGGCGGGTGGTGTTTCTGGTGAGCGGCGCCGACAAGGCCCTCGCTCTGCAGCGCCTGCTCGATCCGGCTGAGCCGGTCGATCGCACCCCGGCCCGGCTGGTCCAGCCGGACACCCCGGTGCTGGTGTTCGCCGACAATGGGGCGGCATCGCGCTGACAGCTGTGATCGAGATCACCGCCGGCGCCGGCTTCAGCGGCTGGCACGCGCTCAACGACACGATCATGGGGGGGCGCAGCCAGGGGCAGTGCCGGATCGGCCCCGGTGGTCTGGTGTTCGAGGGGGAGGTGATCGCCGAGGGCGGCGGCTTCATCAGCTGCCGTTCACCGGTGTACTCGCCCCCCCTGGATCTGTCGGCCCACGAGGGACTGGAGCTGGAGCTGAGCGGCGAGGGACGCCGCTTCAAGCTGGCTGTGGGCTGTGCCGACCGGGTGGCCGGCCTCACCGAGCTGATCCCCGGTGGCCTGCGCTGGGTGTGTGAATTTGCCACCGAGGCCGAGGGCGTCACCACGCTGCGGATCCCGTTTTCCCAGCTCAGCCCCTCGGTGCGGGCCCAGCCCCTGGGTCTGCCGCTGAGCTTCCAGGCAGGCCGGGTGAACCGGCTGCAGGTGCTGCACTCGCGCTTCGGCGACGACGGCTCCGCCAACAGCGGCTTTCGCGCCGGCCCCATTCACTTCAGCCTGCACGCCATCCGTGCCTACCCCTGAGCTGCCGCCGGCGGGCGAACTCTGCGAGCTGGTGGCGGCCGCTGCCGATCTCTGCCGCCGGCCCCTGCGCCATGGGGTGCGCTGCCAGGTTCCCAGCGACAGCGGCCAGCCCCTGCAGGAGTGCAGTCTGCTGCTGGAGGCACGGGATCCGGCAGGACAGCGCCTGCCGGCGGACGACCTGGAGCTGGAGCTCTACCCCAGTGGCGCCGACCTCCACCTCACCCTGGCCTGGTGCACGGATCCCGATCGCCCCCTGCTCTGGCATGGCAGCCATCCGGTGTGGATGGAGGCCGCCACGGGCCAACGCTGCGAACGGCCTGAGCAGGGCCCGCCCCTGGAGAGCCTGGCCCGGCGCCTGCGGGCCCTGCTGGCCTGATCAGCGGCCGGCGCCGCACCCTGGGCTGAGGTCGATCTGGTCGGTCACCGCACCCTGGCTGCTGCTGCTCACCAGGCGGGCGTACTTGCCGAGCACACCGGTGCGGTAGCGCGGCTCGGGCTTCACCCAGGCGGCGCGGCGGTGGGCGATCTCCTCATCGCTCACGTTCAACTGGATCAGCAGCTGGTCGGCATCCACGGTGATGCTGTCGCCCTCCTGCACCAGTCCGATGGTGCCACCCACGGCGGCCTCGGGGGCCACATGGCCGATCACCAGCCCGAAGGAGCCGCCCGAGAAGCGTCCGTCGGTGATCAGCGCCACCGAATCGAGCAGGCCCTGGCCCACGATGGCGGCGGTGGGGCTGAGCATCTCGCGCATGCCGGGTCCGCCCACCGGACCCTCGTTGCGCACCACCACCACGTCGCCGGGGTTGATCTGCTTGTCGAGAATGGCCGCCAGGCAGCTCTCTTCGCTCTCGAACACCCGGGCCGGGCCGGTGATCACCGGGTTCTTGACGCCACTGATCTTGGCCACGGCGCCCTCCTCGGCCAGGTTGCCCTTGAGGATCGCCAGGTGGCCCTTGGCGTAGAGGGGGTTGCTCAGGGGGCGAATCACGTCCTGCCCCGCCGGCGGCTCGGAGGGCACGCTGGCGAGCAACTCGCGCAGGGTCTTGCCCTCGATCGTGCGGCAGTCGCCGTGCAGCAGGCCGGCATCGAGCAGCAGCTTCATGACCTGGGGGATGCCGCCGGCGTTGTGAAGATCCACGGTCACGTAGCGGCCACTGGGCTTGAGGTCGCAGATCACCGGCACCCGTTGGCGGATCGCCTCGAAATCCTCGATCGCCAGCGGTACGCCGGCGGTGCGGGCCACGGCCAGCAGATGCAGCACCGAATTGGTGGACCCTCCCACGGCCATGATCACGCTGATGGCGTTTTCAAAGGCCTGGCGGGTGAGCAGATCCCGCGGCCGGATGTCGGCCTTCACCGCCTCCAGCAACACGTCGGCACTGCGGGCGGCGCTGTCGGCCTTCTCCGGGTCTTCGGCAGCCATGGTGGAGCTGTAGGGGAGGCTCAGGCCCATCACCTCGAAGGCGGCACTCATCGTGTTGGCAGTGAACATGCCGCCACAGCTGCCGGCACCGGGGCAGGCGTTCTTCTCGATGGCGGTGAGCTGCTGCTCATCGATCTGGCCGCCGCTGAACTGGCCCACCGCCTCGAAGGCACTCACCACCGTGAGGTCACAGGCGCCCAGTTTTCCGGGCTTGATCGTGCCGCCATAGACGAAGATGGCCGGAATGTTCATGCGGGCCATGGCCAGCATGGCTCCGGGCATGTTCTTGTCGCAGCCACCGATCGCCAGCAGAGCGTCCATGCTCTGGGCGTTGCAGGCGGTTTCGATCGAGTCAGCGATCACCTCCCGGCTCACCAGGGAATACTTCATCCCCTCGGTACCCATGGAGATGCCATCACTCACCGTGATGGTGCCGAACATCTGGGGCATGCCACCGGCGAGATGGGCGGCCTGTTCCGCCCGCCGGGCCAGATCGTTGAGCCCGAGATTGCAGGGGGTGATGGTGCTGTAGGCGTTGGCAATGCCGATGATCGGCTTGCTGAAGTCGCCGTCGCCGAAACCCACCGCCCGCAGCATGGCCCGGTTCGGGGAGCGCTGAATGCCCTGGGTGACGGCGGCGGAGCGGAGCATGGAGAGCGGGCGTTGAGGCTGTTGAGCAACCTACCCAGCGGCCGCATCAGCAACCGGCCAGCCCAAGGCGCGAGGCTCACCAGAGCAGCGGTCGCCAGCGCGGATGTTCCGAGCGCAGTGGTTCCAAGCGCAGTGGTGTCAGCCCTGGGGCTGCAGTTGCTCCAGCTGGCGGCGCACCGCCTCGATGGCCTGGTTGAGTTCGTGCACCTTGTCGTGCAGATCCCGGTCGTGGGCTGTGGCCTCCCCCGCCGACTGGGGGGTGGCTGCCGGGCGCGCCAAGGGCTCATCGTGGGGATCGGCCCCTCCCTGCAGACGTGAGAGGGCCAGATTGCGCTGCTGGCGGGCAGCCAGGCGCCGCCGTTCCGCCACCGACAGCAGCCACCAGGCCAGCCCGGCGGCTCCGAGCACCGCACCGGCCACGGCACTGGCCAGCAGGGCGGAACTCTGATCGCAGCGCTCAGCGCTGAGCGCATCGATGCGGGCCCTGCCGACGGGGGCCCTGCCGGCGGGGGCGCGATCGTGGGGGTGGCGATCAGCCATGGCAGGGGATCCGGACGGGGAAGGCAGCACCAGTCAGAGCCTAGGCAGTCGTGACGGCCACGTCCGCGAGGGAGGCCCCGAACAGGCGCTCATTCACCTCGCCGATGCCCGGGCTGATGTGGCCTTCGGCGCTGAGCTCGGGGTCAATGCAGGCGGTGTAGAGGATGAGGTCGGCGAACGACTCGCCCAGCCGCTTGAGACCCTCGCTGGCGGCCAGGGCGGTGATCACGCGCAGGCGCGGGCCGCTCACACCCCGCTCCCGCAAGGCTGCCAGCAGGGCATCGAGGTCGCCGGGGCTTCCCACTTCGGCGGCGAACACCAGCACCCCACAGCGCGGATCGATGCTGGCCAGCGGCAACGGCTGACCGCGGTGCAGATGCTGCACCCGGGCGGCGGGCAGCACCGCCTTGGCTCCATCCCAGAGCCCCAGGCCCTCGGGGCAGAGGGGAATGGCCAGGATCGGCACCGACACGTCCACCACCTGGCCCTGGCAGCTGGCCCGGTCGGTCTCGACGTTGACGGGGCGGTGGGGCAGCCAGTCGCGCAGGGCCTCATAGGTGAGCCAGCGCCCCAGTTCGGCCGTGGCGGTGCCGTAAAGCGGGGCGGGGGTGTGGCGGTCGCGCAGCACCGAGAGCCAGTGCCCGATCAGGGGATGGGGAGGGACCACCACCCGCAGGGTCATCGCCATGGTTGCCATAACTTGACCCTTCACCGTAGGTGCGCACCCATGTCCAGCTCCCCGCCCCTGAGCAGATCCAGGCCGCGGTCAGCCACCACGACTCTCCTGGGCCTGCTGCTGGCCCTGCTGCTGGCAGCCGCCGGCCTACTGCTGTCCGCACCCCCGGCCGCCGCGATCACGGCACCGGAGCTGCGGGGGCAGCGGGCTCTGCAGGACATCCAGCCCGACATGCACGGCCGCCAGTTGCTGCAGGCGGAATTTCTCAAGGCCGACCTGGAGGGCTACAACTTCAGCGCCGCAGACCTGCGCGGCGCGGTGTTCAACAACAGCAACCTGCGCAACACGGATCTGAGCGGGGCCAATCTCGAGGATGTGGTGGCCTATGCCAGCCGCTTCGACGACAGCGACCTGCAGGGCGCGGTGTTGCGCAACGCCATGCTGATGCAGAGCCGCTTCAGCGGTGCCCGCATCGATGGGGCCGATTTCACCGATGCGGTGCTGGACCTGCCGGAGCAGAAGCAGCTCTGCAAGCGCGCCACTGGCACCAACCCGCTCACCGGGGTGAGCACCAGCGAAAGCCTGGGGTGCCGATGAACGGATCGTCAATCCCAGCGCCCACTGGCGGTCCGGCGGCGCTGGCACCAGAGCGGCGCCTGCCGGTGACGGTGGTGACCGGATTCCTCGGTGCCGGCAAGACCACCCTGCTGCGCAGCCTGTTGCTGGGCAGCGGTCAGCGGCTGGCGGTGCTCGTGAACGAGTTCGGGGAGGTAGGCATCGATGGCGACCTGCTGCGCAGCTGCGGGTTCTGCCCGGAGGAGGAGCTCGACGGCCGTCTGGTGGAACTCACCAACGGCTGCCTGTGCTGCACGGTGCAGGACGACTTTCTGCCCACCATGACCACCCTGCTGGAGCGGGCCGACCAACTGGACGGGATCGTGGTGGAGACCAGCGGACTGGCGCTGCCCGAGCCACTGGTGGCGGCCTTCCAATGGCCCGCGATCCGCGCGCGCACGCGGGTGAACGGGGTGGTCACCGTGGTGGACGGCGAGGCTCTGGCGGCCGGTGCCGTGGTGGCTGATCCCGCCGTGCTGGAAGCCCAGCGTTTGGCCGATCCCAGCCTCGACCACGCCACCGCCATCGATGAGCTGTTTGCCCAGCAGCTCGCCAGCGCCGATCTGGTGCTGATCAGCCGTGCCGACCGTGTGGATGCCGCCGGCCTGGAGCAGGTGCGCGCGCGGGTGGAGCGCCGTATCCGAGCGGGCACGCCTGTGCTGCCGATGGCGCGGGGTGCCGTGGCGCCGGAACTGGTGCTGGGGCTCGACCAGGACCACGCCAATGGCAGTCACGGCCGTCGCGCCGGGGACGACCAAGACCAAGACCACGACCACGACCACGACCACGACCACGAGCATCACCACCATGTGGCGATCGAGGCGCAGGCCCTGCAGCTACCGGGGTGCTTTGAGCGCGCCGAGGTGGAGCGGGCCCTGCGCCAGTTGATCCAGGGCCACGGCCTGGTGCGGCTCAAGGGCCGGCTGCGCCTGAGCGGCAAGGCCCGGGTGCTGGAGCTCCAGGCCGTGGGCCCGCGGCTGGAGAGCTGGTTCAGCGATGCGGCTGGGCTCCAGACCGATGCGCCGCCGGGCCTGGAGGTGGTGGCGCTGGGTTTTCAGCAGCCAGCCGACGACCTGCAGTCCGCCCTGGTGGAGCTGCTCAGCTGATCCCTGCGGGTCGATCCAGCTCAATCGAGGGGAATCTCGCCCTTGGCGCAGATGCCGTCCCAGCACAGGGCGGCGTCGGCGCTCCAGTGGGGCTCCACGGGCACCCACCTGTCCCGCCGCCGCATCCGCACCAGCCCCCGGCCGTCGTGCTCAAACCACAGCTGCTCCCGGCCCACCTCCAGGCTCCAGCGTTGGCCGATGCTCTCGATCCGCATCAGGCAGTCCCGCCAGGGGCCCCCATCGAGCTGGCATTGCAGGGCCACGGGCGGCAGCGGAACGTCAGCCAGGCTGGCCGCCGGCGGCAGTCCGCCCAGGAAGGCTGCGACCAGCAGGGCCGCCGCGCTCAGTGGAGCGCTAAAACGTTGGGGGGTGGAGGGTGCAGACACCAACGCCACCGCATCTGCTTTCAACCTGCGCCGCTGGGCAGGCATGAAACCGCTGGACTGCCAAGATTTAACAAAACCAGCTCTTCCGTGCCCACCTATCTCGCTCGTGTTCAGGTCTCACTGAGGCCTTCGGTGCTCGATCCGGCCGGGGAGGCCACCAGGGCGGCGGCGGCCCGGCTTGGAGTGGAGGGTGTGCGCAAGCTGCGCATCGGCAAGGCCATCGAGCTGGAGCTGGAGGCCCCCGACCGGGACACCGCCCAGCGCCAGCTGGAGCTGCTCAGCGATCGCCTGCTGGCCAACCCGGTGATCGAGAACTGGAGCCTGGAGATCCGCGAACCAGCCGGGGGTGAACGGTCATGAGCGTCGGCGTGGTGGTGTTCCCGGGCTCCAACTGCGACCGGGATGTGCGCTGGGCCCTGGAGGGCTGCCTGGGCCTGCCCACAACCTTTCTCTGGCATGAGCAGAACGACTTGGCGGGCGTGGACGCCGTGGTCATTCCCGGGGGCTTCAGCTACGGCGACTATCTGCGCTGCGGGGCCATCGCCCGCTTCGCGCCGGTGCTGGAGGCGGTGCAGCGCTTCGCTGCCGCCGGCGGACCGGTGCTGGGCATCTGCAACGGCTTTCAGGTGCTCACCGAACTGGGGCTGCTGCCTGGGGCCCTCACCCGCAATGCCGGCCTGCACTTCATCTGTGAGCCCACGGAACTGGAGGTGAGGCCGGGCCGCTGCCGCTGGCTTCAGGGCTACGGCGACGGCGTCTCCATCCATCTGCCGATCGCCCATGGGGAGGGCCGTTACCAGTGTGATCGCGAAGCGCTGGAGCAGCTGGAGGCCAACGGCCAGGTGGTGCTGCGCTATGCCGCCAACCCCAACGGTTCGGTGGGGGATGTGGCGGGCCTCTGCAATGAAGCCGGCAACGTGCTTGGGCTGATGCCCCACCCCGAGCGCGCCTGCGAGGCCCTCACCGGCGGGCTGGATGGTCTGCCGTTGCTGGCCAGCCTGAAACAGAACCCCTGATCGCGGCGCATGAAAAAAGGCCCCGCCAGGGGGGCCTCCTGACAATGGCTCGGATCAGTTGACGGCCGCGAAGAAGTCCTTGGACTTCACCGGGTCGGGGTTCATGGTCTTGTCGCCGGGCTGCCAGTTGGCGGGGCACACCTCATCGGGGTGGCTCTGCACGTACTGGAAGGCCTGCAGCACCCGCAGGGTCTCATCCACGCTGCGGCCCACGGGCAGGTTGTTGATCGTGCTGTGCATGATCACGCCCTCGGGGTCGATGATGAACAGTCCGCGCAGGGCCACGCCGGCCTCCTCGTCAAGCACGTTGTAGGCGCGGGCGATCTCCTTCTTGAGATCGGCCACCAGGGGGTACTTGCACTCGCCAAGGCCACCGCTGGTCCGCTCGGTCTGCACCCAGGCCAGGTGCGAGAACTGGCTGTCCACCGACACGCCCAGAACTTCCGTGTTCTTGCTGGTGAAGTCGGCGTAGCGGTCGGAGAAGGCGGTGATCTCCGTGGGGCACACGAAGGTGAAATCGAGCGGGTAGAAGAAGAGCACCACGTACTTGCCGCGGTACTGGCTCAGAGAGACCGTCTGGAAATCCTGATCCACCACAGCGGTGGCGGTGAAATCAGGGGCCTGCAGACCGACGAGGCGGGACATGCTCGAGTGGGAGGGTGAAGGGGTTGGACGGAACTGGCGTGCCGGTGGATGGCTTCGGGATCAGCCCGTGGTGGGGGCGGACCAGTGGCCGGGGCATGGGCCGAGGGCCTGGCCCAGAACAGGCCAAAAGCGAACTCGTACCGACTCCCAGTTGTCTTTGACAATTTATCACAACCGGCCCCCTGCTGGGCCATAGGCTGGTGCAACAACAGCACCGCTTCATGGCCTGGGATCCCGCGGTTTTGCGCAAACACAACACCACCGGTCACTTCCGCCTGCTCAGCCAGCTGCGCAGTGAGCTGCGTGAGAACCCCCTGGTGAGGCCCAAGGAGGGGGAGCGGATCGGCGAGGTGAACCGCAGCAAGTCGCTGGTGCGGGCGGTGGAGAACAAGATCGCCAGCATGGCCAGCCGCCGGCGCACCGGTGGCTCCGAGCCGCGTCGCTGAGGCCCCCCTCCACCCTCCATGGTCCTGGTTCGTCGCGACACCCCCTACCCCCACTGGGAATTCAGCGATCCGGGCAGCGGCGATCTGCTGCGGCTGGTGCCGGAGCGCGGCGGGTTGGTCAGCGGTTGGCGCAGTGGCGGGCGCGAACGGCTCTATCTCGATCTCAAGCGCTTCAGCGACCCGACTCTTTCGGTGCGCGGCGGCATCCCGGTGTTGTTCCCGATCTGCGGGGGTCTGACAGGCGACACCCTGTCTCTGTCGCAGGGGCGCTTTCCCATGCCGCAGCACGGGTTCGCCCGCGATCAGCCCTGGCGGATGGGCCCGTTGCAGGACGGCCGCGGTGTAGCCCTGGAGCTGGCGTCCTGTGGCGCCACCCTGGCGCACTACCCCTTCCAGTTCCTGCTGCAGCTCGAGGTGCGGCTGGCGCGGGGTGTCCTGGACATCCAGGTCGAGGTGCACAACCAGGGCCAGGAGGCCATGCCCTTCAGCTTCGGGTTGCACCCTTACTTCGCCATCGCCGATCTGGCCACGGCACGCTTTGAAGGGCTGCCAGCCTGCAGCCTGGATCAACGCACTGGCCAGAACTGCGACACCGGCCAGCAGCTCGATCTGCTCGCCGAAGGGGTGGACCTGCTGAGCGGCCCGGCAGAGACGGTGCGCCTGCTCGACCCCACTGCCGGCACTGCGCTGGAGCTGGAGACCACCGCCCCCCTGGACCTGGTGGTGATCTGGAGTGACCCGCCCCGGCCGATGGCCTGCCTTGAACCCTGGACGGCCCCGCGGGGCTCCCTGGCCACAGGCGAGCGGAGGCTGGCGCTGCAGCCCGGCAGCTCGCAACGGCTGCGCACGACCTACCGGGTCCTGGCCTGAGACCGGGCCCCGGCCCCAGCCCCAGCCTTGCAAATGCCCCTTGCTATTGAGAATCGCTTGCAAAAGGGCCCCCTGGGCGTCTAGGTTGCGAGCAGTTCTCAACAAGCACCGCTGCGCACGTGATGGGGTTCCGTTTCCTGCCCGACGATCCCGTGGCCGCCGTCCGCGTGCCAACTGGCCAGTCCGTGCTGATCGACTCCAATCTGCACGCCGCCTGCAGCTCGATTGAGGTGCTGGAGGGCGTCGCCCGCGTCTACTGCCCCTGTGAGGAAACCGAGGGGATGACCATCGCCTTTCTTCAGAGCGGCGATCACCTGCGCACCGACCGCCTCTGCAGTGAGGGCGTGTGCGTGGAGGCTCTCACGCCCCTCTGCTTCCGAAGTCATGGCGCCGCCGCCGAGCTGCAGGGCTTTGACGCCGTGAACGAATGGACCCTGCAGCTCCTGCGCATCCGCCACCTGGGCTCAGCCGAACAGCGCCTGCATGCCCTGCTGGCCCTGTTGGTGAACCGCTTGGGGCGGCGCTGCGGCGAGTGGTGCGACCTGCCCTTTCGCCTCACCCACGAGCGCATCGGCGAACTGATTGGCACCACCCGCGTCACCACCACCCGGCTGATCTCCCGCTTCCGCAGCGCCCAGCTGCTGGAGGTTCCCAGCGGGGCGTCGGGCCTGCGGCTGGCGCCGGCCCTGATCGACACCGCTCCCCTGGCGGCCTGATCACGATGGCCGGGCCCACCACCGTCACCAGCGCCGAGAGCCTGCTCGGCAGCCTCTGCCGTGAAGCCGACACCTGCCGGCTGCGCAGCCGCCAACTTCTCCACTGCCTGCGGCGTTGCCAGGACAAGAACCTGTTCGTTCGCCTGCACCGGGAGCTCGACCACCTCCATCGCCGCCGCCGCGACCTGCTCAGCGCTGCCCGCAGCTGGCAGCGCCGCGGGGTGGGGGATCCACTGGCTCTTGCCTTTCTGGTCGAACTCTGCAGCCGGCCGTTGGCTTGAGGCCGGCGGGGCGATACCACGCGTCACACAAAGCCGAAGCCCATCTGTAATCCCCTCGCCCCGAACCCTGGGGCGGCCAGGCTCGCCCCAGTCCGGCAGGGTCCAGTTGATGAGAACGCCCTCCTCGCCCTCCCCCGCGCCCTCGCCGGCCGCCCGGGAGGACCGCGTTTCACGGCTCTCGCCTCAAGCGGCAAACGGCACGCAGGTGCTGGTGTTCACCCCGCGCAGCGTCCAGGATGCCCGCCAGGTGATCGAGGCTGTGCGGGCCCGGCACACCGTGCTGGTGAATGCGGCCTGGCTGGAGGACAGCCCCGGCCAGCGCCTGATCGATTTCGCCTGCGGCGGCATCAACGCGCTGTGTGGCCAGGTGCACCGGATCTCCGAGGAGGTGTTCCTGTTCAACCCCGGCGCCGTGGCGGTGCGCAGGGACGCCTGACGCTATGACCATAGGGGCTTATCCGGAGTGACTATGGGTTAGGGTTGGGTGCATTGGGGCCCCGGTGCCTCTGATTGCCGATTCCCTCCATCCCCGACCCAGCCATGGCCGTTCTCGATCGCGTCCCTGACGTCACCTTCAAGACCCGCGTGCGGGACGAGTCGGTGCCGGGGCCGAACCCCTACCGCTGGCAGGACCTCACCAGCGACGACATCTTCAAGGGCAGGAAGGTGGTGCTGTTCGCCCTCCCCGGTGCCTTCACCCCCACCTGCTCCTCCAACCATCTGCCCCGCTACGAGGAGCTCTACGACGCGTTCCGCGCCCACGGCGTGGATCAGATCATCTGCCTGTCGGTGAATGATGCCTTCGTGATGTTCCAGTGGGGCAAGCAGGTGGGAGCCAGGAATGTGTTCCTGCTGCCCGATGGCAACGGTGAGTTCACCCGCAAGATGGGCATGCTGGTGGACAAGTCGAACCTGGGCTTCGGCCAGCGCTCCTGGCGCTACTCGATGCTGGTGAACGACGGCCACATCGAGAAGGTGTTCCTCGAGCCCGAATTTGGCGACAACTGCCCGGTGGATCCCTTCGAGACCTCCGACGCCGACACGATGCTGGCCTACATCAAGGGCAGCGAACCGGCCGGCGTCAGTGCTCCTCGCCGGGAGTTCGAGGGCTGAGCCCCGTGGCCTCCGCGTAGCGCCGGTTCACCTCGCTCCAGTTGACCAGGGGCCACCAGGCGGCGATGTAGTCGGGCCGGCGGTTCTGGTAGCTGAGGTAGTAGGCGTGCTCCCACACGTCGAGGCCCAGCAGGGGAGTGCCCCGCTCGATCCCCCCCAGGTTCATCAGCGGGTTGTCCTGGTTGGCCGTGCTGGTGACCGCCAGATCCCCGTTTTGCTTCAGGATCAGCCAGGCCCAGCCCGAGCCGAAGCGGGCGGCGGCGGCCGCCTCGAATTGCTCTCTGAGGGCGTCCGCGGAGCCGAATCTGCCGTTGATGGCCTCCAGGAGCGCTTCCGAGGGCTCACCGCCCTCGCCCGCGGGGGCCATGGCCGTCCAGAACTGGCTGTGGTTCCAGTGGCCGCCGGCGTTGTTGCGCATGGCCTCGGGAAGCCGCCGCGCCCGCCCCTGCAGCTCCTCGAGCGACAGGCCCGCCAGCTCCGGGCGCTCGGCGAGGGCGGCGTTGAGCTTGGCCACATAGCCGCCGTGGTGGCGGTCGTGGTGGATCTCCATCGTGCGCGCGTCGATGGCGGGCTCGAGGGCATCGGCGGGGTAGGGCAAGGGTGGGAGGCTGAACTCCGCCCGCGCTGGCGGAGCACCGCTGAGCAGCAGGGCCAGGCCGCACACCACCGCCAGAAGCCGGCGCATCAGGGGGGACAACAACGGCATCAGACGGTTGGCGGCGGCGGGGCGGTTCTAACGCACCATGCCCCGGATCCCGGCTGCTCAATCAGCCTGCGGCGATCCCCTCCACCAGGGCGGCCGTGGGAGCCGGACCAAGCATCAGGGTGGCCCTGGCCCCACCGTCCAGGGGGACCTCCAGCCGCAGCGGCCCTCCATCGCGGGGGACGCCGCTGAGACCATCGAGGGCGAACTGGGCACTGGTGGCTGGAAGGTCCCCGGCGTCGGGGGGCACCAGCTCGGCGCTGCGGTTGGCCAGGCTCCAGCTTCCGCCAAAGGCATCGCGCAACTCCAGCGGCGCGCTGTGGCTCAGTCGCTGGCCTGGGTGGGGTGCTGGCACCAGAGCCGTGACCCGCAGCCGCGGGCCCGCGGGGTAGGCGGGATCGGGCTGCTGGAACAGGCTCACGGCCCAGCGCTGCCCCTGGCCGTCGCTGAGGGTCCAGCGGGCTGGAGGGTCCGCGGCCGAGAGCGCGGCAGGCCGAAACACCACGGCCATCAGCAGCACCGCCACCACCACCAGCGCCACCCCGCCGCGCCGCCGCCGGGGGGTTCCGCTTCGGGCGACGGCTTGCTGGGGATCGGCCATGGGTGTGCTGCCGGACTGCTCGCGCTCCCTGAGCATGCAGCACCCAGATGCGCTCAGCCACACAACGCCACAAACGATTGCGCTCTATGCGGCTATGGTCATAGAAGTTCCGCACCGTCCCCATGGTCTCCAATCCGGACGCCCCCATCTCCCTCGTCGCCGCAGCAGGCGGTGGGCCCCTGCTGTTCCGGCAGCTCTTCGACGCCGAGACCGGCACCTTCACCTACCTGCTGGCGGACACGGCCACCCGTCAGGGGCTGATCATCGACACCGTGTTTGAGCAACACGGCCGCGATCTGTCCCTGATCCGCGAGCTGGGCATCGAGCTGCTGGCGTCCATCGACACCCACGTGCATGCCGATCACGTCACCGGCAGCTGGCTGATGCATGCCGCCACGGGCTGTGCGATCGGCGTTGCCGCCAGCGGCCGGGCCGAGAATGTGAGCCTGCCCCTGCACCACGGCGATCGGGTGCGCTTCGGCAGCCGCCATCTGCAGGTGCGCAGCACTCCGGGGCACACCGATGGCTGCCTCACCTATGTGCTCGACGACCAGTCGATGGCCTTCACCGGCGATGCCCTGCTGGTGCGGGGCTGTGGGCGCTGTGATTTCCAGCAGGGCGATGCCCACACCCTGTGGAGTTCGATCACCGGCCAGATCTTCACCCTGCCCGAGTCCTGCCTGCTCTATCCCGGCCACGACTACACCGGTCGCACGGTCTCCTCGGTGGTGGAGGAGAAGGCCTTCAATGCCCGGCTTGGCGCCGGTGCCACAGAGCGCGATTTCGTGGGGCACATGGAGAACATGAAGCTCCCCCACCCCCACCGGATCGCCGAAGCCCTCCCGGGCAACCTGCGCTCCGGCAGACCCAGCGAGCCGCTGACCACCCCGGCCTGGGCACCGGTGGTCCGCAGCTATGCCGGCCTGCCGGAACTGGCCCCGGCCTGGGTGGCGGCCCACCGCGAGGATGTGACGATCCTCGACGTGCGCTCCAGCGAGGAACTGGAGGGCCCGGATGGTCGCGTCGCCAGCAGCGTGGCCATCCCGCTGCCCGATCTGGCCGAGCGCCAGAACGAGATTCCTTCCGATCGCCCGGTGGTGGTGGTGTGCCACTCGGGCAGCCGCTCAGCCCTGGCCACGCAGCAACTGCTCAAGGCGGGCCGCGTCGACGTGGCCAACCTGCGCGGTGGCCTGCGCCGCTGGGCCGACGAGGGCTACCCCCTGGAGGTTCCCCAGCTGACCTGAGCCCAGCCCTGGCTACGGCCGGGGATCCAGATCCGGTTCTGTTTCATCCATCCACGTCGTTTCCCGACCGCCAACGCGGTCCCACCCCCATGACCACCACCCGACCCATGCAGCACGCCAGCAGCGTCTCCGCCCATGCCCTCGCCGAGCAGCTTGCGAACCAGCACGTGACCGTGATCGATGTGCGCGAACCGGTGGAGTACGCCTCCGGCCACATCGACGGCAGCCTCAACATTCCCCTCTCCCGAATCGCCAAGGCCGATCTACCCCAGGGGCCCCTGGTGCTGGTGTGTCAGAGCGGCAACCGCAGTGGCCGCGCTCTGCAGATGCTCCAGGCCCAGGGCCACTCCCACCCGCTGGCCGACCTGGAGGGCGGTCTGCCGTCGTGGGAGCAGGCCGGCCTGGCCCTGCGCCGGCTCAAGCGAGCTCCGCTGCCGCTGATGCGCCAGGTGCAGATCGCCGCCGGATCGCTGGTGTTGCTGGGCCTGATCCTCAGCTCCACGGTGGCGCCGGCCTGGATCCTGCTCAGCTGGTTTGTGGGCGCCGGGCTGGTGTTTGCTGGGATCAGCGGCTTCTGCGGCATGGCCCGTCTCCTGGCGGCCATGCCCTGGAACCGGATCTCCCTGTGATCGAGGCCAGCTGGGCGCTGCTGCTGGGCGGCGGGGCGTTGATCGGTTTCCTGCTGGCGGTGCTCGGCGCCGGCGGTTCGATCCTGCTGCTGCCGCTGCTGGTGAGCGGAACGGGCCTGCCCACCCGCGAGGCCGTGCCTCTGTCGCTGATCGTGGTGGGACTGCTCGCCCTGGCCAACATGCCGCCCTATCTGCGGCGAGGCCTGTTCGCGCCCCGCCCGGCCCTGGTGCTGGGCGTGCCGGCCCTGGCCGGCAGCTGGATCGGTGGATCGCTGGTGAAGGGGGGGCTGATCCCCGAAGCCATGCAACTGGCCCTGTTCACCCTCGCGGCCGTGGTGGCCGCCTGGCTGCTCAAGCGCCGCGGCTCCCTGGTGGACGCCGCCCTGAACCCCGAGCGGCCGGGCCGGGTGGGGCCTCTGGCCCTGCAGGGGGTGGTGGTGGGGCTGCTCACAGGCATCGCCGGGGTGGGCGGCGGCTTCGCCATCGTGCCGGCCCTGGTGCTGCTGGCGGGTCTGCCGATGGCGATGGCCAGCGGCACAAGCCTGCTGCTGATCGCCACCAATGCCCTGGTGGCCCTGCTGGCGCTGGGCCACTGGCCCAGCACGGTGCTGCCGCTGCTGATCCCCCTCCTGCTCGGTGGTGCCGCCGGAGCCAGGGTCGGCCAGTGGCTCGCCCCCCATCTGCCCGAGCTGCGCCTGCGGCAGGGGTTCTCCCTCCTGCTGCTGGGCTCGGCCCTGCTCACCGGTGTGGAGGCCTGGCGCCGCCAGAGCCCCCAGCCAGCCGCCGCACAGCGGGCGCCAGCGCTTGGGCATTCCCCATCTGCCGCCATTCCTCCGTCCCTTCGTCGCCTGTCGCCATGACCAGCCCACGCCAGTTCCAGATCCGGTTGCAGCGTGAGCACCGGGGCGTCGAGGGAACCAGCAGCGATCTGAGGGTGCAGTGGTTGAACCCGGAGGGCAACGGGGAGCCCCAGCAGCTCAGCCTGACGATGCCGGGGTAAGGATGCAGGTCTGTTCCGTGTCCCGCAACCTGCCACCGGGGGTGGAGAAACTCACATCAGTGGACGTGATCTGAGCCGCAGAACAGCAAAAACCTGCACCAAGAATGGCTCGGGGGAGACTTGAACTCCCGACCTTGGGGTTATGAATCCCACGCTCTAACCAGCTGAGCTACCGAGCCGCGGTGTGTGGAGTGTATCAGGCGCGGGGTGGCAGGAAGGTGAGCGGATTCACGGCGCTGCCGCCGGCCGGATGGATTTCGAAGTGCAGGTGTGGGCCGGTGCTGTTGCCCGTGCTGCCCATCAGGGCGATGACCGTGCCCTGGCGCACCTCCTGGCCCACGCTCACCATCAGGCGGCTGTTGTGGGCGTAGAGCGACCGACTGCCATCGGGATGCTGCAGGGTCACCAGGTAGCCGAAGCCGCCGGAGTTCCAGCCGGAGAACACCACGCGGCCGTTGCGGGCGGCCTTGATCGGAGTCCCCACGTTGTTGGCCACGTCGATGCCGCGGTGCATGCGGCCCCAGCGCCATCCGTAGCCGGAGGTGAACACGCCGGAGGTGGGCCAGATCCAGGTGTGGGCGCCCTGGTCGTGGAAGGGCTGCTGCGGTTGGCCGAGGTTGGGCTGCTCTGGCCAGCTCAGGCCCCCGCTGGTGCTGGGGCGCAGGCCGAGCACCGCACGCTGGCGCACGGGTGCTGACTGCACCAGCTGAATCTCCGTGCCGGCCACCAGCCGGGCCGTGTCCAGGCCCGGGTTGAAGCGCAGCAGCTCCTGCATGGTGATGCCGTAGCGCTGGGCGATCTGCAGCAGGGTGTCTCCCAGCCGTACCACGCCCTTCGACTGCACCGGCGGCGGAGCGCTGGGGGGAGGCAGGGTGGAGCGGCTGTCGCTGCTGCCGAGGGTCGTCACCAGCGGGCTGTCGGCCTCGGTGCTGCCGGGCAGGGGGGCAAAAGCCAGGGCAGCTCTCGCGACAGAATCACCTGATGCCGTGGTCACCGCAGTGGGGCCTGGTCCCTCGACGCTGGGGGGAACCGTGAGCAGCTGCTGATCCAGTGGCACCTCCTGAGGGTTGCGCTGGGAAACGGCAACACCGATCGCCGGAATGGACACAACTCCCGGAAGGAGAAGTAGCAAACCGGTGCGTAGTGCGTGGGTTGGCTTCATTCAATTCGTCCCCAAACGACAAAGCCCAGTGGAGAAGCCTGCATCCCCTGAACCGCGCAGACAGTAGCGGACTGAACTGGGAGCGGCAAGGTGACAGCTCGCCCAGCCCAGCTCAGGCCGGTTCCAGCTCACCCAGCTGGCGCAGGGCCTCGTACAGCACCACGGCCGTGGCGGAGGCCAGGTTGAGGCTGCGCACGCCACCGCCGGGATGGTGGCGGGAGCGTGCCATGGGGATGGTGAGGCAGATATCGGCCTCCGCCAGCACGCCCGCCGGCAGGCCATCGGTCTCCCGGCCGAACAGCAGCCAGTCGTCGTCGGCGAAGGCGAAGCGCACGTAGCTGCTGCGCCCATGGGCACTCAGGGCCACCAGACGCCCGCCCCGATGCTGACGCTCGGCCTGGAACCTCTGCCAGTCGCCATGGCGGTGCAGGCGCACCCAGGGCCAGTAGTCGAGACCGGCGCGGCGCAGATGGCGGTCACTGATCTCGAAGCCGAGCGGCTCCACAAGATGCAGTTCCTGGCCGGTGGCGGCGCAGGTGCGCGCCACGTTGCCGGTGTTGGGCGGGATCTGGGGCTGGTAGAGCACCACCTGGGGCATGGATCAGGACGGGATCGTTGGGGTACAGACCTCAGCAGCCGGGCACGGGCTGGCTCAGGGCCAGCAGATCCATGGCCCGCCCGGCCACCACCAGCCACAGGTGGCGGCACTGGCCGCTGAGCCGCTCTTCCAGAGTCCCGAGGCGGTCCCGGAAGCGGCCGCCGATGGCGGTGGGGGGCACCACCCCCCAGCCGGTCTGCTCGCTCACCAGCAGCACGGGAGCACAGCGGTCCGTCAGGCTGGCCAGCAGGGCGTCCACCCGCTCAGACCAGACCTCCTCCTGAAGCTCCAGTCCCCAGCTCACCCAGGTGCCGAGGGAGTCCACCAGGGCCAGGTCGGCAGGCGGCAATGAGGCCAGGGCAACCGCCAGATCCGCCCCCACCTCGTGGCAGCTCCAGCTGGAGGGCCGGCGAGCGCGGTGGCGCACCAGGCGCGCCTGCCAGAGGGGGTCGTCGGGCAAGTCGGGTCCGGTGGCGAGGTAGTGCACCGTCAGGCCACTGCTGCGGGCGAGGTGCTCGGCCCAGCGGCTCTTGCCGCTGCGGGCAGGGCCGGTGATCAGCTGCAGATGGCCACAGGCTGCGGTGGGCGGCCGCTCAGCCACCGCCGTTCATGGTGCGCAGCGTGGCCACCGAGGAGGGAGAGACGCGGTTGAGATAGCGGAAAATCCAGTACTTGAAGACCGTGGCCAGAACCACCGGGAAGGTGGCGATGAACAGCATGATGAAATTCTCGCGGGCCGGTAGTCCCAGGTGATGGGCGATGCCGTTGAGCAATACAGTCCAGCCTTCAGGGCTGTGAAAACCAACGAACACATCGGTGAACAAAATAATCGAGAAAGCCTTGGCGCTATCGCTGAGGCCGTAGACGAGTTCATCGAGAAAGGCTCGCAGCACCTTGATCTCGCGTCGCCCCAGCAGACACATCAGGGCAAAACCCAGCAGCCCGGCCAGGTCGGCCAGCACGTTCTTCACCGCTTCGGAACTGAGCTGGTCGGCCTCCTCCTTGAGCAGCTGGGCGCGCTCGGTCAGCAGGG
This sequence comes from Cyanobium sp., assembly GCA_007135755.1. Taxonomy (GTDB): domain Bacteria; phylum Cyanobacteriota; class Cyanobacteriia; order PCC-6307; family Cyanobiaceae; genus NIES-981. The sequence goes on from SLIG01000062.1 coordinate 25,042, forward strand.
CCTGCATCTGTGGTGCTTCAGGCACCGGTTGGCCCCGCAGCAGGGCATCGAATTCCACCTCTTCCTTGAACACCCGCAGTTTTTCCACGGCCTCCTCCTCCAGGGCCGGCTTGGGGTAGGTGAGGAAGGGGGTATCAGGGGCGAAGCGGTCCACCAGCGGCGACACCACCAGGGAGCGGCTGAGCTGCTGCACCAGCAGCGGCACCAGGACGAGCAACAACAGGATGCGCAGGGACACCAGGGTGGCGTCCCTGCGCCGGCGAAAGCCCTCCAGAAGGTTCACCTCGGCATCGGGATCGAGCTGACCTCGGAAGCGGTCGAGCACACCGATCAGGCTGCGGGGCAGCACCTCCGGTGCGCGGGAGAGCGCCGTGGGAGGACGCTGGCGGGTGGGGTCGTAGCGCTCCAGCACAGCCTCCACCGCCAGAAGCTGGCGCTGGGCCTCGGGGCCAAGGACCTGGCGCCGGTCCTCGAGCGCAGACACGGCGTCGCGGCCCACGGTCACAGCGGCCTGAAAGCGCCGTCGCAGCTGCACCTGGGCGGGGCGCGGCAGGGGGAGAGGCTCATCGAGCTGGACGGGGCGCCCATTGAAATGGTCGCGTTCGATCATTTCGATCGTGCGGACGGCCTGCACCGCCCGCTGCAGATCGCGGCTGATCTGGCGGTTCTGGGCCCGGCTGAAGGCACCCAGCCAGTCGTTCAGGCCCATGGGTGGGGAAGCGGACGCGGCATCAGCGGGAGAACACCCACCAGGTGAGCATGGGCACCACCGAACCCACCACCAGCAACACCACCACCCAGGTGAAGGCATTGCTGGCGGCGGTTTCCTCCCGGGTGGGCACGTTGCTTGGGGCCGTCACCACGGAGGCCACCACCGGTTCACCCGGGTCTTCGCCTCCCTGCAGAACGGTGAGCAGCCGGCTGATGCCATCGAGGCTGGCCTGCCGGTAGCGCGCGCCGTCGCGGATCGGCAGGGCCATGGTGCTCCGGCCGGTGCTGCGCAGCAGGGCGGGGGTGAGCTGGGTGGTCAGATCGTCGGAACTCACCACAGCGGCGCTGTTGGTCTGGCTGTCAATCAGGAACAGCAACTGGCCGCCGCCAGCCGGCTCGCGCCAGCGGGCGAGCAGCTGCCGTCCCAGCTCCGGCAGGGCCAGGCCGTAATCGAGCTGATTCACGGTCACCAGCCGGGCATCCACGCGCTCGACCTGGAAGCTGTCCAGCTCGCGGGCCACTTCGGAGCTGGCGGCGCGGCTCAGCACGCCGGCCGTGTCAACCACCCGTTCCTCAGGGGCACTGGCGGGAAAGTCAGCCGCCGACTGCGCCAGAGCGGGGCTGAACGGGATCAGCAGCAGCAGCGCGGCTGCCAGGGCGGCGAGAAACGGGGAGCGGAACATCGACCTGGGGAGCGGCTAGCCCTAGTTTGCCGCCTGCAGTCCTCTCCGTCCCCTCGCCGCCATGGCCCTGCCGCCGCCAGCCAGGGTGAGTCTGTCGGTGGGGGTGGCAGGCCTGGCGCTGGTGGTGATCAACCAGCTCACGGCGCTCGAGCCGGATCCCGCCCTCACCCGTGCCGGCGTGCTGGCGGCCCTGCTGGCGGTGGGGCTGATGCTGGTGGCGGTGCTCTGGACCAGGGCCGTGCCCGAGGCGGCCAGCCGTGCCAGCCTCGATGGCCGTGAAGGTCTGGAGCTGGCCGGCGATCTGCCGGAGCCATTACGGCAGGAGCTCGGCTGGGGCAGCCAGATGTTGCTCACCGCCAGTCCGGCGGCGGTGGTGCTGGTGTGGTGGCGGGGCCGGGTGCTGCTGCGGCGGGGTCTGCTGGCGGAGGCAGCGTTCAGCCCTGGACCGATCTGCCGCCGCGCCCTTGAACGCCGTCAGGCGATTTCCCTGGTGAACCTGGCCCTCTACCCGGGCCGGGATGAATTCGAGACCCTGCTGCCCGGTGTGCCGGCAGTGCTGGTGCAGCCCCTGGCCGATCAGGGGGTGGTGGTGCTGGGCGGCTGGTCGGCGCGCTGCTTCAGCCGCAGTGATCTCACCTGGACCGAGGGCTGGGCCAGGCGGCTCACAGCTGAAATGCTGGCGGCCGCTGGCGGCGGCGATTCCCCTCCGGCCTGAGCGGAGCGGCGCCAGGCCCCTGGGCGCCTCCGGGCAGCCGCAGCTCACTGCGCACACGGCCACCGCCGGGGCTGCTGAACTCGGCGAAGCCGTCACTGCCGATCCGGCCCACCAGCCGCTCGGCGGTGGTTTCCAGTCCGTTGGCCTCCCTGCGGAGCACCACCGAGCCGCTGGCCTCCACCGTGCCTGCGCCCCAGGCCCAGCGGCAGCTGCCGGCCTGCAGCTGCTCGCCCGGCTGCTGCAGCCGGCAGCCATCCTGCACCTGCAGGGTTTCGCTGGCGGCGTCGAGCCGGAACCCGCCCCCGCTGAAGCGGATCGGGCCATAGCGGCCCTGGAAGGGTTCGCTGCTGCTGGCCTGACGGCGGCTGAGATCGAGGCGGGTGGCGCGGGCCTCGATCACCGCCTGGCGCTGGGGATCCTGCAGCTGCACCGGGGCCTGCAGGTCAATCGTCTGGTCGGCGGTGTTGCCGGTGAAACCGGGGGAGGTGAGGCGCTGAACCAGACCATCGCCGAGCTGGCGCTCGCCCAGAACTGGGCCCCGGCCCTGCAGCAGGCCGCTGCCCGGCGTCCAGTCGAGCTCGGAGAAGCTCAGGCGCAGCGGTTGCTCACCGCTCTGGCGCAGCTCCGGACTGCGGCGCAGTTCCAGCCGGTCCTGATCGATCAGAAACCGGGCCAGGCCCGCCGTGAGCTCCACGTCGGCGCTGCTGGCCCTGGGATCGCGATCGATCTCCATGCGCTCCTGCTGGGGATACCAGCGCAGCCGGCGGGCGGTGAGCAGCACGGGCCGCTCCTCATCGAGCCGCTCCAGTTCAATCGGGCCCTCCAGCTGCACCAGCTCGCCATCGTTGAGCACCACGCCGTTGGCGGCGGAGAAGCGGTAGAGGGGCTCGCCCTGCTCATAAAGCGTGCCGGTGAGATCCCGTGACTGGGCCAGCATGCGGGTGAGGTCGTAGCGGGTTTCCGGACTGCTCAGCTCCCACAGCGGCCGGCCCTGCTGATCCTGTCGGCGCAGGTTGAGGGCGCGGAACACGAACGGCTGGGCTGGTGGATCGGGCGCTGGCGGCGGCGGCGTGCACCCCAGCAGGCTGAGGGCCAGCAGGGAGCTGGCAAGGCTCCCGGTGATCCGGGAGATGTTCACAGGGGGGCGTCGAGTTCGAGCCGTTGCATCACCGGCTGGGGCTCGGGCAGGGGGGCGCCACTCACCAGGCCTCCCCAGTGCTGGGCAGCCATCCAGGCCCCGTCCTGATCCCCGCCAGCGGGGGAGGAGTCGAAGCAGTCCAGACCCAGCTGAGCCAGCATGCGGGCGGAGAGGTCGGGCAGCAGGGGGGCCAGCAGGACCGCCAGCCAGCGGCTTGCTTCGAGCACGGCATAGAGATCGGCGGCCACCGCGGCTTCCTGCCCCGGCTGTTTCACCGCCTTCCAGGGGGCCTGCTCGTTGAGATAGCCGTTGGCGGTGCTGGCCAGATCCAGGACCGCCTCAGCGGCGGCGCGAAAGTCGAGGGCCTCGAGGGCGCCGTTCACCGTCTCGGCCGCCTGACCGGCGGCCAGGGCCAGGGGGTGGCGCGCGTCGGCGCCGGCGGCCGCGGGAGGCACGGCGGCCGCGAACCACTTGCGCGCCATGGCGCTGGTGCGGTTGAGCAGGTTTCCGATGGTGTTGGCCAGGTCGCTGTTGACCAGATCGCTGAACCGCTGCTGCTGGAAATCGCCGTCATCGCCGAAGGGGATGTCGCGCAGCAGATACCAGCGCACCGCGTCGTGGCCGCAGCGCTCCAGCAGCACCTCCGGATCGAGCACGTTGCCCAGGGATTTGCCCATCTTCTGGCCCTCGCGGGTCAGGAAGCCGTGGCCGAACACCCGCTCCGGCAGCGGCAGGCCGGCCGAGAGCAGCATCGCCGGCCAGTACACGGCATGGAAACGCAGGATGTCCTTGCCGATCACGTGCAGCTGGGCGGGCCAGCCCCGCTCCAGGATCGTGTCCAGTTGCACCGGTTCATCCGGCTCCAGCAGGGCGGTGAGGTAGCCCAGCAGGGCGTCAAACCACACATAGAAGGTGTGGCCGGAGTGGCCGGGCACGGGGATGCCCCAGGGCAGATCCACCCTGGAGATCGAGAAGTCACGCAGCCCACCGGCCACGAAGTTCTCGACCTCCCGGCGGCGGCTGGCGGGGGCGATGAAGCCCGGCCGGCGGATCAGCTCCTCGATCTGAGGCTGGTAGCGGGAGAGGCGAAAGAACAGGTTCACCTCGTCGCGCCACTCCAGGGGCCGGCGGTGGATCGGGCATTCCGGATCCTCCGCCTCGTGGGGATCGTCCTTGAACTCCTCGCAGGCCACGCAGTACCAGCCCTGCTGCCGGCCCTCCCGCACATCGCCGGAGGCCTCCACGCGGGCGAAGAACTGCTCCACCAGCTGGCGGTGCCGCGGATCGCTGGTGCGGATGAAGCGGTCGTGGCTGATCCGCCAGCGGCTCCAGAGGTCGCGGTAGCCCTCACTCACGATGTCGCAGTGGGCCTGGGGGCTGAGGCCGGCAGCCTCGGCGGTGCGCTGGATCTTCTGGCCGTGCTCGTCACAGCCGGTGATGAAGGTGACCCGCTTCCCCCGGAGACGCCGGTGGCGCGCGATCGCATCGCAGGCCAGGGTGGTGTAGGTGCTGCCCAGATGCGCCCGGTCGTTGGCGTAGTAGAGGGGTGTGGTGAGGGTGTAGGACATGCGGCGGTGGATGGCCAGCGGGCGCGCCCGGCCGCCGTCACGGCGCCCTGGAGTGGAGCGGTTCGAGACCCTGGCGATCGCCAGCCGGATCCCGAAAACCTGGCGCCTGAGCTGGATCCTACCCATCACCTGTCTCCCCTCACCTGTCTCGCCTCTCCGATCCGCCATGCCCGACCGACAGCAGCCCGTGGTGGTGTGGGGAGGCGGAACGGGGGGTGCGGCGGCGGCGATACAGGCCGGCCGCGCCGGCGCCCGCACCCTGCTGCTCACGCCCGGTGCCTGGCTGGGGGGCATGGTGAGCGCCGCCGGCGTCTGCTGCCCCGATGGCAATGAACTCAGCCCCTGGCAGACGGGCCTCTGGGGTGCTCTGTTGCGCCAGCTGGCCGCCGAGGAACCGGAGGGGCTCGACCACAACTGGGTGAGCTGTTTCGGCTACCGGCCGTCCACGGCCGAGGCGATCCTCCGCCGCTGGCTGCGGGCGGCGGCGGTGGAGTGGTGGCCCCACTGCAGCCTGCGGGCGGTGCGCCGGCAAGGCGAGCGCATCACCCATCTGGAGCTGGAGCGACAGGGTCAGCCGGTCACCGTGGCGCCCCAGCTGGCCATCGACGGCAGCGACAGGGGCGAGCTGATCGCCCTGGCCGGCAGCGCCCACCGCTTCGGCTGGGAGAGCCGCGAGCTCTGGGGTGAGCCCAGCGCGCCGCCGGCCTCACGCCTGGCCGCCGAGCTGTTCTTCGGCCAGCAGCCGGTGCAGTCGCCCACCTGGGTGGCGATGGGGCGGCTGGTGCGCGAGCGGACCTGCCCGCACCCGGCCCCCCCGTTGGCACCACCGTTCGCGGCGGCCACCGACGCCTTCGGGTTGGAGCGCACGATCACTTACGGGCGCCTGCCGGGGGATCTGGTGATGCTCAACTGGCCCCTGCACGGCAACGATTGGCACGCGGGGCTGGAGCGGGCCTTCAGCGGCGATCCGGCGGCTGAGGCCGAGCTGTTCGCCGCCATGGGGGAGTACAGCCTGGCCTTCGCCGGCGCTCTGGAGCAGGCCAGCGGCGGCTGGCTGGAGCCGGCGGCGGTGTTTCCCGACGCCCCAGGGGCTGACGCCCTGGAGGGCTCGTCGCCCCTGGCACTGATGCCCTACTGGCGCGAGGGACGGCGGCTGCAGGGGCTGGTGACCGTGACCGAACAGCAGCTGCTGCCCGCCGGCCCGGGGGCATCGATCGCCCCGCTGGCCGCGCCGGGCGGGCCCTTGGAGGCCATCGCCGTGGGCAATTACGCCAACGATCACCACTACCCCGGCGACGACTGGCCCCTGGCTCCCAAGAGCTGCCGCTGGGGGGGACGCTGGAGCGGCACCCCGTTCACGATCCCCTACGGCGCCCTGGTGAGCCGCGACACCACCAATCTGCTGGCGGCCGACAAGTGCATCAGCGTCAGCCACATGGCCAACGGCGCCACCCGGCTGCAACCCCTGATCCTCAACATCGGCCAGGCGGCCGGGCTGGCGGCGGCCCTCTGCCTGCAGCGCGGCTGCGCGCCGGCCGAGTTGCCTGTGCGGCAGCTGCAGCAGGCCCTGATCAACGACGGCGTGGCGCCGGCCGGCCCCCTGCCGCTCTGGGATACCCCCTGGCACCACCCCGCCTGGCGGCGGCGCCAGCTGGCGGCCCTGGCCGATCCCGCCCTGCTGGATGGCGGCGGGGAGCTTGATGGGGCGCACAAGCGGGCCGGCGCCCTGGAGGCCGACCTGGCCCCCACCCAGGCCCCGGCCACAGCCCATGAACAGCTCTGGAGCGGCGCTCTGGTGGGCGATGGCCAGGGGGGCTACCAGCTGGAGAGCAGCAGCGCGTGCCCGGGTGGAGCCGGACGCGGCTGGCCCCTGATCACCCTGGAGCCGGCCGTGCACCACTGGCTCGCCCAGGCGGCGGACTGTTCCAGTGCCGGGCCGGTGCAGCTGCTGGCGGTGGCCAACCCCTGGGGCCCCTGGCTGCGGGTGACCCGGCTTCAGGGGCCGGCCACCAGCCGCAGCTGATCGCGCAGGGGGTCCACCTGCTGCACCCGCAGCAGCAGGGGTGTGCCCGCCCCGGCTCCCTCCGGTGCCAGGGCGGGCAGATCGATCGCCAGATCCTCCACGTGCACCAGGGCGAGGCGGTCCTGGGCCCGCAGCCAGCGCAGGAAACAGCAGTCCCACTGCTGGCCGCGATGGGCCTCGAACCACACCTGCTGCCAGTGACGCTGATCCTCGCGGCTGATCTGCACCGCCTGGCGGGCAGGCCCCTCGAGCTCTTCCAGCAGGGAGAGAATCGAGGAGTCGTTCAGCGGTTCCTCCCCCCGCTCCAGGGCCAGCAGCTGGCGCTGCACCAGCAGATCGCCGTAGCGGCGGATCGGGGAGGTGGCCTGCACATAGGCCGGCAGACCGAGGCTGAAGTGGGGAGCGGGCGCGCAGCCGGTGTGCCCGCGGCTGAGGCAGGCCTTGATCGCCGCGTGGCGCACCGGCCCCGGAGGCAGGGCCTCGAGCTCGTGGGCGGGGGGCAGCGCAGCGGGTGGCTGGCTGCGGTAGGGCAGGGCCAGCCCGCGGCTGCGGCCGTGCTCAGCCACCACGGCTCCGGCGAGGATCATGGCCTCGGCCACCAGCTGGCGGGCCGGACCTGGCTCGGTGATGTCCAGCAGCGGCGCACCATCCTCCTCACGGATTCGGCCCTCGGGCTGATCCAGCAGCAGGGCCCCCCGGGCGAGACGCCAGGCACGGCGGCGCTGCAGCAGGGCCTGCAGCTCCAGCAACTGTTGCTCCTGGGGCGGAGCCAGCTCAAGCAGCTCGTCGGCGTCGTTGTAGGAGAGCCGGTAGCGGGGGTGCACCCAGCTGCGGCAGACCCCGCTGGCGGCCACGCCGCCGTCGTCGGCCAGGTCCACCCAGAGGCTCCAGGCGGGGCAGCGCTGGCCCGCCCGAAGGCTGAACGGACCGTTGCTGAGCTGGGGGGGGAACATCGGCAGGGTGCCCCGTGCCAGGTAGAGGCTGGTGGAGCGACGCCGTGCCTCCAGGTCGAGGGCTGAGCCTGGCGCCACCAGCCGGCCGGGATCGGCCACGTGAATCCAGATCCGGGGCTGGCCGTCAGGGCCCGCCTCCAGGGCCAGCCCGTCATCGATGTCGCGGGTGTCGTCGTCGTCGATGGTGACCACGCGCTGAGCGCTGAGGTCGACCCGCTCGCCATCGCCGGGGAGCTCCTGGTGCGCGAGCTCCAGCAGACGCTGGGTCTCCGCCTCCTGGGTGGGGGAGAAGCCGAGCTGCCAGGGGGTCTGGCTCAGGGACGGCAGATGGTGCCGCTGCCACTGGCCCAGATCCACCAGCAAGTGGCGGATGCCGCCGCTGTCGGCATGGCAATGGGCGGCCTGGAGGGCCTTGCGCAGCTCGGCGGGCAGAGGGGTGGCCGTGTCTTCTCCGGCCCAGCGCCGCAGCAGCTCCAGCTCCTGAGCCTGGGCGGGGGCCAGGGCCGCAGGATCGATCGGCTGGCGTGCCTGCAGGGCCTGATGCCACCGCTGCTGGTGATGGCGCTGCAGGCTCTGCTGGCGGCGTTGCCGGCGCAGCTGGCGCAGATCCGCGGCCGGGCGCGGACTGATGCCGGAGGGGCGCAGGCGAAAGAGCAGCTGGGGACCGTGCAGCCACAGCCAGCCGGCGGCGAGTTGCAGGGGCTCCTGGCCACCGAACACCAGATCGCACCAGGCAGCCAGGCTGAGGTCGGCGTCAGCCGCTTCCACCAGGAGCCACCAGGCGGAACCGAGATCGCGGGGGCGGGGCTGAACGGCGGCCAGATCCTCAGCACTGAAGGCCCAGGGCGCGATGCCCAGGCGCGGCGGGGGCGACGCGAGGGCAGGCAACGGACAGACGGCCTGCACATCCCGGCGGGGCAGGCTCAGCGTTCTGGCAGGCCAGCCAACGGCCAGCTGCAGCTTGCTGCCCTGCACGCCGAGGACCACAGCCAGAGCCGGGGTGCGCTCGCCGTTGCGCTCCAGCAGCACTCCGGCGAGATCACCCGGGTGGAGAGAATCGGAAGCCAGAGGAGGCTCAGCCTTCCGGATTGACGAAGGGCAGCAGGGCCACGATGCGGGCACGCTTCACCGCGTTGGTGAGGTCGCGCTGTTGCTGGGCGGTGAGTCCGGTGAGCCGGCGGGGCAGGATCTTGCCGCGTTCGGTGATGAACTTCTTGAGCAGATCGACATCCTTGTAGTCGATCGGGTCGCCCGGCTTGATGGGCGACAGGCGCTTCTTGAAAAAGGTTCCGGCCATGGAGTTGGAGAAGGAGAAGGGAGGTGGTCCGCAGAACAGATCAATCGACGTCTGATCACACCGGTGGCGGTGCGGTCAGGCCCCGGTCACTTGATTTCCTTGTGAACGGTCGACTTGTTGCAGTGCGGGCAGAACTTCTTCAGCTCCAGCCGTTCGGTGGTGTTGCGGCGGTTCTTGTCGGTGGTGTAACGGGACACCCCCGGAGACCGCTTGGCGGGGTTGGACCGGCATTCCGTGCACTCGAGAGTGATCACGATCCGGACGCCCTTGTTCTTAGCCATGAAGGACGTTGCGCCGCGTCAGCGAAGCGTGGGTACAATTCTCACCATACCTGGCGGGGTGACAGGGGCAGGATGACGGGCTCCTGGGAGGTCCGACGCCGCTGCCGCGGACCCCTCTCCCTAGGATCGCCGGCTGTGCCGTCGAGGACAACAACGCATGCGGGTCTCCCACCAGTGGCTGCGCGAACTGGTGAGCGCTCCCGACGGCCAGGCTGAGGTGGATCTCGACATCGACACCCTGGCGGAGCGGTTGTCGATCGCCGGCTTCGAGGTGGAGGCGGTGGAAGACCTGGCGGCCCGGGCCGCCGGCGTGGTGGTGGGCCTGGTGACCAGCCGTGAGTCCCATCCCGATGCCTCCAAGCTGAGTGTGTGCCGCGTGGATGTGGGCGGGGAGGAACCGTTGCAGATCGTCTGCGGCGCCGCCAACGTGCGCGCCGGCATCCATGTGCCCGTGGCCCTGGTGGGCACCACGCTGCCGGCGGTCAATCTCACGATCAAACCGGCGGAACTGCGGGGGGTGGCCAGCAGCGGCATGATCTGCTCGCTGGCCGAACTGGGCTTCAGCGACAGCTCCGGTGGCATCGCCGTGCTTGAGGACCTGCTCGAGGCTCTTCCGCCCGTGGGGACGGCCGTGGGCCCGAGCCTGGGCCTCGACGATCAGGTTCTGGAGCTGGCCATCACGGCCAACCGGCCCGATGGCCTGTCGATGCGGGGGATCGCCCGGGAGGTGGCGGCCCTGTGCGGTGCCCGGACCCGCTTCATCAGCAGTGCTCCGGCCTGCCCCAGTGAGCCGCTCCAGGCCGGCTCTGCGGCCCGGGAGGCCATGGAGGAGGGGGGCCTGTTCAGCCTCACCGCCCTGGGCGGCATCCGCGTGGCTCCCTCGCCGCTGTGGCTACAGCGGCGGCTGGAGAAGGCCGGCATCCGCCCGATCAACAACGTGGTGGACATCACCAACCTGGTGATGCTGGAGACGGGCCAGCCCCTGCACGCCTTCGACAGCGATGCCCTGGCCGCCCTTCCTGCTGGCGCTGGCGGGCAGGCCGAGCCAGGGGCGATCGGCCTGCGCCAGGCCCGGCCCGGGGAGCCCTTCATCAGCCTCGACGGAGAGCAGCGCCGCCTGAGCGCCGACGCCCTCGTGGTGACCTACGCCGACAAGCCCATCGCCCTGGCGGGGGTGATCGGCGGTGCCGGCGAAGCGGTGCAGGCGGGCACCAGCTCCATCTGGCTGGAGGCCGCCGTGTTCCCGGCCCGCCGGGTGCGCCAGTCGGCCCGCAGCCTGGGGCTGCGCACGGAGGCCAGCAGCCGCTTCGAGAAAGGTCTGCCCTGCGAGGCCACCCTGGAGGCCGCCGACCGGGCCTGCGCCCTGCTGGTGGAACTGGCCGGCGCCACGGTGCAGGGCCGCTGGCTGCACCGCGGGCCCCAGCAGGCCCAGGAGCCTCTGGTGCTGCGCCGCGACGCCCTGCACAACCTGCTGGGTCCGGTGCTGGTGGAGGGCGAGCCCATCGATCTGGAGGACGGGCGCATCAGCGCCACCCTGGAGGCGATCGGCTGCACGCTGGAGGCCGGTGACGAGGGCTGGCTGGTGCGGGTGCCACCGGCCCGAGCCCTCGATCTGTGCCGGGAGGTGGATCTGATCGAGGAGGTGGCCCGGCTGGTGGGCTACGACCGGTTCGCGGCCCATCTGCCTGATCCGATCGAGCCCGGGGGCCTGGAGCCCGCTCAGGAGGCGGAGCGGCGCCTGCGCCGGGCCCTCTGTGCTGCCGGACTACAGGAGGCCTGCAGCTTCTCCCTGGTGGCGGCGGGCGACGGGCGGATCCCCCTCGCCAATCCCCTGCTGGCCGACTACGGCCATCTCCGTGATCAGCTGCAGGAGGAGCTGCTGGAGGCGGCCCGGCGCAATCTGCAGAGTGGTCAGGGCGGCTTCTGGGCCTTCGAGATCGGCCAGGTGTTTCAGCAGGAGGGCCTCGAAGCGCGCAGCCTGCTGAGCGGGGTGATCTGCGGCGAGCGCCGCGCTGGGCGCTGGCGCACCAGCGGGAAACCGGCCCCCCCCGACTACTACCAGGCCCGCGGGGTGTTGCAGCAGGCCCTCACGGCCCTCCAGCTGCCGCTCGAGGACAGGCCCCTGGACGGGCACGCCCTGCTTCACCCCGGTCGGGCCGCCGAGCTGGTGCTGGAGGGACGGCCGTCGGGCTGGTTCGGGCAGCTCCATCCCAGCCGGTCGGAGCTGCTCAACCTGCCCGAAGCCACCCATCTGTTCGAACTCGACCTGGCGGCGGTGCTCAACGCCGCCACCCGCCGCAATCGCTGGCAGCCCGCTTTCAGCCCCTTCGCCACGGTGCCGGCGGCCGAGCGCGACCTGGCCCTGGTGGTGCCGACCAGCACCCGCTCGGCCCAGCTGCTGCAGGTGATCCGCAAGGCCGGCCGGCCCCTGTTGGAGCAGGCCGAGCTGATCGACCGCTACGAGGGAGAACCGCTCGCCAGCGGCCAGTGCAGCCAGGCCTTCCGGCTCCGCTACCGGGACCCAAGGCGCACCCTCACCGAAGCGGAGGTGGAGCGTGCCCACACGGTCATCCGCAAGGCCCTGGAGAAGCAGCTGGGCGCCCAGCTGCGCTGAGTCGCAGCACGGCCAGGGCCTCCACGTGGCTGGTCTGGGGAAAGAAGTCGATCGGCTGCACGCTCTCCAGGCTGTACGGACCTTCGGGGCCGGCCAGGGCGCCCAGATCCCGGGCCAGGGTGGCGGGATCACAGCTGAGGTAGAGGAGAGAGGGCGGCGGCGCCGCCAGCACCGCCGCCAGCACCGCCGGCTCGAGACCCTTGCGCGGTGGATCCACAACCAGGGCCTGGCAGTCCGGGATGGCCTCAGCCAGGAGCTCGGCCACGGGCCCTTCCTGAAAACGGCAGCGCTCCGCCAGACGATTGACCACCGCGTTGCGGCGGGCCAGATCCACGGCAGCCGGGTTGCGTTCCATCCCCAGCACTGACCAGCCCGCGGCCGCCAGGGGCAGGCTGTAGGTGCCGATGCCGCAGTAGGCGTCGATCACGACGCCGGGGGACTGGCCGGCGAAGGCCGAGTGCAGCAGCGGCACAACGGCCTCGGCCTGAACGGTGTTCACCTGGAAGAAACTGTCGGCACCCACCTGCAGCTCCTGGCCGGCGAAGCCCTCCCGCAGCCAGTCGCGCCCTGCCACCACCCCTGTGGTGGGACCGAGCAGGGTGTTGGTGGGCCGGTCCTGGATGTTCAGGCACACCCCCACCAGCTGGGGCCAGCGGTCCAGCCAGCGGCCGGCCAGCTCCTCCAGTCCGTCCAGCCGGCGGTGGCTGCTCACCAGGGTGATGAGCAGCTCTCCGCTGTGGTGTCCCAGGCGCAGGGCCAGGTGGCGCAGACCACCGGTGGAGCGCAGGTGGCGGTCCACCGGCCAGCCGCTGGCCTCCAGATCGGCCTTGAGCGGAGCGATCAGGGCGTCGAGCCGGGGATCCAGCACCGGGCAGTGGTTGAGGTTCACGATCCGGTGGCTGCCGGGGCGGTAGTAGCCGGCCCTGAGGGTTCCATCCGCCCGGCGCTCCAGTGGCAGCACGGCCCGGTTGCGGTAGCCGAGGCCGGCGCCCGCGCTCAGGGTCGGGGGCATCAGCGCGTCCCAGTCGTGGCCCAGGCGGGCGATGCGCTGCAGGGCGTCGATCAGCTTCTGGCGCTTCCAGCGCTGCTGGGCCTGCTGCTCGAGATGCTGAACGCTGCAGCCGCCGCAGTGCTCGGCCAGGATGCAGGGAGGGCGGCGACGCTCAGGCGAGGGCTCCAGCACGGCCAGCACTTCAGCTGACCAATGGCTGCGGGAGCGGTGCAGCACGCGCAGGCGCAGGGTTTCACCGGGCAGCCCCCCGGGAGCGAACAGCACCTGGCCGTGGTGGCGGACCACGGCCAGGCCGTCATGGGAGAGGCCGGAGACGACACCCTCAAGCTGCTGCCCCACCACCAGCTGGCCATCTGCCGCCGGGAGCCGCGACTGTCGGGCATGCTCTGTGTCCATCCGATCCGCCCCGCCACAGGAGCGAACCTACGGCGTGCAAAGGGCCGTTACACCTTCCCCTGACCGCTCCGGAGAGGAGAACGGGCTCGATAGAGTTCCCGGGCGTGTGGTCGCTGCGATGAGCATCGTTCGGGATCTGATCCTCCAGGCGGATGATCAACTGCGCTATCCCAGCAGTGGTGAACTTCGCTCGATGGTGGAGTTCCTCAGCGGCGGTGAGCGGCGGCTGACGGTGGTGCGGGCACTCACCGAGAACGAGAAGAAGATCGTGGACGAGGCCGCCAAGCAGCTGTTCGCCCGCAAGCCCGACTACGTGGCTCCCGGTGGCAACGCCTACGGCCAGAAGCAGCGTGCCCAGTGTCTGCGGGACTACAGCTGGTATCTCCGGCTCGTGACCTACGGCGTGCTGGCGGGCAGCACCGAACTGATCCAGAAGATCGGTCTGGAGGGCGCCCGCGAGATGTACAACAGCCTCGGCGTGCCCATGCCCGGGATGGTTGAGGCGATGCGCACCATGAAGGAAGCCGCCCTGGCGCTGCTGGGCGCCGAGGAGGCCGCGCTGGCCGGGCCGTACTTCGACTTTCTGATTCAGGGTATGCAGACCTCCACCTGAGCCTCTCGCCGCTGCCACCGCAGCGCTGCTCACTCCCAGACCCGGCCGAGCCTGTCTCGTCCGGGTCTTTTTATTGGTCCAGGCTCGGGTCTCACTGTGGACATTCGATCAGCGGTGACCGCTGCCTGGATGAGAGGAGCTGGATCAGCTGAAGGAGACAAGCCGGCGGGGCGAAGCCGAGGCGATACACAGTCTGCTCAGCCGTCCCATCAGAGCCTTGAACCGGGACTCGTAGCGAGACTTGCACAGGACAGCCAAGAGTCTGGAAATGGCGCAACAGTCCCGTTCTGGAAGCGCTGCGGGACCAGAAAGTAGGCCAGCTCGTGATCGCTGCGACAGTACGGGCGTCATGACCGGCGCAGGAGCATGTCGAGGCCGATTGCTTGCCGGGCGGAGCGCCGTCATGGGCAAGAACGACTGGCGTATCTGTCTCTCACACAGATACGCAAAAACGGACAAGCCAATGAAACTGAGGGTTTCTGGCAGATGTCAGGCGGGTTGGACAACCTTCTGGACAGGCTGGGGCCCGTGAACCTGGCCGCCGCGCTGCGACCAGGCCAGCCGATCACCGCGCTGATCAGGACCAGGTGCATCAGGCGACAAGCACAACTGAAATCACAGAAAATTCAGCGTTTGCTGTGCACACGACGAGATCCCTCTCGTCTCAGGTGGGTCGCGATACAGGTCTCTGAATGAGACACGTCTGATCAGGCCGGGGCTTCTCGCCATGGCGCTGGCCTGGTTCAAGCCCCTGATCGGTCGCAGCCTTTGCGGCCTCGAACCCTTGGTCGTCCGCCAGGTCGTGATTGTCACGCCCCAGGGCCTGGCTTTCGCACAGGGGCAGCGGCAGTGCGCAGGCACCTGGCGGGAGATGCGCAGCAATCCCAGATGCGACCCGGCGCGAGTCCACCTGTGGATCTGCTCTGAGAGGCGTGAGTGGAGTTCAGGATTGGCGGTAGAGCTCCTTGAGCATCTGATAGGCCTCATTCAGGCGGCGCATCGTTTCCTCGGAACCGCCGGAGTCGGGGTGGTGGGCCAGCGCCATCTCCCGGTAGGCCTCGCGGATTTCGCCAAGGCTGAGGCGATGCCCGGGAGTGGTGGGCAACTGCAGCAGCTTGAGCGCGCCATGGAGCGTCATGGTGTGCTCCAGGGTCTGGAAGGATGAGCCTCGCCGCTGGCGGCGGAAGCGGTGCACGAAGCGCCGGATCAAGGTGGGCAACCGCAGCTCCAGGGTGGATCCGCTGAAGGGATCCTCGAGAATGCCGGCCGCCACCATCACCCGCTCAAAGCTGGCCGGACGCTGCGGCCAGGCGGGGGAGAGCCCGCCCATCACCTGGCAGACCAGGGTCCAGCTGAACGGGCGACCCTCGCTGAGATCGCACTGGGGCCAGATGTCCTGGGCCAACCACACCATCGAGGCTTCCAGCACCGCCGGATGGGCGGGCTTGCCGTAGAGCTCCAGCCAGTGGCTGGCAGCCCGGTCCATGGCCCGTTCGATCAGCTCGGCTCCCAGGTGGGGCAGCGGGTCGGCCCCATCCACGGCGCCGTCAGGGGGTGGTTGCAGGCTGCGGCGAACCTGCTCGGTGCGTCGGCGCACGAATCCGGGCAGGTCGATGCCCCGGCCAGGGCCGGGGCGCGCGGACCGCTGGGCGCTCCGCAAACCAGCTGCGCTGGGAGCCTCCACCGGCTCGTCACGATCGAAACCGGAGTCGAAGGCCAGATCCAGCGCCAGCTCATCGCCGCCCTCCCGGGCCACGAGCACCAGGCTGCCCCGTTCATCAAACAGCCCTGTCTGCCGCTGCTCTTCCGGGGGCGCTTCGGAGCTGGCTGAACCGCCGGAAGCAGCGCGCGCGGCGTCTGAGGCACCAGGTCCATCGCCGTCCGCATCAACGTCGTCGGGATCGAGGATGTTGCGCAGCAGCCGCTCGACAATGGCGCCACGGCTGCGCAGGCCGTAGTCCCCCTTCAGGGCGTCGAGGTGGGCCACCAGCTCGGCACTGAGCTTGAGCTGGATGCTGCGCTGGGGCGGATCGCCCTGGAAGTCGTCCTCAGGCACGGCCCTGACGTTGCGACGGGTCAGTTGCCCAACAGGCCCCGCATGACCTCCTGCTGGGCTTCCACCGCCTCCTGGTAGCGCTCCAGCGAACCGGGACTGACGCCCTGCATGCGCACCGGGGCGGTCTGGGGGAGGTTGGCCGGCGGCCGCTGGATCTGGCGGGGCCGGGGGGCGACCTGGTGCTGTTGGGGCAGTGCGGCAGGCTGGACCGGAGGCGCCGGCCGGTTCTGGGGAATGGGCTGGGGCCGAGGGGCCACGGCCGCCGGTGTCGCCACCGGGGCGCTGGCCGGCTGCTCGGCGGCCTGACGGGCCTGAACCATGGCCAGCTGAGTGGTCGGCACCACACTGAGCAGATGCCCCGGTGTGGCATCGGCCGGGTACACCATGCTGATGCGCACCGGATTGCTCACGTTCGGCTGCAGGTTGAGGGTGGTGAGGGCATGGCTGTCACCCGACTGCATGCCCAGGTGCATCTCCTCGAGCCCGTCACGGGTGCGCACCTGCAAGGACCCACGGAAGGCGGTGAATTGCGGTCGGCCCGGGAGGGTGGGATGGCTCATCACCAGTTCGTAGGGGCCATTGCCGTAGAGCTCCAGATCGATGTCGAAGCGCACCCCGTAGGTGCCCACGTTGTCGAGG
This sequence comes from Cyanobium sp., assembly GCA_007135755.1. GTDB lineage: Bacteria > Cyanobacteriota > Cyanobacteriia > PCC-6307 > Cyanobiaceae > NIES-981. Next base: position 41,741 of record SLIG01000062.1, read on the forward strand.
GAGGAATCCACCATCCGCACCGCCAGAGGGTTGATCTGAATGTCACGGGTGCCGAAGTTATGGCGCTTGGTGCTGGTGAACGGCACGTGCAGGGGGCCCTGGCTGCGCAGGTCGTGGCGCAGGCTGGCGGTGTAGGTGTCGCCGATGGCCACCCCGCCGACGCGGGAGAACACGCGGCCGTTCTGGATGTCGCCGAGCATGGTCAGGTACACCCGGCCCGGCGCCAGCCGGCGTCTGTCCAGCACAGCCACCAGATCGGCGTCGCTGCGGGGGTTGGAGGCCGCCACCACCGCCATGTGGAAGGGGCCGTCGCTGCGACCGCGCAGCAGGGCGTTGGCGATGCCCAGTGCCGGCAACTGGGTGCGCAGCAGAACAATGCGGCTGCGGGGCGGGATCAGCACCGACTGCATCAGCTCCCGGTCGAGGCTGCCGCGCAGCATCTGCACCGCCGTGGCATCACCGGGACCGGTGTTCCAGGGCCGGACGCCCAGGGGCCTAACCCCCATCTTGTGGGTCCCCAGATAGGGAGCCTGGAAGCTGTTGCGCACCGCACCGCGCTCGAACTGCACGGTCACCGGGCGGGTGCCGGGATTGGTCAGGATCAGCCCCAGGGTGAGTTCGGTGCGCCGGTCCTGCGGGCGGATCTGCCCCCGGTAGTAAGGGAAGTACTTGTGGTGCATGTGCACCCCGAAGTCACCGTTGAAGGTGTAGGCGGCGTTCTGCAGCGCCTGGCCGGTTTCGGCGGCGTAGGACACCCCCGGCTCGGTGCTGATCAGGATGCCGGGCCCCTCCACCTCCTCCGGCTGGTTGGAGTGCAGCACGGGCACGTTGTTGAACGTGCCTTCCAGGGGGCGGGCCCGCTGGCCGGCCATCAGGGCAACGTAGGCCTGGGCGGGAGCGGCCGGCGCCAGCACGGCCACGGCGAGCAGGCTGGCCGCCAACGGCCGCAGGGACAGGGAAGCGACGGAGATCAAACGTTGCAGAGATCGAAGAGCAGGAGCCGACGTGGGGGGCTGGAACCGATCAGGCCCAGGCCTCCCGCCCGACCCACGACACCGGCTAGAACAATGAAACTGAGCAAGTGTGCCATGTTTCCTCCAATGGGTTGCTGCCGCGACGATGGAGCTTCGGGCAGCCCTCTGCGGCGCCACCAGGAGCGCAAGTTGAGGATGCTGCGCTTCTGGCGGGATGGCGCCGAGCGTCAGCTGGCCGCCCTGGAGGCCTGCATCAGCACCCTGGAGCGCCAGATGCAACGAGATGAGGGCCAGCAGCCCCAGGGCTGAGCAGCCGGCGCAGCTGCTCCAGTCCCCGGCGCAGCCGCCGCTGCACCGTCATCGGGCTCACCTGCAGCTGCTCCGCGGTGCGCCGGTAGCTCCAGCCGGCCAGCACCACCCGCTCCACCACCGCCCGCAGCGGCTCCTCCAGCTGACTGAGCAGCTCCGTGGCTTCAGACCCGCTGGCTTCGGGGCCGTAACTGCCTCCGGCGGCGGGCATGGTGGCGTCGCCGACCATCTCCTGCCGCTCCTCCATGAGGGCCTCATCGAGGCTGAGGGGCTTCTGCAGCGTCAGACACCGTTCCAGTTCCTGCCACTGACGACAGTTGAGCCCCATCGCCTGCCGCAGCTGCTCGGTGCTGGGTTCGGCGGCGCCCCGGCAGGGCCACTGGCGGCGCAGACGGCCGAGTTGCTGACGCCGCTCCTCCAGCCGCCGGGGCAGGCGCACCGGAGCCGCCAGGTCCCGAAGGTAGTGAAGGATGGCGCCCCGGACATGGGGCCGGGCAAAGGCGCTGAAGGGTGTGCTGGTGTCGGGGCGGTAGAGCTCCGCCGCCCGCAGCAGGCCCAGCAGGCCCACCTGAATCAGGTCGTCGAGCGGCTCGGCGCAGCGCTGCTGGTAGTGGAGGGCAATCGGCCGCACCAGGTCGCGGTACTGCTCGATGCGCCGGTTGCGGCGCTGGATGCCGCGGGGCAGGACCGGGGAGGGGGAGGGGGTGGACATAACAGCAGATGGAAAAAGAGGAGGACGCTCCCGGTCGGGCTCGTCTCTTTCCACAGAGCGGCAGATGGCGGACCCAACGCAACCGTGAAACCACGGAATCTGCGACCTTCCCGCTGCGCCCTGCCCGCTGTGCTCAGAGCGGCCGGGGGGAAGACACCCGGCGCAGCAGTTCCCAGGGGCCATGCTCCAGCAGCCAGGCCAGGTCGGAGCGTTCACTCACCAGCAGGTAGCCAGCGAAGCCCAGGGCGTTGAGGCTGAAGCCAGCGCAGTGCTCCCGCTCCCGGCGGACCGTGAGGAACCAGGTGTCGTCGAACAGCAGGTTGTAGGGATGGCGGGGCTGGGGGTCATGGGCCGGATCACCCAGCTTGAGGTCCGCAGCATGGACCCAGTAGAGCCGCTGCAACTCCTCCGCCCTGGCCTCCTCGGCGGCGGTTGGGTGGCCATGCTCGCGGGGGCTGAGGGCGTAGCGCCAGGGCCAGCCAGCGCCACCGCCGGCTGGGGCCGGGTCATGGATCTGCTCGAGGAACAGGGCGGCCAGGGGACAGCTGGCTTCGCCGCCGCGCCGTGGCAACAGCTGGAGATGACGGTGAGGCTGGCTGGCGCCGGCGGCCGCGCAGCTGTTGAAGAACCACAGCCCGCCGGTGTCGGCCCCGACGTGCGCCACCGCTGCCCAGTCGAGCGGCCGCAGCCAGCCCGCCTGGGGCTGCCACTGCTGGGTGATCACCAGCACATGGCCCGGCTGCACCGGGTATTTGTTGAGCAGCACCACGTGCGCATCGGCCAGGCGGCGCACTTCCAGGTCGGGCTCCCAGGGGAGGAAGGGATTGGGTTTGGGCCCACCTGCCCGCAGATGGTTGGGGGTCTGGCTGAGCAACCTGCGCAGGCAGAAGGGCTCCAGCTCGGGGTAGCTCAGGCGTTCGGTGCTGAGGGGAACCAGGGCGCCGACGGTCTCGGCCCGCCTGGACCTCTCCAGCGCCTCCTGCCAGATCCGCTCAGCTCGCCCCACCACCGGCCTGGAGGCGCGCCAGGGAGGCACCCTGGTAGTAGTGACCCAGGATCTGGTTGTAGGTGTAGCCCTGACGGGCGAGATCCTGGGCGCCGTGCTGGCTCATGCTCGCTCCGTAGCGACCGTGGGCTTCCTGGGTGAGCTGGTATGTGGCGGCGTAGAGACTCTCCACGATCGCTCCCTGGTAGCTGAGGATCAGTCCGGCGGTGCTGTCGGCGGCTTCGCGGGTGCGGTCATTGACGCTGCTCAGGCCCCGGTAGGCCTGCCAGCGGGTGGTGTCGCCCAGGTGCCAGTGGGGGTCGGCCGGGCGGGCCATGTGGGCCAGGGCGTAGGAGCGGGCGGCCACGGCCTGGGCGCGCAGGGCTTCCATCGACCAGCTGCTGGGCATCTCGGCACCCACCACCGAACTGATGTAGCGCTCCAGCCCCAGATGGTTGACCACCCGCAGCTGACCGCTCTGCTGCAGCAGCCGCAGCCGTCCGGCATAGGGCTGGCCGTTCACCAGCAGGGCCGGCCCACTGGTCTGCAGCCAGGCCTCGGGTCCGCCGGCCCAGAGGCCGCCGAGCTGCACCCTGTCGCCGGCGGTGCCCTGCTGGAGCACCGCGCCATCGCGGCTGAGCAGCTGCCAGGGGCCCTGGGCGGAGAGCGCGGGTGAGGCTCCCACCCCCAACAGGGCCACCCGGATCTCCAGGTCCACGGCGGCAGCGGCGGCCGGCTCCACGAGGGTGGGAATCCCGGAACCGGAAGCCGCGCTGGCGGCGGCGGCGGCCTCCACCTCGGCCCGCTGGGCCTGCAGGTCACGCAGCTGCTGGGTGGCGCTGTACGTGTCGATCTGGCTGGCCGGCGCGGGCATCTCCAGGAGCGTGTCGAGCAGGTCGCCCTGACTCACCGCCTGGGGCCTGGGGGCCAGGCTCTGGGCCACGTAGCCCACGCTGACGGCGAACAGCGCCAGGGGGGTGAGCACCAGCATCTGCAGCGCGAAGGGCGACCGCAGCCTCAGGCCAGCAGGGAACGCCAGCCGGCACCTGAGGCCGGCGGCTGCCGATCGCAGGCGGCTGAAGGCCGCTCCCCCCCGGGCCAGGGGTCCAGTCGCAAGGTTCCATCCCACAGCAGGTGACCCGCTCCGCACAGGCGGATCATGCCTGAAGAAGCCGCTTCGCACACCATCCCGCCGGGCCGGTGGGAACACTGCCAGCCCACCACCGCGCTCCGGCCCAGCCGCTGCAGCCACCAGGGAGCCACCAGGGCGTGGGCCGATCCGGTGACGGGATCCTCGGGAATGCCCAGTCCCGGGGCCAGAAAGCGCAGCTGGTAGTGGCAGGGCCTGTCCAGCACCGTGGCGGTGGCGCCCTCCGGCAGGGCCTGCATCAGCACCAGTCCGGGGCGCACCGGCTCAGGCAGCTCAGCGGCGGGCAGGTGGGCAGCAGCCAGGGGCGCCACGGCTGGCAGCAGCACCACCCGGTAGTTGAGCGCCGAGTGCCAGCAGGCCTCGGGGGCCACGCCCAGGTGACGCTGGATGTAGGCCAGCAGTGCGGGTTCGGCGACCACGGGCTGCAGCGCAGCGGCCGGCAGCTCGATCCGCGCGACACCCGCCCGATTGGGCTCCAGCGCCACGGCCAGGGGTCCACTGCGGCTGTGCAGCGCCAGGCAGGCGCCCGGCTCCAGAAGTCCCCAGTGGCCGAGCGCGAGGGTGGCCGCCAGGGTGGCATGGCCGCAGAGCTCCACCTCGCAGGTGGGGGTGAACCAGCGCAGCAGCCAGCGCTCGCCGACGCGCAGCAGAAACGCGGTTTCCGACTGCTGCAGGCTGGCGGCCACGGCCTGCAGCACGGCGGCGTCCAGGGGCTGGTGCAGCAGGACCACGGCGGCACCGTTGCCGCTGCAGGGGCGCTCGGCAAAGGCTTCCACCAGCAGGGCGGGCAGGCCTCCGCCAGGGGCCGTGACAGCGGTGGACACGGTCATGCTGAGGCCGACGGCTGACTGGGCAGGGCCTCGGCACGCAGCTGGCGGTCCATCAGCGCCCGGGCAGCCTCGCGCGGGGTGCTGCGGCCGTCGAGCACGGCCACCACCTGCTCACAGATCGGCAGGGTCCAGCCGCGGGGCCCGGCCAGGGCCAGCGCCGCCCGGGCGGTGCGGGGTCCCTCCACCGTGGCGCCGATGCGCTCAGCGGCAGCCGCCAGCCCCAGGCCCTCGGCCAGCAGCAGGCCGCAGCGGTAGTTGCGACTGAGGGGGCTGGTGGCGGTGGCCAGCAGATCCCCCAGCCCCGCCAGGCCATAGAGGCTGGCGGGGGAACCCCCCAGTCCCTCCAGCACCACCCCCATCTCGGCCAGCCCCCGGGTGAGCAGGGCAGCGCGCGCGTTGGCACCCAGCTGCAGTCCATCGCAGAGGCCGGCCGCCAGGGCGATCACGTTCTTGAGGGCGCCGGCCACCTCGGTACCCACAGGGTCGTCGTTGGTGTAGAGCCGCAGCGTGTTGCCACTGAGGCGGGCCTGCAGGTCGGCGGCCACCGCCGCTGCGCTGCTGGCCAGCACGCTGGCGGCCGGCAGGTCCCGGGCCAGTTCAGCGGCGAGGTTGGGCCCGCTCAGCACCAGCAGGGGGGCCCGCAGGCCGTGCTGGAGCCAGATGCGGCTGGCGGTGGTGAGGCAATCCAGATCGATGCCCTTGCTGCAGCTCAGCAGCGGCAGGCCGGCGGGCCAGCCGGGAGCCAGGGCGGCCGCCAGGGGACCCACTCCGGCCATCGACACGGCCACCACCACCAAGTCGGCATCGTCGAGCAGGGCCGCCGGATCGCCGCCATCGCGCCGCGACCAGCCGCGCAGGCGATGGCCCTGGCGCTGCCAGAGCGCAGCCAGGGTGCCCCCCCAGGCCCCACGGCCGAGCACCGAGATGCGCAGGGGAGGGTGCGCGGCCATCGAGGGCAGCCGACACGGCAGAACAGGATTGCCATCATGCGTCCTGAGCTGCGAAGCCCCCGCCCTGAACGCCACTGGGACCCCACCGCCCGACTGGCACCTGCCCCGCTGGCGGGGGAGGGCGCTGGTGGTGGGCTGCGGGGGCATCGGCCGGGCCCTGCTGGCTGACCTGGCCCAGCGCGCTCCCCAGCTGGAACTGGTGGGGGCCAGCCGCCGCCCCGGGCCCCGCAGCACCACCGGGCTGGAAGGGGTGCCCGTGCTGCCGGTGGATCTGGAGCGGGACGACAGCCTCACCGCCCTGGCCGGGCAGCTGGCCGGCGGGCCGCCCCTGCGGCTGGTCATCCACACCGCTGGCCTGCTCCAGGACGGGGAGCTCAAACCCGAAAAGCGCCTGGCCCAGGTGCGGCGCCGCCATCTGGAGCGCAGCTTCGCGGTGAACGCCTTCGCGCCGCTGCTGCTGGCCCAGGCGATCGAACCGCTGCTGCCGCGGGATCAGCCCGTTCATTTCGCCAGCCTGTCGGCGCGGGTGGGCAGCATCGGCGACAACCGGCTGGGCGGCTGGTACGCCTACCGGGCCGCCAAGGCGGCTCAGAACCAACTGCTCCACACCCTGGCGCTGGAATGGGCACGGCGTCTGCCGCTGGGCTGCGTGAGCCTGCTCCATCCCGGCACCACCGCCACCGCCCTGTCGGCCCCCTTCCGGGCCCATGTGCCCGCGGGCACGCTGTTCAGCCCCGAGCGGGCCGCGGGCCACCTGCTCGACGTGCTCGAGCAGCGCCGGCCGGGCGACAGCGGCCGGTTCTGGGCCTGGGACGGCCAGCCGATCCCGTGGTGATGGGGCAGGTGGCGATGGGGCCGGCCCCCGCAGCTCAGGCGGCGTGCTGACGCAGCAGCTCCAGGGGGATCACCTCGAGGGTGGTCTGCTCGGTGGCCGCCAGGCGCACCGGTGGGGCCATGCCGTCCTGGTGAGCCTCCAGCCAGCGGGGGGCGCAGACGCACCAGTGATCCCCGGGTCTGAGGCCGGGGAAGCCGTACTGGGGCGCTGGGGTGGAGAGGTCGTTGCCCTGGGCGCGGCTGTAGCTGAGAAAGGCCTCGTTGACCACGCAGCAGACGGTGTGGCGGCCCATGTCGGCGCCGTTGGTGCGACAGCTGCCGTCGCGGAACCAGCCGGTCATCGGCTCGCAGCTGCACAGCTCCAGGGGCTCGCCGAGCACATTGAGAGCCTGGGTGACGGTGGACTCGACCATGGGTCGCGGCAACGGATGCCACCAGTCTGGAGAGGGCGCCCGGGAATCGGGACCGGGCACCAACCTGGCCCAGAAGGTTGACGGATTGAGGGGGTGAGGCTGTAAAGGTCGATGACGCGTTCACCTCTGTCTTTCAGCGCGCCCCCTTCATGAGCTGGGAATTCACCGAAGATGCGGCCTTTCTGGCCCTGTGCGACGCCTACAAGGAAAGCGGTGAACCCTCTGCCGTGGAATTTCTGGCCCACGGCGAAGGCGCCTTTCACTTTCAGGAACTCACCCAGAACGCGGCGGGCGAGGGTCTTGATCTCAGCGATTCCACAAACCTGGAGGAGTTTCAGCAGGACGTGATCGACGCCCTCGAGGAGATGTGCAGCTGAGCCTGAAGGCGGTGGCGCAGAGGGTGAGCGGTCAGCCGTAGAAAAAAGCGATCTCCTTCTCCTTCAGGCCATCCCAACCCGCCGCCTTGAGGCGGGCATCAAGGCTGGCCTGATCGAAGTGTTTGGACCCGGTCTTCACCACCCGGTTGCGCATCGATTTCTTCACGCCGCTGCGGGCCCGAAGGCTTTCCAGATCCATCACCTCCCGGTAGAGAGCGAGCATCTCCGAAGGGATCGGGGTGCCATCGAGATCGATGCCGGCGGCGATGGCGGCGTCGACTCCGTCGGGTCCAGCAATGGCCATGGTGTGCTCGTGGGTAGGGAGAGTGGTTCAGGCCTGGCGGTTCGGGCGAGGCGCTTCAGGCCGAGAAATAGCGTGCCCGGCTGTGCAGGGCCACCAGGGCGGTGGTGCTCTGCTCGGGATGGAGCTGGTCGCTCTCATCCATCGACAGGCCGATGCGCTCGGCCCCGAGCCAGATCAGTTGCTGGCGGGAATCGGCCACGTTGGGGCAGGCGGGGTAGCCGAAGGAGTAGCGGCTGCCGCGGTAACGCTGGGCGAGCACATCGCGCAGGGGCATGCCCTCGGGATCGCCATGGCCGAGCTCACGGCGGATGCGGGCGTGCACCCACTCGGCTAGGGCCTCGGCCATCTGCACCGCCAGGCCGTGGAAATAGAGGTAGTCGCTGTAGCGGTCGGCGGCGAACAGCTCCTGGGCAAAGGCTGTGGCCCCTTCGCCCATGGTCACCGCCTGCATCGGCAGCACATCGCTGGGCCCCGGGCTGCCGTCCGGACCGGCGGCCAGATCGCGATAGAAGTCGGCGATGCAGTAGCGGTTGCCGGCGCGCTGGCGGGGCAGCTGGAAGCGACCCAACGCCAGCCGGGCCTCGCCGGGGGCGGCTCCATCGGCCAGGCCGGCCGGGTCGAACACCACCACGGCATTGCCGTCGCGGCCGCAGGGGAAATAGCCGTAGGCCACGCGCGGGCTGAGCAGTTGCTCAGTGCTGCAGCGCTCGATCCACTGCTGCAGCACCGGTTCGGCCTTGGTCGCCAGCATCGCCTCATAGTCCTGGCGCGTCTGCTGCTGGCTCTTGCGCAGCTGCCACTGGCCGGCGAACAGGGCGTTGCGGTCGAGGTAGGCGAACACCTCCGCCAGGGGGATCACGCGCTCATCCAGCACCCGGCTGCCCCAGAACGGCGGCGCCAGGGCGGCTTCCTCGGCCACGGTGTCGGAGCGCTGGTCGTTGGGGGTGGCCGGGGCGGCGGGCTCGGTTGCGGCCACGCGCTCAGCAGCTGCAGCGTCCACCGGCTCCGCAGCCGCCGGGGCGTCAGCCGAGGCGTCCGCTGCGCTGTCAGCCGGGGCGTCGCCCAGCCCCAGGCCCTCGGGGGCGCCCTGCAGGAAGCCCCCCAGGTCGTCCCAGCCGTCGGCGGCCTTGGCCTCCATCAGCGCGTCCATGAAGCGCAGATCGGCGAAGGCATCGCGGCCGTAGATCACCTGCCCCCGGTAGGCCGTGCGGCAGTCGCCGTGCACGAAGCGCGGGGTGAGGGCGGCGCCGCCGAGGATCACCGGCACGGTGATGCCGGCCTGGTTGAAGGCCTCCAGGTTGTCTTTCATGAAGGCCGTGGACTTCACCAGCAGCCCGCTCATGGCGATGCAATCGGCCTGGTGGTGCTGCTGGGCCTCGATGATCGCCTCACAGCTCTGCTTGATGCCCAGATTGATCACCTCATAGCCGTTGTTGGTGAGGATGATGTCCACCAGGTTCTTGCCGATGTCGTGAACATCGCCCTTCACCGTGGCGATCAGAAACTTGCCCTTGCTGCTGCTCTCACCCTCCACCTTCTCCATGTGGGGCTCGAGATAGGCCACGGCGCTCTTCATCGTTTCCGCGCTCTGCAGAACGAAGGGCAGCTGCATCTGGCCGCTGCCGAACAATTCGCCCACCACCTTCATGCCATCCAGGAGGAAGGTGTTGATGATCTGCAGCGCCGGATAGTTCTGCAGGGCCTCATCGAGGGCGGGCTCCAGGCCGATGCGCTCACCGTCGATGATGTGCTGCGTGAGCCGCTTCTCCACGGGCAGATCGGCCAGTGCGGGACCCGAGGCCCGGGCTTGCTTGGCACTCACCCCTTCGAACAGGGTGGTGAGGGCCGTGAGCGGGTCGTAGGTGCAGATCGCACCGGGAGCGTCACTCTCGAAGCGGCGGCGGTCGTAGATCAGATCCAGACACACCTGCTGGTGCTCCTCGCTGATCTTGGCCAGGGGCAGGATCTTGGCCGGGCTCATGATCGCGGCGTCCATGCCGACCTGGCAGCACTCGTGCAGGAACACCGAATTGAGCACGATCCGGGCCGCCGGTGAGAGGCCGAAGCTCACATTGCTCACCCCCAGCACCACGTGCACGCCGGGCAGACGCTGGCGGATCAGGCGGATCGCCTCCACCGTGGCTGCGCCGTTGGCGCGGTCGTCCTCAATGCCGGTGGAGATCGGCAGGGCCAGGGGGTCGTAGAAGAGTTCCCGGGCCGGAATGCCGAACTCCAGGGCATCCCGGTAGGCGCGCTGGGCGATCGCAAACTTCTTCTCGGCTGTACGGGCCATGCCCTCTTCGTCGATGGTGCCGATCACCACGCCGGCGCCGTAGTCGCGCGCCAGCTCCAACACCTTGAAGAAGCGTTCCGGGCCGTCTTCGTAGTTGGTGGAGTTGAGCAGGCACTTGCCACCGGACACCTTCAGTCCGGCCTCCATCTTCTGCCACTCGGTGGAATCGAGCATCAGCGGCAGATTCACGTTGGTGACCAGCCGGCTCACCAGTTCGTGCATGTCGTGCACGCCATCCCGTCCCACGTAGTCGACGTTGACATCGAGCACATGGGCATTTTCCTTCACCTGGCCGCGGGCCACGGCCACCAGCCCGTCCCAGTCCTCCTCCGCCAGCAGTTCGCGCACCTTCCTGCTGCCGCTGGCGTTGAGGCGCTCGCCGATGATCAGGAAGGAGTTGTCCTGGTGGTAGGCCGTGGTGCTGTAGAGGGACGCGGCGGCAGGCTCGATGTTGAGGCTGGGACGGGGGTCGGGCGGCTGGGCCTCCGCTCCGCGCTCAGCGGCTGGGGCGGAGCCCCGCACCGGCCGGGGTGCGGGGCTGAGATCGGAGGCCAGCTCCGCCAGGGCGCGGATGTGGTCGGGTGTGGTGCCGCAGCAGCCACCGATCACCTGCACCCCCAGATCCTCCACGAAGTGCAGCAGCTGCATCTTCATCTCGATCGGCGTCAGCCGGTAGTGGGCCACACCGCCGATGTTCTCGGGCAGGCCGGCATTGGGAATGCAGCTCACCACAAAGGGGCTATGCTCGCTCAGGTAGCGCATGTGCTCCTTCATCTGCTCCGGACCGGTGGCGCAGTTCAGGCCCAGCACATCGATCGGGAAGGGTTCCAGGATCGCCAGGGCGGCGGCGATGTCGGAGCCCACCAGCATTGTGCCGGTGGTCTCCATGGTGAGGCTCACCATCAGGGGACGGCGCTGGCCGGTGCGGCTGAAGGCGGCCTCGATGCCCTGCAGGGCCGCCTTGATCTGCAGCACGTCCTGGCAGGTTTCGACGATGAACAGATCCACATCGCCCGCCAGCAGGCCCTCCGCCTGCTCGGCGAAGGAGGCCTTCATGGTGTCGAAGTCCACGTGGCCCAGGGTGGGCAGTTTGGTGGTGGGGCCCATGGAGCCGGCCACGAAGCGTGGCTTCTCAGGGGTGCTGTAGGCGTCAGCCATCTCCCGGGCCAGCTGCGCGGCCCGCTGGTTGAGGGCGAAGGCCTGATCGGCGATGTCGTATTCCGCCAGAACCAGGGAGGTGGCCCCGAAGGTGTCGGTCTCGATCACATCGGCGCCGGCCTCGAGGAACTGGCGGTGCACCGCCTGAACGGCATCGGGTTTGCTGAACACCAGAACCTCGTTGCAGCCCTCCAGAGCCGGCCCGCCGAAGTCGGCGGCCGTGAGATCCATCTGCTGCAGCGAGGTGCCGGTGGCACCATCGAACACGATCACCGGCCGCTGGGGGGCGTGCAGGCGCTCCAGGAAACCCATCCGGCCGGCGGCCAGGGAGTCAGTGGGAGCGGAGACCGTGCTGCTGGCCATCAGGCGTCGAGGCGCACGCGGGTGACCCAATGGTCATAGTCCGGATCACGGCCTTCTGTGATCGCCGTCAGGCGCTCCCGCAGCCGTTCCATCACCGGCCGCGGGGCAGGCAGGTCGGTGGCCTCCACCCGGCGCACCGGCGTCACCTTGGCGGCGGTGCCGCTGAGGAACACCTCGTCGGCGATGAACAGCTCACTTTTGTCCACCGGACGCTCCACCACCGTGATGCCCATGGCCCGCGCCAGCTCGATCACGCTGGCGCGGGTGATGCCTTCGAGGATGTCCTGATCCACGCCGGGGGTGATCAGCACGCCATCCCGCACGATGAACAGGTTCATGCCGCTGGCCTCGCTCACCTTGCCGCGGCTGTTCATCAGGATCGCCTCGTCGAAGCCGCTCTTCACGGCTTCGGTCTTGGCGAGGGAACTGGTGATGTAGGCGCCACTGATCTTCCCGCGCAGGGGCAGGGAGCGGTCTTCCTGGCGGATCCAGGAACTGATCCGGCAGCTCACCCCCTCGGGGGAGAGGTAGTCGCCCAGCTCGATCCCGTAGATCAGGAAGTCGGTTTCGATGTTGTGCAGCCGCGGGGCGATGCCGAGATCGGCGGTGTAGACGAACGGCCGCAGGTACACCGGGCAGGTGGGGCGGTTGGCCCGCAGAACGGCCTCGATAGCACCGTGAATCGTGGCTTCGTCCAGCTCGGTGAGCAGGAGCCTGGCGCTCTGGCTCAGGCGGCGGGCGTGGCGGTCGGCCCTGAACAGCAGGATCTCGTTCGGATCGGCGGGGTTGGGCAGGGCGCGCATGCCCCCGAAGGCACCGGTGCCGTAGTGCAGGGCGTGGGTGGCCACCGACAGGGTGGCTTCTGCAAAGGGGACACAGCGGCCACGAAACCAGGCTTGGGGCAGGAACTGGTGCATGGGCAGGCGCTGGGACCCGGGAGTCAAGGGTCCCCGATCTTCTCACCGCACCCAGCAGGATGGGGCCATGCACAGGCTGGCGGCGATCCCGGGTGACGCGGCGGAAGCCGGCAGTGGCGCCTACGTGGAACAGCCGCCTGCACCGGTGCTGCTGCTCACCAGCGCCGACACCGACCTGCTGACCATCGACGGGCTGCTGGAGGCTGAACCGCAGTTGCTGGGGGCTGACCTGCGCGGCCTCAACCTGGCGGCCCTGAGCCACCCGGCCGTGATCGACCACTACCTCAGCAGCACCGTGGCGGCGGCGCGGTTGGTGGTGGTGCGGCTGCTGGGGGGCCGAGGCCACTGGAGCTACGGGCTGGAGCGGCTGCAGCTGTGGGCGGCCGGCGGGCAGGACCGCCACCTGCTGGTGCTGGCCGGCACCGCCGAGGAGGAGCACACCCTGGCCACCCTGGGCACAGGCGATCCGCAGCTGGCGGTCGCCCTGGGCCGCTGCCTGCGGCTGGGGGGAGCCGGCAACGGCCGGCTGGTCCTCCAGACCCTCGCCGCCCTGCTGCGGGGGGAGCAACCAGCGCCACCGGAGCCGCTGCCCCTGGCCGATCCCTGCCCCCACGACTGGCGCGATGAATCCGGACCGCGGGTGGGTGTGGTGGCCTACCGCGCCCTCCTCCAGGCCGGCGACGTGGGCTGGCTGGAGGCCACCCTGGAGGCTCTGCGCGCCCGCGGCCTCTGTCCGCGGGCACTGTGGGTGAGCGGCCTGCGCGATGGCGCCGTGCAGCAGGGGGTGGCCGACCTGCTGGAGCGCGAGCGGGTGGAGGCGGTGCTGTGCAGCACCTCCTTCGCCTCGGTGCAGTTCGAGGAGGCCGGGCTGGGGGCACCACTGTGGGAGCGGTTGGGAGTGCCGGTGCTGCAGCTGCTGTGCAGCAGCCAGCCACGCCAGCGCTGGCAGGCCAGCACCATCGGCCTGCCGCCCACCGACCTCACCCTGCAGGTGGCCCTGCCGGAGCTGGACGGGCGCATCACCACCCGCATCGGCGTCTTCAAGGAGTGCCGGGGGGCCAGCGCCCGGCTGGCGTCGGGGTTGCAGCGGCTGGAACCAGACCGGCAGCGTCTCGACTGGATCAGCGCCCTCACCGCCAACTGGATCGAGCTGGCCCGCACACCGGCGGCCCAGCGCCGGATCGCCCTGGTGCTGGCCAACTACCCCACCCGCAACAGCCGCCTGGCCAACGGCGTGGGGCTCGACACCCCAGCCTCGGCCGCCGCCATGCTGCGCTGGCTGAAGGAGGCCGGCTACAGCGTGGGCCCGATGGGCGGTGACCGCGACACCGGGGCATCGACGGCATTGCCGGGCGATGGGGACGCGTTGATCGCCGCCCTGCTGGCGGGCCGCAGCAACGATCCCGAAAGCGGCCACCGGCCGGCGCTCGATCATCTGCCCCTGGAGCACTACCGCCGCTGGTATGGCCAGTTGCCCCTGGAGGGCCGCCAGCGGCTGGAGGCGGTGTGGGGCCCCCCTGAGCAGGATGCGGGCCTGGAGTCCCCCGGCCCCGCGGGGCCGGGGGGGC
>SLIG01000107.1 GCA_007135755.1 Cyanobium sp.
CGCCTCCGTGCTGGAAGACCGCTGCCTCAACGGCCTGCGTGAGACCTACCTGGCCCTCGGCGTCCCCGGCGCTTCCGTGGCAGAACGCGTGCGCAAGATGAAGGACGCCGCCATCTCCATCGCCAACGATCGCAACGGCATCACCCCCGGCGACTGCTCCGGCCTGATGAGCGAGATCGGCACCTACTTCGATCGCGCCGCCGCCGCCGTCGGCTGATTACTGCTGGCGAGCCCTCTTTCAACCCAGTCCACAACAAAGCCCGGGCCTTGCAGCCCGGGCTTTTCGCTTGAGTGCTCGGCTCGGTGCTCAGCCCACCACGGCGTCGCCGCTCTCGCCAGTGCGCAGGCGAACTGTGGCTTCCACCGGCAACACCCAGACCTTGCCGTCACCCACCTCACCGGTGCGGGCCGAGGTCTTGAAGGCTTCGATCACGGCATCGGCCTTGTCGTCGGGGACGACGGTCATGAGCATCAGCTTGGAGAGAAGACGGGCTTCGATCTTCACACCGCGGTAGACCTCTGAGTGGCCGAACTGCTGACCGAAACCCTGGACGGGGATCACCGTCAGGCCATTGACGCCGATGGCCACGAGGGCGTCCTTCACCGCGTCGAGTTTTTCGGGGCGAATGACGGCTTGAATCTGCTTCACGCGAAATTCCAGTGAAATCGGGACTTGTTTAGGGGTTGGTCCCCTTGCGGTCTGTAGCGGTTGCAGCAGACGACGGAGTGGCAACCCCGGTCCCGTTGAGCGCCCTTCCCGCCCCTGGGCTTGTTTTGTAGCGAAACGAACATCGGCTGGGGCGGTGAGGCCGCATTGTCTCTGCCGATGGATGTCGCAAGGGCATCCAATTTCCCGTGCAGCCGTCCTTCCGATCTGCCCATGACCATTGCTTCCCACCCTCCCAGGCGCCCCAGGCGTCTGCAGGAGGCAAGCCTGCTTGAGGCCCCCGCTCTGATGCTGCGCAGCATTCGCGGTCTGGCCTCGCAACGCTCCCTCACCTGGCTGGCCTGCATTCCGCTCGCCCTGCTTGGCCTCGGGGTGTTCAACCTGTCTGCCCACGCGGCCGAGCTACCGGAACTGTCGGCAGCCTTTCTGGCCAACAACCTGTTCATCTTCATCTGCGCGATTCTGGTCATCTTCATGAATGCCGGATTCGCCATGGTCGAATCCGGAATGTGCCGCCAGAAAAACGCGGTCAACATCCTCCTGAAGAACCTGATCGTGTTCGCCCTGGCGGCCACCGCCTACTGGTTCATCGGATACTCGCTGATGTACGGGGATTCGATTCTTGGGGGATGGGTGTTCTTCAATGGCCTGTTCTTCGATCCCGAGGTCACAGCCGAAATGGTGGAGGAGGCGTCACTGGTGCCCACCGTTGACTTCTTCTTCCAGGTGGCCTTCGCCGCCACCGCCGCCACGATCGTTTCCGGTCTGGTCGCCGAGCGCATCAAGTTTGGTGAGTTCGTGATCTTCTCACTGGTGCTGGTGGGCATCCTCTATCCCATCTCCGGCTCCTGGCAGTGGAACGGTGGCTGGTTGAGTGAGCTCGGTTTCATCGACTTCGCCGGGTCCTCGATCGTGCACTCCTTCGGCGCCTGGGCCGGAGTAGTGGGCGCGATGCTTCTCGGACCCCGCATCGGCAAGTTCGCCAGTGGCAGGCCCCAAGCCCTTCCGGGCCACAACATGGCCATTGCCACCTTGGGCTGCCTGATCCTGTGGATCGGCTGGTATGGCTTCAACCCGGGTTCCGTCCTGGCCATGGATGAAACGGTGCCCTTCGTGGCCGTCACCACCACCCTGGGGGCCGCCGGGGGTGGCATCGCCGGCACGATCGTCTCCCAGATTCGTGGCGGCAAGCCTGATCTCACCATGACCATCAACGGCATCCTCGCCGGTCTGGTCAGCGTCACCGCAGGCTGCGACGGCTTCACCATGGGTGGTGCCTGGGTTGCCGGTTTCATCGGCGGCACCATCGTGGTGTTCTCCGTTGCTGTGCTGGACTCTCTGCAGATCGATGATCCGGTGGGCGCCTTTTCCGTCCACGGCTCCTGCGGCATCTGGGGCACCCTGGCCGTGGGTCTGTTCAACACCGACTACGGCCTCTTTTATGGCCACGGCTTCGGCCAGCTCGGCTCCCAGATCGTGGGCGTGATCGCCTACGGCGTTTTTGCGGCCGTCACCTCCTGGATCCTCTGGTCGATCATCGGTGCCATCTTCGGTGGGATCCGGGTCACCGAAACCGAGGAGATCGAAGGTCTGGATATCGGCGAGCACGGCATGGAGGCCTATCCCGACTTCGCCTCCACTGCCAAGTGATCTGATCGTTGTTGTCTGATCGTAGAACCACGATCAGACTTCAGACCAAAGCCCGCGGGTTACCGCGGGCTTTTTTTGTACTCTTGGTTGTGCGCTCGTCCTGGGGAGTGCCCTTGGTGGCCTGAGCCGGTGTCACACCAGCCGTGAGCCGCTGGCCCGACGCCGCTGCTGGGGATCGAACACCGCCGCGATGGTGCGGATCAGCCAGCGCCCCGCGGTGGTCACCATCACCGCGCCGAGGCCATCGCGCTCGTTCAGCTGCACCAGGCCGTCGATGGCCAGGGCCTGAAGGTCGCGCCATTCCTGGTCGAAGCGGCCCAGATCGAGCGTCACCTGGAAGTGGCACATCACCTCCTTGATCAGCTCCCGCCGTTCCAGCACCTCGGGGTCCCACACCTCCAGGCCCCGCTCCACCGGCAGCCGCCCGGCGGCCACGGCTGCCGACCAGGCTTTGAGGTTGCGCTCGTTCTGGCAGGTGAGGTGGGTGAACTGGCTGATGGCCGTGGGGCCCACCCCCAGCAGCTCCAGTTCGCCGCCGGTGGTGTAGCCCTGAAAGTTGCGGTGCAGCCGGCCCTCGCGGGCCGCCAGCGCCAGGGCATCGCCGCTGAGGGCGTAGTGGTCCATGCCGATGGCGTCGTAGCCGTGGCTGGTGAGCTGCCGGTTGGCGTTCTCCAGCATGGTGATGCGCTGCCGCTGGCTGGGCAGATCGTCGGCGGCGATCTTGCGCTGCATCGGCAGCTGTTCGGGCAGATAGGCGAAGGAGAACAGGGAGATGCGGTCGGGCCGCAGCTCCTGCACCAGGGCCAGGGTGGCGTCGAAGCGCTCAGGGGTCTGCAGAGGCAGGCCGCAGATCAGATCCACATTCACGCTTTCGAAGGCCGCCTCCCGCAGCCAGTCCATCGAGCGGCGCAGCTGCTCCTCCGCCACCACCCGGTTGACGGCGCGCTGCACCTCGGGATTGGCGTCCTGGATGCCGAAGCTGATGCGGTTGAAGCCCAGCTCCCGCAGCTGCAGGGCCTGTTCGCGACTGAGGAACTCCGGATTCACCTCGATCGAGGCCTCCAGGTCCCTCTCCAGATCGAAGTGGCGCGTGATCAGCCCCCACAGCCGGGCCTGCTCGGCGGCGTTGAGGTAGTTGGGCGTGCCGCCCCCCCAGTGCAGCTGGGCCAGGCGGCGACGCCGGGGCATGGCCGCCGCCACCAGCTCCAGCTCCCGCTCCAGGGTGTCGAGGTAGGGGGCTACCACCTTGGAGCCCAGCTGGGTGGTGACCCGGTTGCAGCCGCAGTACCAGCAGGCGTGCCGGCAGAACGGCACATGCACATAGAGCGACAGGGGCTCCTCGCTGGGCTGGCCGAGCTGGGCCCGCAGCTGGCTCTCCCCCACCGCGCCTGTGAAGGCGGCGGCCGTGGGGTAGCTGGTGTAGCGGGGAACGGGCTTGTCGTACTTGAGCAGCAGCTCGATCGGGCTGAGGCTGGGGCGCAGGCTGGTGGCGGTCATCAACGGGAGCGGGGCGGTTGGCGGGAGGTGGGCGTTGGTGGAGGTGCTGGGTTCAGCGCTGTGGCTCTTCAGGCTCAGGCGAGCTCCCCCAGCTCGGCCAGCAGGGCCTGGGTGGCGTGGAAGGCCGCCTCGGCTTCCTCCAGCAGTTCCTGCTCCTGGCGGTCGCTGAGCTGCAGCTGCTCGAAGCCGTCGTGCAGGGCTGCCTTGAGCTCAGCGATGGGACGCTCGAACAGCCAGAAGCTCGGGCGCGGCAGGCCGTGGCGCTCCAGGATCGCGCCGGCCTGCTGGGCCAGCTGCTGGCCTCCGGAGAGATCGCCGCCGTAGCGCACGTACACGTGGGCCATCAGCCGGTGAGGCGCCTGCCTGGCCAGGGCCCGCAGTTGCTCGAGCCACACCGCCGCGGCCGCCGAGGCCGGGGTGGCCGGCAACACCTGCAGGGTGGCCACGTCGTGGGCGAGGGCGGCGCTGCGGGCCAGGCTGCTCCAGGGCAGATCGGCGGCGCCCAGTTGGGCGGCGGCAGCGGGCGCCTGCTCCTCGATCAGCCGGTAGGCCGGCACCAGCGCCCTCAGCAGGGCCGCCAGCTGCAGCGGTGTGGCTTCACCGGCCAGCAGGGCCTTGGAGAAGGTCATGCCTTCGGCCTGGTGGTGGGCCTTGCCGATGCGGGCATGGAGTTTGCGCACCCGGGGCCCGAAGCCCCGGCGCAGCCGGGCATCGGCGTTGGTGGCGTGGTCGGAGATGGAGGGGGTGACGGTCACGGCGGGCGGGGCGGATGACAGCTCACACGCTATAACGCTACTGTTGTTCCGCAGTGATGCGATGACAAAAGTGTTGCAGACACCGGATGCCCCTTCATCCATGCACGTGCTGCTGGCGCCCGCGCCCCAGTTCAGCGGCGATGGCCAGTTGCGTGAGCTGATCCAGGAGCGGCGCGAGCGCTCGGGCGGCACCGGAGCGATCTGGTATGTGCCGCCAGAGCTGGTGGCGGCCCAGGGGCTGGGGCAGGGGCTGGAAGCCGTGGTCACCCCCGCGGCGGCCGTGTGCACCTGGCTGCAGCTGCGCTTCGGGGGCCGCCGCAGCCAGGCGCCCCTCACCAGCGCCTGGCTCGACGCCGAGGCCGGCGCTCTGCCCCCCGCCGCTCCGCTGGCCCTGCTCAGCTGAGGGCCCGGGCCGTGAGCCGGTTGAGCAGGCGCCGGGCCTCCCTGGCGCCGTAGCCGATCGCCTCCAGAGCGGCCTGGAACTCCACCACAAACTCCGCCACCAGCTCCTGGGGCTCGATGCCGATCGCCCGCAGGTCGGCCTCCAGGGCGCTGAGCATGGCCAGGGCCACCGGCACGGCCCGGCCGGCGCAGGCCTCCACCCGCTCCGCCACCGCGGCGAAGCGGGGCCGCAGCCACTGTTCGCCGAAGTTGAGATGCTCGGCCTCATCGCGCAGTACGGCGGCGGTGATCGGCCGGGCGTAGGCATCGGCCACCGGCAGGTAGAGCCGGTAGGCCGCCACCGCGAAGCACTCGATGATCAGGCACTGGATCACCAGGCAGCCCACCAGGTCGCCCTGGCGCTCCGCCTCCAGGAACTGCTCGTGCAGGGGCGCCAGCAGGCGCCGGGCCAGGGCGTTGTCGGGCCTGACCTCCAGGTGACGGCCGCAGCCGGCGAAGTCCACGGCGTGCCGGCCCTCCATGGCTCCCAGGCGCAGCAGCTCATCGCGCTGCTCCGGCAGCAACGCCGCCAGCCGGCGGAAGTGGCGATCGGCCATGCCCTCACCCACGATCACGAGGCCGTTGATGCGGCTGAAGGCGGCGCGGTAGGCCGGTGCGTCGAAGTGGGGCAGCTGCGGGGCCGGCACGCTGGAGGGGGCGGCGCTCATGCCACCACCTTCCGGAGTCCGGCTTCCGCCGAGCCGGTGCGGTCCACCCCGGTGGCCACCATGGGCTGACAGAACTGCCGCAGCAGCAGGGTCCCGAAGCGCAGGTTGAGGCCCAGCCTGCGCAGGCCGCGGGCCTGCCGGAGCTCGCGGAAGGTGTCCACGATCCGATCGCGCAGGGCGATGAAGGCGCTGCTCTCCAGGTCGAACACGGCCGGGAAGGCCCGACGGGCGGTGCGATTCGTCTGGCGCATCACCTCGGCGTCGAACAGGTTTGGATCCATGCCCAGGATCCGGTAGAAGTTGCCCCGCTCACACACCGTGAGGCTGTGGGTGAGGAACACACTCCACAGGAAGAAGCGGCTCAGCAGCCGGCCGCGCAGGCCCCGGCGCAGCCCTGGCCAGCAGCGGATCAGCATGTTGAAGATGTCGCCGTGGCGGTTCTCGTCCTGGCACCAGGGCTCGAAGAAGTCGAACAGTGGCGCGAAGCTGTTGCCTGGGTTGGCCTTGAGGTGCCGGTCGATCAGGATGTAGCGCCAGTAGCCGATCTTCTCGGAGAGATACACCGAATAGAGCACCCAGCTCAGGGGAAACCAGGTGATCGGCCGCTTGGTGCTCAGCTTGGGCAGGTCGATCTCGATGCCCTCGGCCACCAGGGCCCGGTTCAGGAAGCCGGCGTGGCGGGCCTCGTCGCGCGCCATCAGCTGGAACAGTTCACCCAGTTCCGGCCGGCCGGCCTTGCCCAGTCGGCGGGAGAGTTCCTTGAACAGCAGGAAGCCAGAAAATTCCGACACGCAGGAGCGCACCAGATAGCTCTCGTAGGCCTCCTTCTCCTCGGCGGAGAGGTCCTTGAGCCGACCGAGGGGTGCCTTGCGGTCGAAGTGCTCGCGGTTGTAGTCGGCCTTCATCTCGCCGAGCATGGCCTCGAATTCGGCCCGCTGCCCCTCGATCGGGGTGCGGGCGGCCTTCTCGATCTCGGTGGTGTAGAAGCGCGGGGTAAGCAGGTCTTCGCGCAGGTGCGGAGCGGCGGGGGTGGCGGTCATGGGACCCGGTGGTGACCAGAGTGGTGACCTCATGAGGATACAGCGCTATCACAGCAGCGTGATGCCAAGTTGATCTGCGGCTGCTCACCCATGCGGCCGCGATGGCCCGACCGGGCTAGAGCGTGGAGGTTGTCAAGGCGTCGGATCACGCGCGGATGGTGGGGCTGATGGCCGTGGACCTGATGTCGATGGAGCTGGAGGTGAACGGCTCGCTGCAGGCCGTGGCGCGGTTCGCCGAGTTCTTCGATGTGCTCTGCGTGGCGGTGATCCTGGGAGGCACCGCGATCACCGTGGGCCGGGCGATCTACGTGGGCCGGATTGCCGGCGGCAAGGCCTCCTACCTGGTGGCGCGCCGCACCTTCGGCAAGGTGTTGCTGCTGGCCCTCGAGGTGCTGATCGCGGCCGACCTGATGCGCACCGTGTCGCTCAGCCTGACGATCTCCAGCGTGCTGGCTCTGGGGCTGCTGGTGATCGTGCGCACGATCCTGAGTTTTTCGATCCAGATCGAACTGGAGGGGGATCTCCCCTGGCGGGTGGGTCGACCGGGTCACCCCGCTGCGATCAAGACAAGACACCAGCGTGATGACACGAAACATGGATAGCGCATCTGTGCGTTGACGTTTGGTGCTTAACTGGGTTCATCGCTTCCTGCACGCCCACCAGCCCAACCCATCCA
>SLIG01000042.1 GCA_007135755.1 Cyanobium sp.
CTGATCAGCCCTCGAAGAACCAGCCGTAGCTGTGCAGGCCGATGCCGAGCAGGTTGACGCCGATGTAACAGACGGCAATCACCACCAGACCGGCACTGGCCACCAGTGCCGGTCTGCGGCCCTGCCAGCCCCTGATCAGGCGGGTGTGAAGGTAGGCGGCGTACACCAGCCAGCAGATCAGCGCCCAGGTTTCCTTCGGGTCCCAGCTCCACCAGCTGCCCCAGGCCTCATTGGCCCACACCGCTCCGCTCACCAGGCCCACCGACAGCAACAGGAAACCCACCGTGATCGTGCGGTAGCTGAGGGAATCGAGCTGCTCGGCCACCGACATCGACACACTGCTGAGCTGCAGCGGTGCGGCCATCGCCCCAGGACCGTCGCTGGCCAGGCGCGCCTGGCGGAATCCGCCGCTGCCGATCGAGCTGCTGCGCAGCTCCAGTTCCTGGCCGCGGCTGGTGAACAGCACCGCCAGCGACAGCAGGGAGCCCACCAGCAGGGCCGCGTAGCTGAGCATGATCACGCTCACGTGCATCATCAGCCAGCTGGAGCGCAGGGCCGGCACCAGCGGGGAGGCTTCCTGAAGCCGGTCGGGCAGGGCGAAACTGGCAAAGGCCACGCAGCCGAGGGCCACCGGGGTAGCGGCCGCGGGCACCAGCGGGGAGGGCCAGCTGCGCTCCACCAGCAGCTGCACCAGGGTGCAGCCCCAGGCCAGGAAGCAGAGCGATTCGTAGAGGTTGCTGATCGGGAAGTGGCCGGAATCCAGCCAGCGCAGCACCAGCTGCGCCGTGAGGCAGAGATTGGCGGCCGCCACCAGCAGGCGCACGGCGCCACTGCTGCGTTGCCCGCTGAGTGACCAGAAGGCCAGCGGCAGCACGATGAGCAGCAGGAAAAAGGCGGCGAGGCCAAGGGCCGTCACCGGGTCACGCAACAGGTCGAACAAGGTTTGGGGAATACCTGGGCAGCAGTCTGACGCCTAGCGGCTGGCCTGGCGCAGCAGAACGGTGCCGATCGCCAGGAAGATGGCCACCGGCAACCAGGCCGCCAGCTGGGGAGCCAGGGCGCCATTGACCCCCATGGCACTGAAGCTGAAGGCCACCACGTAGTAGCCGAAGATCAGCAGCACGCTGAGGCCGAAACCCTGGCTGCGGCTGCGGCGGCCGTTGGGCCGGACGCCCAGGCTGCTGCCCAGCAGCCCGAACACCAGACAGACGGCCGGGAAGGAGAACTTCTCCTGGATGCGCACCCGCAGTTTGCGGGCGGCGTCGGGATCACCCGATTCCCGCAGCAGACGCTCGGCGGTGCGGGCCTGGCCGATGGTGAGCAGTTCGGCGTCGGTGGGCAGCTGGGCCACCCGCAGGGGCTGGTTGCCCAGGGGATAGAGGTAACGGTCGAAGCGCGCCGAGGTGATGCTCTCCCCTCCCTGCTCACTCACCACGTAGAGCTTGCCCTCCAGAAACTCCCACATCGCCTCGGCTTCGTTCCAGCGGCCCTCCTCGGCGGTGAGCATCATCCGCTGGCCGGGCTGGGAGAGATCGAGCACGGTCACCTGCTCCATCACCCCCTGGTTCAGCCGCTGGGCATAGAAGAAATGGGTGAGCGTGCGCTCGCGGCTGCCGTCGGGCTGGGTCACCCGGTCGTAGCGCGAGTAGCTCACACGCTCGCGGTCCTCCCCCACCACCGCCCGTCCCACCGCCTGATCGAGCGTGGCCTTGGCCTGGATGAGGGTGTGGGGCACCACCGCTTCGTTGAAACCGAAGGTGAGCAGGGTCATCACCAGGGCCAGGGCCATTGCGGGGAGCACCATGCGCCAGGTGGTCACACCAACACTGCGCAGGGCCGTCAGTTCGCTGTTGCCCGAGAGCTTGCTGTAAGTGAGCAGGGAGGCCATCAGGGTGGCCATCGGGAAGGAGAGCACCAGAAAGGAGGGCATCTCCAGGGCCAGCACCTGCAGGGCGATCCCCACCGGCAGGCCCGATTCGGCGATGCGGCGCACGAGGTCGAACACCGCTCCCACCGAGAGCGACACGGCCGTGAAGGCACCGATGCCGAACAGGAGCGGGCCGATCAGCTCACCCAGCAGCCAGCGGTCGATCAGCGGCAACCGCCGCCAGGGGACCGTCAGGCTTCGGAGTGCGCGGTGGGCCATGGTCACAACCGGAATCCCTCCCCCAGGTAGTGGCTTCTCACCAGGGGATCGTGGCCCACCTCCGCCGATGGACCCGAGGCCAGAATCGCCCCTTCCGAAAGGATGTAGGCACGGTCGGTGATCGCCAGGGTCTCGCGCACGTTGTGGTCGGTGATCAGCACGCCCATGCCGCGGCTCCGCAACCCGCCGATCAGCTCCTGCAGGTCGGCCACCGCGATCGGATCAACCCCCGCGAAGGGTTCATCGAGCAGCAGGAAGCGTGGACCCGCCTCCCCCACCGCCAGCGCCCGGGCCACCTCACAGCGCCGGCGCTCGCCCCCGGAGAGCTGGTAGCCCCGGCGATGCTCGAAGGCCCCGAGGTGGAACTCGGCGATCAGGGTGTCCAGGCGCTGGCGGCGCAGGGGCTCGGGGGTGCCGCTCTGCTCGAGGGTGAGGCGAAGGTTGTCGCGCACACTCAGCTGGCGGAAGACGCTGGCCTCCTGGGGGAGGTAGCCGATGCCGAGACGGGCCCGGCGGGGCATGGGCAGCGCAGAGATGTCCTCGTCGTCCAGCAGGACGCGGCCGCCATCGGGGCGCAGCAGTCCGGTCACCAGACCGAAGGTTGTGGTCTTGTCGGCGCCGTTCGGGCCCAGCAGGCCCACCACCTCGCCGGGATCCAGCGAGATCGTCACATGGTCGACGAGCACCCGGCCACCAATGGCCAGGACCACGTCGTCAAGGACCAGGGTCATGGGGCCGGCGCCGCAGGCTCCTGGCCCCCGCGCCGCGTCACCGGAAAGCGGCTGAGCACCTGCTCGCCGCTGGCGGGTTCGGCGATCACCCGCTCCTGGTCCACCAGATAGGTGATGCGCTCGGCCTGAATCGAGGGGCCATCCAGCTGAATCACATCCACATCGCCGCTCAGCACCACCCGCCCCTCGCGGCTGAAGTACTGGGCCTGGCGGGCCGTGGCCACCACCTGGCGATCGGGGTAGAGGATGCGCACATTCCCCGATGCCGTGATCACCCCGGTGACGTTGTCAGCGCGCTGGAGGTCGGATTCGATCGAGATCATGCCCGAGCCAGGGGCATCCGCGTGATCCCTGGACTGGGCTTGTCCGCCGGCGGGGAGCGCGGCGCACAGCAGCAGGCCACTGAGGCCGAGACCGAGCAGGTGGCGTGGATTCAGCCGGGAGACAGCGTGCACAGGGTGGTGGAGGGCAGGCCGGTCGCGGCGACGTGCCGATGGGTCGAATCTACCGATGGGGCCCATCGACACCAGGGGCGTGGGGAAGCAGGACAGGCTGCGGCAGCGCAGGTGAGGCTACGTTCGCCTGCAGGGCCCTCAACCAGCCGCGGGCACTGGCCCGAAGGGCCTCGAGATCCAGGCCGAGGGCCTGGGCCCCCGCCGAGCGCAACCGGCCCAGTCCCTCGCCGGTGAGCACGGTGGCACCGCGGCGGTTGCCGTTGGCCTGGTGGAGCTGGGCCACGGCGATCTGAAGGATGCCCTGGAGCACCGGGCGGATGGGCCCGGAGGTTTCATGCCAGAGCTCCTCGAACTGGTCATGGCAGGCGTACCACTCAGCCGCGTTGAACAGGCGGATGGCCTCCTGGAGCCGTGGATCGGCGAGCAGTCGGGTCTCCTCCGGATCCAGTGTCAACGGCGAGCGGTCTTCTTCACCGGCAGTTTGCGCAGACGGATCGATTCCGGCGTGACCTCGAGCATTTCGTCGGAACCGATGTACTCCAGGGCCCGCTCCAGGGTCATCTGCATCGGTGCCTGCAGGGTGTCGAGCACCTCAGCGCCGGCGGAGCGGATATTGGTGACCTGCTTGGCCTTGCAGACGTTGATCTCCAGGTCCTGGGGCCTGGTGTTCTCGCCCACGATCATGCCCTTGTACACCTTGGTGCCGGGGGTGATGAAGAACTGACCGCGATCCTCGGCGTTCTTGAGGGCATAGAAGGTGGCCGTGCCCTCCTCGAAGGCGACCAGAACGCCGTTGCGGCGAGTGTCGAACTCACCCTGCATCGGCCGATAGTCGAGGAAGGAGTGGCTCATGATCCCCTCCCCTCGGGTGGCGCGGATGAACTCCCCGCGGAAGCCGATCAAACCCCGCGCCGGCACCAGGAATTCCAGCTGGGTTCGGCCATCGCTGGTGGTTTCCATGTTCTGCATCTCGGCCTTGCGCACACCGAGTTTCTCAATGCAGGCTCCCACCGCCGCCTCGGGCACATCCAGCACCAGGGTTTCGAACGGCTCGTGCGGCGTGCCATCAATGGTACGGAAGATCACCTGCGGCTGGCTCACCTGAAACTCATAACCCTCGCGACGCATGGTTTCGATCAGGATGCCGAGGTGCAGCTCACCACGGCCGCTGACGGACCAGCGATCTGGTGAGTCGGTGTCTTCCACCCGCAGAGCCACATTGGTGAGCAGTTCCTTCTGGAGCCGGTCGCGCACCTGCCGGCTGGTGACGAACTTGCCTTCCTTGCCGGCAAACGGCGAATCGTTGACCACGAAGGTCATCTGCAGGGTGGGCTCATCCACCCGGATCAGCGGCAGTGCCTTGGGCTCATCGGGGCAGGCGATCGTTTCACCGATGTTCACCTCATCGAATCCGGCCACAGCCACCAGATCTCCGGCCCTGGCCTGCTCGATCTCAACCCGCTGGAGACCCTGGAAGCCCAGCAGCTTGCTGATGCGGCCGCGCTTGACGCTGCCGTCGTCGCGGAGCAGGGACACCGGCTGACCGGCCTTGATCGTGCCGTTGTGGATGCGGCCGATCATGATCCGGCCGAGGAAATCGCTGTAGTCAAGCGTGGTCACCTGAAGCTGCAGAGGCTTGGCGGGATCACCCACCGGCGGCGGCACATGACGAAGGATGGCATCGAACAGCGGCCGCATGCTGTCGCTCTCGGTCTTCATGTCCGGCTTGGCATAGCCGGCCATACCACTGCCGAACAGGTAGGGAAAGTCACACTGGTCGTCGTCGGCACCCAGCTCAAGAAACAGGTCGAGCACTTTGTCGACAGCCACCTCGGGATCCACCCGGGCCCGGTCGATCTTGTTGACGAACACAATGGGCCGCAGGCCCTTCTCCAATGCCTTCTTGAGCACGAAGCGGGTCTGGGGCATGGGGCCCTCGTTGGCATCCACGATCAGCAGGCAGCCATCCACCATGCCGAGCACCCGCTCCACCTCACCGCCGAAGTCAGCGTGGCCGGGGGTGTCGACGATGTTGATGCGAATCCCCTCGTAGTCCACCGCGGTGTTCTTGGACAGGATGGTGATGCCGCGTTCCCGCTCCAGATCGTTGGAGTCCATCACGCAGGTGGGCACCGCTTCGTTGTCGCGGAAGATGCCCGACTGGGCCAGCAGCGCATCAACCAGGGTTGTTTTGCCGTGGTCAACGTGGGCAATGATCGCAATGTTGCGAATCGGCGTGCCGGGATGTGCGCCGCTCATACTTTAAGAATTCCTGCGATCTGGGTTGTTATCTGCCTGCACCCTAGCCGACGGTGCATATCCATCATGGCCCCCATAG
This sequence comes from Cyanobium sp., assembly GCA_007135755.1. Lineage (GTDB taxonomy): Bacteria > Cyanobacteriota > Cyanobacteriia > PCC-6307 > Cyanobiaceae > NIES-981. The sequence goes on from SLIG01000042.1 coordinate 5,671, forward strand.
GGCACCAGCTCACCGGTTCGCTGCCAGCGCTCCGGCATGGATCCCCTGCCCATCAGGGGCCAGTGTCGCTGGCGCGGCTGAGGCGATGGGCCGGCTCAAACACCTTCAGGGCCGCCGCGGTGCCCTCGAAGCGCCAATGCCAGGGCTCGTAGCTCACGCCCTGGACGTTGCCTTCGGGGAACGAGAGAATGAAGTGGTGGCGGGCGGCGTTGGCCTGCAGCCAGCTGAAGGCCTGGGTGGTTTCGAAGCTCACCGAGAGGTTGCTCTGAGGGGCATAGGCATCGCCCAGATCCACGGCATAGCCGGTGCTGTGCTCGGAGAACCCGGGGGGCGCGCTCACCTGGGCGCGCTCCAGGGCGCTCTGGTTGCGTTCCGACTTGACGGCGAAGAACAGCTCCTCCTGCAGTTCCGCCGGGCGGAAGGCACTGAGCACCACCAGCTGCACCCCATCAGCGGCGGCCGCGCGCTGCATCGCAAGCAGGGCCTGGGCCGCATCGCGCTGCAGGGCCTGGCCGGGGGCCACCTCCACCAGCTCGGCTGCTGAGGCTTCCTCGTAGGGGAAGTGGCCGAGCAGGCGGCCATCGGCGCTGGTGCGGGCATCCAGCCCCCGCACAGGAGGGGGCGTCAGCCACAGCCGCAGGGGGTCGGGAAACAGCAGCGCCAGACCCACGGCCAGCGCCGACACCCCCAAGCCCAGCAGTCCCAGGCGCGTGAGGAGGGGAGAGCGGGGGGGGCGCGGCGGTTGGCTGCGCTGCGCCACGGGGATGTCATCGGCCACGGCCGCGGACCCTCGCCAGCCGCCCCCGGACTGCAGTCGCCGGGCGCTGGGCTGCCGAGAAGCGGGCTGGGGCGGTGCGATGGCTGAAGAGAACGGAGACGACCGAGGCGTGCAGCCCATCGACAACACACCGTGAAGATCCTAGGTGGGAAGCCCGGTTCAGCCCCCCGCCCGCGAACAACGGTGTTACCGTCCGGCCACTTCTCAACTCCTCTGGGGCGAGCATTCGATGTTGCGAGTGGCAGTTGTGGGCGGTGGGCCCAGTGGTTCCTGCGCAGCCGAGATTCTGGCCAAGGCCGGCATTGAGACCTGGATTTTCGAGCGCAAACTTGATAACGCCAAGCCCTGTGGCGGGGCCATCCCATTGTGCATGGTCAGCGAGTTTGATCTTCCCGATGCGATCATCGATCGCAAAGTTCGCAACATGCGGATGATCTCCCCCTCGAACCGCGAGGTGGACATCCATCTGGATAACCAGGATGAATACATCGGCATGTGCCGCCGCGAAGTGCTCGATGCCTTCCTCCGCAACCGCGCGGCCGATCTCGGCGCCCACCTCGTGAACGGTCTGGTCACCAAGATCGACACGGGCGCCCAGCGCCAGGGCCCCTACACCCTCACCTATTCCGATTACAGCGGCGGTGAAGCCACCGGCGAAACCAAGACCCTGGAGGTCGACCTGATCGTTGGAGCCGATGGCGCCAACAGCCGGGTGGCCAAGGCCATGGACGCCGGTGACTACAACGTGGCCATCGCCTTCCAGGAGCGCATCAAGCTGCCTCCCGAGGAGATGAGCTACTACGAAGACCTGGCGGAGATGTACGTCGGCACTGATGTATCCCCCGACTTCTACGCCTGGGTGTTTCCCAAGTATGACCA
>SLIG01000106.1 GCA_007135755.1 Cyanobium sp.
CGGTGTTGCGCGCCAGCGGGCCCACCGTGAGGTTGACGCTGTCACCCACCGGGAAGCGGTAGAAGAGACGATCGATCTTGACGCTGTCGTCGGTGCCGGTGGCCTTGTCGAGGGTGAAGAGACCGCTGCGGAAGGGCAGGGAGCTGAAGTTGCCGGAGCGCAGGCGGGTGCGCAGCAGGTCCTTGCCGGTGAAGCTGGTGTCGAAGCTGAGGCGCAGGTCGTAGTTGAAGGTGGTCTCGTTCGGCCGGGCCGGACGGCTGCCGTCGGAGTTGCGCAGGGGGCTGTCGAAGTCGGGGGAGCCGGCCAGCATGAAGCTGGCTTCACCGCGCAGCTTGGTGGTGGTGGAGAACTGGTTGGCCTCCAGCTCACCCACCTTGGCCTCGAGGCCATCGACGCGGCCCTTGAGGATGGCGAGTTCGCGCTCGAACTCGGCCATCAGGCGCTTGAGCTCGTCGGTCACTTCGGTGACGCGATCGAGGCAGGCATTGAGCAGGGCGGCGGCCTCGAAGCGGGTCATGGCCCGCTGGCCCTTGAAGGTGCCGTCGGGGTAGCCGGCAACGCAGCCGTAGCGCTCGATCAGGTTGGCGAGCGCCTGGTAGGCCCAGTCCGTGGGACGGACGTCGGGGAACTGGGAGATGCTGGTGACCTGCTCGTCACTGGCGTACTGGTTGACGCCATCGAGGTTGATCTCTGCAGCGGTCGCGGCCATTGGGGCCAGCAGACCAAGCGCGGCAGGAGCAACCAGCAGGTGCTGAAACAGTTTCATCGGGTCCTCACACCGATAGGGAGATGCCCAACGGGCACCGCGCCGCAACGTAACGACCCTCTCTCGTCCTGAGGAGTGAGCGGACCACAGGCCGCTGTAGCCCAGAACACATGCACAGTCGTGGCGGACGTGCATCGGGCACAGGCGTCATCCGAGGCGGGCGGCCAGCTGGATCAGCGCTGTTCGCAGGCGCCCCGCCACACCCGATCGTTCCTGCCCCTCGACCAGCCGCTGCAGGGGGCGGCGCTGACGCTTCGGCGTTGCCAGCAGGCTTGCCGCCAGGTCGCGCCACAGCCGCCAGCACTGCAGGTGGTGCTGCTCCATCAGCCAGTCGAGCTTGGGCACGGTGCGCTCGATGCCATCGCGCAGCTGCTCGTCGATGGCCTTGTGCAGCACCTCCAGATCATCGAGTTCAGCGAGCAGATCCCGGCCCCGCTGCAGCTGCTGGCGCCAGCGGCGCAGAGCCGCCGAGCTGGCCAGCGGCAGGTTGTCGAGCCGGTGGCCATGGGCCTCGATGCAGGCCCCCAGCTCCCGCAGGCTGGCCGGTTCCTGCCGGCGGTCAGCCACCCACCAGCCACGGTGCAGCAGCAATGGCGCAGGGTCTGCCTGCCACTCCAGCAGCCAGGCTCCCAGGGGCTCCTGGCCCAGGGCCGTGTAGCGGGGCTCCCGCAGCCAGCCCTGCAGCAGGGCCAGTTGCTCGAGATGCCCTGGGCTGCGCAGGGCCTCCCCGAGATGGTCGTGGGCCAGCTGCCGCTCGCGCTTCAGTTGCCGCAGCACCGGCTTCAGCCGGCGCACCTCCCGCTCGGGTGTCTGGGGCAGGAAGACGGCATCGAGACGCTCGCGCAGACGCTCGAGATCGCTGGCGATCGCCAGCCGCCGCTGGCTCTTGGCCAGCCGTTTGACGCTCAGGCCCTCGGGCAGGTCCAGGGCCGGTTCGAACTGCAGCAGGGTGGTGTGCAGCCGCCGCACGTGGCCGTCCATCTGGCGCAGCGGCTCGGGCTCGCGGTTCGCCAGCACGGGACCCTGCAGCTCCACCAGCTGGCGGCAGTGCTGGGCGATCAGGCCATGGGCCTGGTCGCCGTTGAGGATCGGCGTGGCTGCTGCCATCGCCCCACTCTCCCGGTCGTCGTCCACCTGAATGGTTAAGGGAAGGTTGTCTTACCGCGGGGCCGTCCAGTCCTGAAACCAGCCCCGTCGCTTGAGCAGCCACACCTGCAGAGCCGCCACCACGATGAGCAACAGCAGTGAGAAGACGTAGCCGTAGCGCCAGTGCAGTTCGGGCATGTAGTCGAAATTCATGCCGTAGATGCCCACGATCACGGTGAGCGGGGCAAAGATGCTGGTGATGATCGTGAGTGTTTTCATCACCTGGTTCATGCGGTTGCTCACGGTGGCGGCATAGGCCTGGGAGATGCCATCGCACTGGTGGCGCAGCAGCTCGCAGTTCTCGAACAGCAACTCCACCTGCTCGGCCATGTCGCTGAAGCCGGCGAGGGCCTCAGGCCCCAGCAACTGCTGCCGCTGCCGCAGCAGTCTGCGGATCTGGTGGCGCAGCGGCCAGATCTGGTGGCGGATCCGGCGCACGTTGCTGCGGTGCTGGAAGGCCAGGGTCAACAGCCTGGGTTTGGCCTGTCTGAGGGCCGCCTCCTCCAGCTCATCGAGACGGTTGGCCATCTGCTCGAGGATCGGGAACAGGCCATCGAGCACGTCATCGATCAGGTAGTGCAGGATGTCGTCCAGATCCCGCTGCTCCACCGCGCTGGCGTTGGAGCGCAGCCAGCCGGTGATCTCTGGGAACGACTCCCCCTGGCTGGCCTCCTCGAAGCTCACCAGCAGGTTGGGCATCAGCAGCAGCCCCACCTGGGAACTGATCAGGTGGGCCGGATCACGGGCCGTGGCCAGGCGGTGCAGCACCACCAGCAGGGCCTGATCGAGGCTGTCCACCCGTGGCCGCTGGGGCACCTCCAGCAGGGGCGGCAGCAGCAGGGGGGGAATCCCCAGCCCCTCAAGCAGGGCCGTGATCCGATCCGGGTTGGACAGGCCCACCACCCGCAGCCACACCGGCACGTCGAGGGTCTTGAGCTGGTGCAGGTCGTGGGCGGTGTGCAGGGCACGCAGCTCGGCTCCGCCGGGATGGAAGAGGATGGCGCTCAGCCGGCAGGGCTGGCGGCCGCCATGCACGTAGAGCTCTGTTGGCAGATTGGCCGGCCGTTCCTCCAGCCGGCGGGAGGTCAGGGCACCAGGGGTTGGACGCAGCACGGTGCCTCGGGGACGATCCAGCGGTCGAGCACCTGGGCGCCGCCAAACAGGGACGCCTGCAGCAGCAGGCACACCATCACGTCGGACACCAGGCTTGTCGAGATCATGCCGCTCGCATGCGCCGGCGGCATCCTGGGGGCAGCCGGGCGGGCCGTCGGTGCTGCAGGCCACACTGAGCGCCAGCTGGGGCGGCGTTGGTGGAGAAGCCACACTTAGCCTGAGCGGATGTGCGGTGCAGGGCATTCACCTGCAGGATTTCCCCCTTGAGTTCTTCCTCTTCAAGGCCCTCCTCCGACGACGGTCGTCCCGACGACAGCCTGTCCAGCGACGCCCCCGGCGTGCGTTCGCCCCTGGAAAGCCACTCCTCCTACCGGGCCGAGGACTGGTCGCCCCAGCGGGTGATGTTCCACCAGAACCTGGAGACCTTCGCCGACCGTGTGGGGCTGCTGGTGGGCCTGCAGAGCAACGGCAAGCTCAGCCAGGAGGAGGCCTACGACGAGATCCGGCGCATGTGGAAGCAGCTCAAGGGCAGCAAGGGCTCGCTGCTCAAGGACTGACCCCCAGGAGCTGATCCCGGCCTCAGTCCTGCTGTGCCAGGTGGCTGCTGATGCGCTGCAGGTGCTCGCTCACCCGGCGCAGCCAGCGCATGGCCTCCAGGCGCGCGGTGCCGCCGTCCACGTCCAGCTCCCCGGCCGCCACCCGCGCCAGCACGGCGTCTCGGTAGTCATCCTCGAGCTGCTCGAAGCGGCGGGCGCAGCGGCTGGCGGCAGCGGCGGCCTCACGCCACTGACGCTCCAGGGTGAGGGGGATCAGGCGCTCCACAAGGCGCTGCAGGGCCTGACGCTCGCCGGCCAGGGAGGCGCTGCTCACCACGGTGCGCAGCCGTTCCGGTTCCTCGTCGCAGCGTTCATGCAGGCGCTGCAGGTGATCGAGGCCGTGGAGCAGGTGCACCAGGTGCCGGCCCAGGGGCTCGCTGAGGCCGGCGAGGTGGATCTGATCGAGGTAGAGCTCGAGGCGATCCAGGTCGGCCTGCAGCACCTCCAGCTTCTGGGTCTGGCGGCGGCTGGGTTCCTCTGCCAGGGCCCGGCGCAGCAGCTCGAGCAGGGTCACGAACGTCTGGTTGATCGCCGTCTCGGCCTGGCCGATGGCCATGTCCGTCTCCTCGGGAGGCGTGTCGGCCAGGGCATCCACCGTGCGGTCCCCGTCGGCGGGCAGCAGCCGCCTCACCAGGGCGGCGAAGGGCAGCGTGAACGGCAGCACCAGCAGCACGCCGGCGATGTTGAACCCGGTGTGGAAGAGCGTGAGGGCAAACTCGGGGTCCTGGCGGCCCAGGGCCGGCCACCACCGCTCCAGGGCCCCCAGGTAGTGGGGCAGCACGGTGAAGGCCAGGCCGGCGGTGAACAGGTTGAACACCACATGGCCGGCGGCGGTGCGCCGGGCGCTGAGGCTGCCCCCCACCGCCGCCAGGATCGCGGTGATCGTGGTGCCCACATCCATGCCGATCACCAGGGCCAGACCCTGGGGCAGGGCGATGGCGCCGGCGGCCAGGGCCGCCAGGGTGGTGGCCACCCCCGCTCCCGACGACTGGGTGATCACCGTGGTGAGCAGCCCGAGCAGCAGCAGCTGCAGCCGGCCGATCACGGTGCCGGCATCGAAACGGCCGGGGTCGAGCAGCAGGCCCTGACCCGCCATGGCCTGTTGCAGGGCGGCGATGCCGGTGAACAGCAGGGCAAACCCCGCCAGCGCGATCCCCACCTGGGCCTGCCGCCCGCGGCCCAGAAGGCGCAGGGCGGCCCCCACCAGCAGCAGGGGAAGCATCAGCTGGCTGAGGTTGAGCTTGATGCCCAGCAGTGCCACCAGCCAGCCCAGGCCGGTGCTGCCGATGTTGGCCCCGAAGATGATCCCCAGGGAGGCCTGGAAACTGAGCAGACCGGCGCTCACGAAGCCCACCGTGGCCACCGTGGTGGCCGACGACGATTGCAGCAGGGCCGTGGCCAGGGCGCCGCTGAAGGCGCCGCTCCAGGGGGAGCGGGTGAAGCGCAGCAGCCCCTGGCGCAACCGGTTGCCGGCGAGGCTGCGCAGCCCCTCGGTCATCAGCGCCATACCGAGCAGAAAGAGCCCCAGGCCGCCGGCGGCGTTGAGCAGCACTCCACCGGCTGAGGTCATCGGGCGTGCTCGCGCAGGTCCTGCCAGCCTGCCCGGTCAGGTGCGGAAGCTCTGGCAGCACACCAGCCGGTCGCGGTGGCTGGGGTGCTCCGGCTGGCCGCTGAGGCTGCCGGCGGCGATCTGCCGCAGGGCACGCACGGTGGCGGTGATGTTGGGCCGCTTGTTGAGCATCAGGGCGTCGGCCCGGGCCCCCAGGGCGGCGTCGCTGATCTCCGCCCGGGTGGGGGTGCCGTGGCGGGCCATCTCCTCCAGCACCTGGGTGGCCCAGATGCAGGGCACATGGGCGGCGGCGCAGAGGCGCAGGATCTCCTCCTGGATGCCGGCAAGGGCTTCCCAGCCGCATTCCACGGCCAGATCACCGCGGGCGATCATCACCCCTAGGGGCTGGGGCTGGCCCATGGCCGTGAGCAGGAGGCGGGGGAGGTTGGTGAAGGCCTGGTGGGTTTCGATCTTCAGCACCACCCCCATCCGGCTGGCCCCCAGCCTGGCCAGTTCGTGCTGCAGGGCCTCCACGTCGCTGTCCTGACTCACGAACGAATAATTGACGATGTCGGCGTGGGCGGAGGCGAAGGCCAGGTCCTGCCGGTCCTTGGCGGTGAGGGCAGGCAGCTGCAGGTCGCTGTCGGGGAAATTGATGCCCTTGTCGGCCCGCAGGCGGGTGCCGCGGGGCTTGGCGTCGGTGATCTCGAGCCTCACCGCCTCCGCGCTCACCTGGCGGAGCACGCCCCCCAGCTTGCCGTCGTCGAACAGCACCCGCTCACCGGGTTGGAGCATCGGGAACACCTCCGGCAGGGTGCAGCCGATGGTGTGGCGGCCGCGGCCGACCGGTGCGATCGCCACAGCGGCGGTGAGCTCCAGGGTGTCGCCCACCTGCAGCAGCAGCTCGCCGGGGCAGGGGGGCAGGGGCGCCACCTCCAGCTCGCCGCCGCCGCCACCCTCCCGGCGGAAGCGCAGTCCTGCGGTGAACCGGCAGTGCTGCCGGCAGCCCAGCAGCAGCCCTTCGGCGCGGCGCTCCACCAGCGTGAGTTCCCGCACCCGGCCGGAGGCGTCGCGGCCGCTGAAGCGATCACCGGGAGCCAGGGGCTTCTCCAGGGTGGGCCCGGGCAGGGCCAGCACCGGCAGTGTGGTGATGCCGGCCTCCGGCTCCAGCGGCTCCCGGCCCGGGGCCACCGCCAGGATCAGGGCCGGCTGCTGCAGGCGGCCGTAGCGATCGCGGCGGGGCCGGGCATCCACCACACCGGGTTCCTCGGGCAGCCGGCCGGTGCGCAGCTTGGGCCCGCCCAGATCCATGCTCACCAGGCAGGCGCGGCCGGAGCTGCTGGCGGCCTGGCGCACGCGGGCCGCCAGCGCCTGCCACACCTGGGGGCCGTCGTGGGCGCAGTTGATCCGGGCAATCCCCATGCCGGCCTCCACCAGCTCCTGGATCAGGCTGGAGTGGTGGGCGGCCTCGGCGGGCAGGGTGACCATGATGGCGTTGCCCTGGAGCCGGCAGGCGGCGCCGAACAGCTGCTCGCAGTGCCGTTGCAGCAGCTCCACGGCCAGGCCATGGCTCGGTGAGGCGGCTGGTCCGGGGGGCTGAGCGCCGCTCGTCCGGCCGCCGCTCGCCAGGCGGGACATCACGGCGCTGAGGCTCGCCAGCAGGTGGCCATCGCAGCCCTCCAGCGAGCTCAGGCCCCGTTCCCGCAGCTGCCGCTGCAGGCCGGGATGGTTGTGGCGGTGGAAAGCGATGAAATGGAGCAGATTGCGCGCGCTCTCGCGGTAGTGCGGCTGCACGGGCGCCAGCCAGTGGGCGCAGTCACGTTCGAACGCGAGCAGGTCGCTGTGCAGGCCCTCCAGCAGCTGGATCAGTCCGGCGTCGTCGAGGGGTGGCGCGGCTGTGGCTGCTGCGGAGATCGGGATGGGGTTCAAAGCTCCGGCCGCAGCGCTGCGCACTGACGCCATCGTGGGCAGGACCCGCCTGCCACGACGGTGTTCCAGAGCACCCGGTGGTCACCGGGTGCCGTTGGCTTCAGGCCGCCACCAGGGGCAGCCGCTCGGCGCCGGCGATGGCGGCGGGGGTTTCGCGGCGGAAGCTGGTGAGGCGGTGGCGGCCGGCGCCGAGTTCGGCGGCGAGCACGGCGCAGGCCCGCTC